>NC_015717.1:948000-1264000 GCF_000253295.1 Hyphomicrobium sp. MC1 | reverse complement strand
AGCGACCATCAGAAAGGAATCTCGTCGTCGAGCGCTTTGTCGAAGCTTGGCTTCGAACCGCCGCTCCTGGAACCCGACGCGCGCCGGGATTCGCCACCCGAACTCGAACCGAAACCGCCGTCGGATGCGTAATCCGGACCGCTCTCCTGCATACCGATCGACGCGCCGCGTCCGCCGCCTGCGCCATCGAGCATCGTCAGCGTGCCGTTGTAGCCCTGGATGACGACCTCGGTCGAATACTTCTCCGCGCCGGACTGATCCGTCCACTTACGCGTCTGCAGTGCGCCTTCGATGTAGAGCTTCGCGCCCTTCTTCACGTACTGCTCGATGATCTTGCACAACGGCTCACTGAAGACGACGACGCGATGCCACTCGGTCTTTTCCTTGCGCTCACCCGTCTGCTTGTCGCGCCAGGTATCGCTCGTCGCGATGCTCAAGTTGGCGATCGGGCGGCCATCCTGCGTGCGGCGGATCTCCGGATCCTTGCCGACATTGCCGACCAGAATGACTTTGTTGACCGACCCTGCCATTTCACTCGTCTCCTTGACTGAACGTGACTGAACGCGAGGAACGCCACGGCGTCCCCTCGCGACGACCGGCGGCATGCTCGCCAGCCGACATGAATAGTTGCATAGACGCGCCATTCGGATAGCGCGGAATCGTTCTGACTTTAAAGGCTCTCCCCGCCACCTTCTTCACTTCATTTATCGTTCTCCACGGCCTAATCGACCGGGCGGGGACAGCAATGTTCTCTCATTGTTCTGTATAGCGCCCACCCCACTAGGCGCAAGCAAAATTAACCCATCGCGCCACGGTCTCACCGGAATGTCGCGTTCGCCGCGAATGCCGTCTTGACTGCCGCGCCGCATGATCTAAGGCCGTTACCCAGAGGATGGCGTGCGCACGCGGGAGCACCAAAGCCGCAATGGCTCAGTACAATTGTTTGAATTGCCCAGGATACTGCTGTTCGTATCCGGTCATTGCGCTGAACAAGCGCGACGTGGAACGCCTCGCCAAGCATTTCGACCTGAAATACGAAACCGCGAAGCGCCGCTTTACGCGCGAAGCCCACGGCCACAAGTACATCATGCGCCGCCAGCGCGATAAGCACTACGGCCGCATCTGCCAGTTCTTCGACACCAAGAAGCGCTGCTGCACAATCTATAAGGCGCGCCCCGCCGCCTGCCGCGCATACCCGGGCTCCGGTCGCTGCGGCTACTACGACTTCCTGATGCACGAACGCCGTGCCCAGAACGACGACAAATTCGTCGCGATCACGAACCACAAGGACTGATGCGTCTGGTCATCCACGGCCAAGCGCAGCGCAATCTACTGTCATCCTCGGGCTCGTCCCGGGGATCCATAGCTCATCTCGCATAGCTGCCTGATAGATCCTCGGCCTGACGCCGAGGATGACAGTAGTGACGTGTCGCCGTGAAGTGCAAAGACTGTTTCGCCAAGCCCGTCGCTTCCGGCCGGCTCCGCGGAGCGGAGTCGGAAGCGACAACAAAAAACTTCACCAAGCACCACACAAAAACTAACCCCGCCGAATCCTCGGATTCGCGCGGGGCTGTGTTTTTTACCTTCGATGGTTCGCCCAGACTAAAACCGGGCCTTTGAATGCGAGGCTCTAGCGGCCGCACGGACCGCCTCCCTCGTGTGAGATATCCAAATTGTAGCAGCGAGTGCAGCTGAGCCAAGCGTGGCCACAATCTCGAGAGCGCTTGTCAAGCTGCTGACCCCGTGAACAAGTCTCGAGGTCCTGATTGATAACCCGGTGGAGTCATCTCCTCTCCTCGATCTGTTTCAACGTCACGCCTACCACGTTCCACATGCGCCTCACGGGACCCATACGCACCACGTGAAGCCCTTGCGGCTCGCGTCTCCATTCCGCAGCTCATCGACCCCTCGGCCGAGACGCAATTACCGGAACAGCTAGCGAGAGCGGCACCGTCACAAAGAGAAATGTGTGCCTCAAAACCCCGGTCGTCAAGTTGTCATCAGGGAGAAAGCGATCACAATTCTCATCGGTAATGTTTGAAATGCGCGCAATATCAGTGATCTTACTGCGAGCCGCATCGCCGTTCGAAGGATATTCGTTGCTAATGACCGTTCACGCCACAGGAAGCTGCCATTGCCGAGGTGTCCGCTATGAAATCGGCGGCGAACTCAACCCGATCCTCGCGTGTCACTGTTCGATATGCGCGAAGACGAGTGGAAATTACGCTGCGATGACGAGCTGCGCCGCCGCAGACCTAAAATTGCTGAATGACGAGACGCTGCGCTGGTATCCGTCGTCGGATGCCGGCAACCGCGGCTTCTGCATGCGCTGCGGTAGCAATCTCTTTTGGCAGTCCCCCGGCAGCGAAGAAATTTATGTCACCGCCGGAACGCTCGACAGACCGACGGGCCTCAAGATCAAGGAGCACATCTTTGTCGGCTCGAAGTCCGATTACTACGACATCGCCGACGGCCTGCCGCAGAAAGATGAATGGTGAAACGTCCCGTCGCTTCCGGCCGGCTCCGCGAAGCGGAGTCGGAAGCGAAAATAAAAAACTGCCGTGCTCGGCGGCCGGCGCGCGGAATGCGTGTCCCCGAGCACAATAAAAAAACTCCTGCGCGTGCGGCCGGCTCCCCGGAGGGGAGTCGCACGCGCTTACTTAATAGGACACGCCTTATCGCAAGGCACGCTCGCGCTTTTCTCGACGGAGCCGCGGAAAATCGAAACGGTTTCGCGCGTGCACTGTCCGCCGGATTGCACGACGCGAATGATGTTGTCGCCTGACTTTGCCTGGCACAGCACCGTCACATCCTGCGCAACATTGAACGGCTCATCCCGCCGTGCGGCTTCATCCGCCACCGCGCGCGATACAATCAAGTCCCACAGGCTCGCCGTTTTCGAAATCGGCTTCGGCAACTGATCGAATGCAATCCATTCGTAGTTGACCTGACCGTCCGCGCTCTTCACGCGGATCGAGATGTCACCGGTCTTCGCACACGATCCGACCTCAACCTGCGCATTGCCCTGCGTCGTCAGCGAACGATACGCGATCCGGCAGTCGAAATTCTTCTCCAGCAACGCTGCTTGCGCCAGGCGGTGATCGACCTGGCTGAACGGCACGTCGTTCTTCCAGGAGAAATACAGATTGCGCGCGGTCGGTACGGCCGCGGCGACGGATACGGCAAGCACCAGCAGCTTGACCACCGTCAGCGTTCGGTTCACCGGATGAGCCGGATGCGAAAAGTTGAGAAGAGACGGCGCGTCGCTCACGTGATGCCCCCATCGATAACGATCCGCGGTTCATTTCCGCGACGCTTAACGTGCCGTCAAGGCTGAATGCTGACGGTATCCTGACAACCACGTGAATATCATCGCATGAACACCGTTCCCCGCGGGGGCGGGTGTCCTCATTGTAATCGCGCGGGCTGATCAACCACCGTCATGCCGACGAAGGTCGGCACCCAGGCAAGTATCCGTATCTTCGGTGTCGAGGTTTGACTGGATCCCGGCCTTCGCCGGGATGACGTTTGGGGGGACGGGTGTCGCGGAAACACCGTCATCCCCGAGGCAAAGCCGAGATGAACAGGGGAACCCACGAAGCCGCACCCTTGGCATCAGAACCTGGTCCCTAAAACCAACTCCCTCATCTTTGAAATCTCCAGCCTAAATTCCCGCGGGGCTTGATTGTTTCGCCTTGAGCCGGGCAAACTGGAGGAACGGCCTTCAGGAGGTGCCGCATCTGGAATGGCGCACGATACCCCGCTCATCGCTACGATCGTCGTCGGCCTATCACTGGCCTTCATTTTCGGTGCCATCGCCCAGAGATTTCGCATCTCTCCTATCGTCGGCTATCTGCTCGCCGGAGTTGCCGTCGGCCCTTTCACACCGGGTTTCGTGGCCGACCAAGGCCTCGCTAACGAACTGGCGGAAATCGGCATCATTCTTTTGATGTTCGGCGTCGGGCTGCATTTCTCCATGTCGGAGCTGCTGGCGGTGCGCGCCATCGCCGTGCCCGGGGCTCTCGTTCAGATCGCCGTCGCAACCGCGATGGGCGTCGGCCTCGCGACGACATTCGGATGGTCGTTGGGCGCAGGCCTCGTCTTCGGTCTCGCACTCTCCGTCGCCAGCACAGTCGTGCTGCTGCGTGCACTCCAGGAACGACGTCTCGTCAAATCCGATCAGGGCCGCATCGCGGTCGGCTGGCTGATCGTCGAGGACCTCGTCATGGTCCTGACACTCGTGATCCTGCCCGCCGTTGCCCCGCTGCTGAGCACCGAGAGCGCCAACGCGGCGGGAGCCCACTCGCCGAACGAACTGGCGATGACGCTCGCCGTCACGCTTTTGAAAGTCGCCGCATTCGTTGCCGTCATGCTGCTCGGCGGACGCAAGCTCATTCCGGCGATCCTGCACCACATCGCGCACACGGGTTCGCGCGAGCTGTTCCGCCTCGGCGTGCTGACGATCGCGCTCGGCGTCGCTTTTGCAGCCGCAAACCTGTTCGGCGTGTCGCTGGCGCTCGGCGCCTTCTTCGCCGGCATGATCTTGAGCGAATCCGAATTGAGCCAGCGCGCCGCCAACGAAACGCTGCCGCTGCGCGACGCCTTCGCGGTGCTGTTCTTCGTGTCGGTCGGGATGCTCTTTTATCCCAATATCATCGTCGAAAATCCGCTGCGCGTCGTGGCTGTTATCGCGATTATCATTGTCGGAAAATCGCTTGCAGCATGGCTGATCGTCCTCGCCTTCGGCCACGGCATGCGCACCGCGCTGCTGATTGCCGCCAGCCTCGCCCAGATCGGCGAATTCTCGTTCATTCTCGCCGGACTAGGCGTGACGCTGAAATTGCTCCCGGTCGAGGGGCGTGAACTGATCCTGGCGGGCGCGCTGCTGTCGATCATGCTCAACCCGCTGCTGTTCCTGGCCGTCGAACGCTACGGGCCTGCCATCGCGGCTGAGCCTCCAAAGCCGAAAGAACCGGCGCCCGCGGGACCAGCCCCAGGGCAAGTTCCCCTGGCCGCCAAACCGGCGTCGGAGCTGGAGCACGTCACGTCGAAAACCGGTCACACCGTGCTGGTCGGCTTCGGTCGGGTCGGCAGCTTGATCGGCGAGAGCCTGATCCAACGCGGCACCCCGCTGTTCGTCATGGACGACCGGGACGACACTGCCCAAACGCTGAAAGCTCGCGGTCTTGACGCCGTGGCCGCCAACGCCGTCACCGATCTGGCGTCGGCCAACCTGAAGGACGCCCGGGCGCTGATCGTCGCCATTCCCGACTGCTTCGAGGCTGGACAGATCGTCGCCCAGGGCCGCGCCGCCAATCCCGGCCTGCAGATCATCGCCCGCGCTCATTCGGACGCCGAGGAAGCCTACCTGAAGCAATACGGAGCCTCCGACGTCGTCCAGGGCTCACGGGAAACGGCTGGAGCCATGATCGTAGCTCTCGACACGCCTTCTCCAGCCCCGATCGTCGACCCAGACCCGGCCAGCAAGCCGGACAATCCCCCAGACGCCGCCTAGAACGCCACCGAATAACCAGCCGGACAGCCAAGCGTCACGGTCGCGGGACTGTTTTATGCCGCACCCCGCCCCCATATTGCCCCCGCGCCGTCGGGTTCCATTGCCAGTCCCGCCACCCCTCGGCTAGACGGTTCTCATGGCCAAATCGACAAAACCCAATTCCCGCCCCGCCTCCGAGCTGATGAAGACCATCCACGTCCGGGGTGCGCGCGAACACAACCTGAAAAACGTCGACATCGAGATCCCGCGTGACGCGCTCGTCGTGTTCACGGGATTGTCGGGGTCCGGCAAGTCGTCCCTCGCCTTCGACACGATCTACGCTGAAGGCCAGCGCCGCTACGTCGAGAGCTTGTCGGCATACGCCCGCCAGTTCCTGGAGATGATGCAGAAGCCGGACGTCGATCACATCGACGGCCTGTCGCCTGCCATCTCCATCGAGCAGAAGACGACGAGCAAGAACCCGCGCTCGACTGTCGGCACCGTGACGGAGATCTACGACTACCTCCGCCTGCTGTTCGCCCGTGTCGGCGTTCCTTATTCGCCCGCGACCGGCCTGCCGATCGAAAGCCAGACCGTGGCGCAGATGGTCGACCGCGTGCTGGCGCTGCCCGACGGCACGCGCCTTCTGCTTCTCGCGCCCGTCGTTCGCGGCCGCAAAGGCGAATACCGCAAGGAAATCGCCGAGTGGCAGAAGAAGGGCTACCAGCGCCTCAAGATCAACGGCACCGTCTACGCGATTGAAGACGCGCCGAAGCTCGACAAAAAATACAAGCACGACATCGACGTCGTCATCGACCGTATCGTCGTGAAGAAAGACATCGGCACCCGGCTCGCGGACTCATTCGAACAGGCGCTGAAACTGTCCGACGGCCTCGCCATCGCCGAATACGTCGACAAGCCACTGTCGAAAGCCGAAACCGAGGGCGCGAACAAATCGAAGAACGACACGCACGAGCGCATTCTGTTTTCATCGCGCTTCGCGTGCCCCGTGTCGGGCTTCACGATCGACGAAATCGAGCCGCGCTTGTTCTCGTTCAACGCCCCCGCCGGCGCCTGCCCGGTCTGCGACGGCCTCGGCTCCGAACTCCGCTTCGAGCCGGACCTCGTCGTGCCCGACGGCTCGCTCTCGCTCGAAAAAGGCGCGATCTTCCCGTGGGCGAAAACCGGCGTCTCATCGCCCTATTACGAGCAGACCCTCGAAAGCCTCGCCAAGCACTACAAGATCTCGATGAAGACGCCGTGGGAGAAGCTGCCGAAGCACGTCCAGCTCGCGCTCCTGTTCGGCTCCGGCGACGAAGACGTGACGTTCACCTACTGGGACGGCACGCGCAATTATTCCACCGAAAAGCCGTTCGAAGGCGTCATCGGCAACATCGCCCGCCGCTTCAAGGAAACCGACAGCGACTGGGTCCGCGAGGAGCTGTCGCGCTATCAGGCGGCGCACCCATGCGAAGGCTGCAACGGCTTCCGTCTGAAACCGCAAGCGCTCGCCGTGAAAATCGGCGGCAAACACATCGGCGAGGTCTGCGACCTCTCGATCAAGGCCGCCAACGTCTGGTTCAGCGAGATCCCGAAAACCTTCACCAAGCAGCAGTCCGAAATCGCGACGCGCATCCTGAAGGAAATCCGCGACCGCCTGAAGTTCCTGAATGACGTCGGCCTCGAATACCTGACCCTCTCGCGCTCGTCCGGCACGCTGAGCGGCGGCGAGTCCCAACGCATCCGCCTTGCCTCGCAGATCGGCTCAGGCCTGACCGGCGTGCTCTACGTGCTCGACGAACCCTCCATCGGCCTGCACCAGAAAGACAACGACCGCCTGCTCGAAACGCTGAAACACCTGCGCGACATCGGCAACACCGTCATCGTCGTCGAGCACGACGAGGACGCGATCATGACCGCCGACCACGTTGTCGACATCGGCCCCGGCGCCGGTGTCCACGGCGGCAAGGTCATCGCCCAAGGCACGCCGCAAGATATTATGGACTCACCCCAAAGCATCACCGGCGAATACCTCTCCGGCACCCGCTTTGTCCCCGTCCCGAAAAACCGCCGCGCGCCCGACCCCAAACGCATGCTCACCGTCACCGGCGCGCGCGAGAACAACCTGAAGAACGTCACCGCGTCCGTCCCCGTCGGCCTCTTCACCTGCATCACGGGCGTCAGCGGCGGCGGAAAATCGACGCTGCTGATCGACACGCTCTTCAAGGCCGTCGCGCGCAAGCTGAACAACGCCAAGGACCACCCCGGCGAGCACGACAAGATCACCGGCATCGAGCACTTCGACAAGATCATCGACATCGACCAGTCGCCGATCGGCCGCACGCCGCGCTCCAACCCCGCAACCTACACCGGCGCCTTCACACCGATCCGCGAATGGTTCGCGGGCCTCCCCGAAGCCAAAACGCGGGGCTACGAACCGGGGCGCTTTTCGTTCAACGTCAAAGGCGGCCGCTGCGAGGTCTGCCAGGGCGACGGCGTCATCAAGATCGAGATGCACTTCCTGCCCGACGTCTACGTCACGTGCGAGGAATGCAAGGGCAAGCGCTACAATCGCGAGACGCTCGCCGTCACCTTCAAGGAGAAGTCGATCGCCGACGTGCTCGACATGACGGTCGAGGAAGGCGCCGAGTTCTTCAAGGCCGTGCCGTCGATCCGCGACAAGCTCGAAACGCTCGCGCGCGTCGGCTTGGGTTACATCCACATCGGCCAGCAGGCGACGACGCTCTCGGGCGGCGAGGCGCAGCGCATCAAGCTGTCGAAGGAATTGAGCCGCCGCGCGACCGGCCGCACGCTCTATATTCTTGATGAGCCGACGACGGGCCTGCACTTCCACGACGTCGCCAAGCTGCTCGAGGTGCTGCACGAGCTGGCGGACGCGGGCAACACCGTCGTCGTCATCGAGCACAATCTCGAAGTCATCAAGACCGCCGACTGGATCATCGACCTCGGCCCCGAAGGCGGCGACGGCGGCGGCACGATCGTTGCGGCCGGCACGCCCGAAGACATCGTGAAGGTCAAGGAAAGCTACACCGGACAGTATTTGAAGCCGGTACTGGCGCGCAGCAAAGCCGCGCCCGGCGGCCGGCCCCCGGGACGGGAGTCGCCGGGCGCAAACAAAAAACGCCAGGCGGCGGAGTAACCCCCTCTCCGCTTGAGCCTAGACTTCTCCACACCGTCATCCCGGCGTAGGCCGGGATCCAGTCAACCCTCGACAATCGCTATGTTGCTGCTTGTCTGGGTGCCGACCTCCGTCGGCATGACGTTGAGGTGGCTGATGTCGCATCCGTAACCGGACGACGCGTGACGTCGTCTATCTCGAGATCGGCGACCGCACGCCCGGCGACGAAGGCAGCTATCCGAGCGACGACCTCAAAGCCTCACTCGGCCCGAACGGGAAGTGGCAGTTTACGCGGAAGGACGGGAGTGGGTATTGAGGCGGCGTGCAGGGCACTGACGTCGTGATGCGGGGAGGCAAAGCACTAGCGTCTAAGCCCTATAACGCCTAAGTCAACGCGGGGAGTTCCGTCCGAGTTTCTTTTCGATCTCACTAGGCAAGTCTTGCAATTTCGAAACAACTTTCTCTGCATTAGGGACCTTACCTGTAAACAAAATGTGGCTGAAACTTCTATCTCCGCGCCATAGGTCACAGAATGGCAGGTAAACAGAATGAAGAAGATCACCAAGAAGCGATGGTTTGAATTGCACTTTTTCACATGCTATTGCGTTTAATACCTCAACCGCAATCAGTTGAAACCGCTCACTTGCACCAGGAGCTTTTCGCATGGTGTCAACAAGGGGAGACCGTATGGGCCGAGAAGCAAAATTCTTGGCAGATGCTTTTTGGCGCTTAAGCTCGATCAGAAGTTCCTGTCTGAGGTCGCTTTTCAATTGACCGGCGGCTCCACTTGCAATCGATTTCTCAAGTACCGCTACTTCCTGAGCAATCTCCTTTGCCCGCATCATTGCCGAACGTAGTTCCTCAAATCTGTCCTCCCACCTACGTTTTAGCTCCCGAAGTTTGTCGGTCATTGGATTATCATTTCTGCCATGCTCAAAAAACCAATGATACACCGATCCGAAAGTCAGCGATCGTGAACGGATAATCTCGTTTGCCGAATTTCGATCGATCTCGCCCAGAAGGTATTTTATCACGACATCGCGCGCGACAACGTCTGAATATAGCTTGTCGCTGTAATCATCCTGCACATGCGCCGTCGTGGACGGGTTATTCCTCAAAAATTCCTGAAACCCCGTTGGTGAAGCAAGCTTCCGACGATCACGACGGTTGGCTAAGTTGCGCTCTGCGACCAACTTGATTACCCGTGCGCGCAGATCGCGCGCCAGTCCATCAACGTCGAACATATTTAAAGATTCTTGAGGTATCCAATACGGTCCTTGCTGGGGCACTGAGTCATCTAACAGGTCTTCATAGTAAGGGAATGACCAGCCCCCGCTGACTTCCAATAGAAATCTCGCCCGCTGATATCTATCGTCCGTGAATTTTGCATCAGCGGCCTGCATATATTCAAAATATTGAAAAAAAGAGATCGGAAAGATTACCGCTCCGTCGTTCTTAAATCCCATCAAGCGTCGAAATACGGCAGATGGAATTGCTTCAGGATCGGCCTCCCTCATCGCAATAAGATCCGATGTATCGAGATAAACGACAAGCGGTTTCACAACATGCTACCCAAAACTAAGTTACACATTAATTGCATTTCAAATCGCGCTTCGCTTAGACGCTAGAATTGTGTGCACAAAGAGCTGAGCGGACACGTTAAGCGCTGCGCTCGGCTATCGGCATTCCTTGATCGCGCCGGTCCCCAGAAAAAAACTTATCCCCGCCCTCTCTTTTGATTGCGCCCGGCGACTCTCCTTCGTCGAGCCGGCCGCCGGGCGCGGAACACCGAATGCGCTGCGACCCCTCCTAAAAAAGTAATCCCCGGTATTGCTGCACACCTCATAATCCCCTCACCCATCCGGCAAGGGCATCGCGCGAGGCGTCGCGTGGCGCTCGGGTGGGGCAGCCTCACCCGCTCGCGTCACGCGCGCGATGCGGTCAAGGCGGAAAGCAGGTCCGCACGGCATGAGAGAAACCGTGTGCGGAATATCCCGCTTCATTAAGTGGCCTGCCGGAACCCTGATCTCTGGCTGTCACGGAGCGGACCGGTTCCGAGACCAACATTGCGAAGACCCTACGCCGCGGAACCCGTCCGCTTCGTGCTTTTTGATTGGCGCCAAACGACTCCGCTCCGCGGAGCCGGCCGTTGGCGCATGCCTGGAGTTTCTTCCATCGCGACGCGCCGGGCGGCCGGCGCGCCGAAAAATTCGCGCATGGCGGCTGGCTACCCGCAGGGGAGTCGCCATGCGCAAATCAAAAACTGTCGCACCGGCGCAATCAAGAAAAAGCGCATCTATGTGTCGGAACGGGAATGCCGAGACCGTCTTAAGAAGGCACCGGTCGCGCAGCATCAGTCGCGGCTTCCGGCCGGCTCCGCGAAGCGGAGTCGGAAGCCGCAAACAAAAAGGAGCCCTAGTCATGTCCAAGAGCCGGATCTGCGTCTGGTACGACAAGGAGGCCGAAGCCGCCGCCCGCTTCTACGCGAGCGTGTTCCCCGACAGCTCCCTCGACGCCGTCATCCGCGCGCCGGGCGACTATCCCTCAGGCCATGAGGGCGACGTCATCGTCGTCGAATTCACCGTCGTCGGCATTCCATGCATGGGCCTCAACGGCGGACCGGGGATCAAGCACAGCGAAGCGCTCTCGTTTTCGATCTCAACCGAAGATCAGGAAGAAACCGACCGCTATTGGAATGCCATCGTCGGCAATGGCGGCCGCGAGAGCGAATGCGGCTGGTGCAAGGACAAATGGGGCGTCAACTGGCAGATCACCCCGCGCGTCTTGACCGACGCTCTCGCCATTGGCGGCGACGAAGCCAAGCGCGCATTCTCAGCCATGATGACGATGAAGAAGATCGACGTCGCGGCAATCGAGAAAGCGAGACGGGGGTGAGAGAGTTTTTTATTTGCGCCATCCGGCCCCGCTCCGCAGAGCCGGCCGGACGCGCATACTTGCAGCGTCGTCCTTCACACCTTATTCCAGCGGGAACGAAGCAACATCAAATGCGCGTTCCGGCCGGCTCGCCGCAGGCGAGTCGGAACGCGCAATCAATAAGGCAAACCTTAATGAGCACTCTCCCAGCCTGCCCGAAATGCTCCTCGCAATACACCTACGAGGACGGCAACCTCTACGTCTGTCCGGAGTGCGCGTACGAGTGGAACCCGCAAACGGCCGCCGCGTCCGATGATGAAGACGTGAAGGTTTACCGGGACTCGGCGGGCAACACCTTGCAGGACGGCGATACGGTCATCGTCATCAAGGATCTGAAGCTGAAGGGCTCAAGCAATGTCGTGAAGATGGGCACCAAGGTGAAGAACATCCGCCTTGTCGACAGCGATCACGATATCGACTGCAAGATCGAGGGCATCGGCCAGATGAGCCTCAAGTCCGAATTCGTCAAGAAGGCGTAGTCCTGCACGCGAAACATCCCCGCGCTTTGCGGCCGGCTCGCGGAACGCGTGTCGCAAAGCGCCAACAAAAAGAGTATCGCCCGTCGCTTACCACGCCAGCGACATTGCCACCTCGCCGGGCATCCCGCCGGGAAAACTTATGATTTCCGCACGGAGCTTGTACCCCAGGGGGCGTAGCTCCGTATCGTAGAATTCGTACGCATCTTTTGCGAAACCCGTAAGCGTCGTCGGCCATTCCGGATCGGCAATGTTGATGCGGCGGCCGCCGTCGCTGCAGTAGCTCGACGGGAACGTGATGACCTGCAGATGATGCTGGCCATTTTGAGCGGCAATTCGAATGGCATTGTTGACGCGATCAATCGCCAGGGCTTTTTCTGCGACTTTGCGCGACATGAACGCTTCGCGCAGCTCCTTATCTTGCTGCGCTTTCTTTTTCTTGAGGTCTCGCTCTCGATTGTATTCTTCCGTTTCCGCATCGAGCGAAATCATCTTCAGGTCTTCCGGTCGCAAGAGCCCAGGCATTGCTTTTCTCCTTGGATCTTTTCAATTCCCCCCGACTTCAATGGTGTTTCGAACATCCGATGTTTTTTTGGATTCATGCTCGTGATACCGAGCGCTTCTTTGACTGAGAACGTCAAGAAATATGCGGCAACTCACGAAAAGATCAGCCTGCATACTATGTTTGTTCAGGATATTCCGACGCCGAAGAAAATCAACAATGGAAAACGGGGCAGCATACGGATCGCCAGCGCGCTGCATGAAACTTTTAACGCCAATCTACCATCGCGCACTTGACGGCAATCAAGGACTTCGCAACGGCACAGCACACCTATTGCAGCAAAATTTAAGCGGCGTACCCTATTTTGGAGCGCATGCTCAGTCTCCATACGGGGCCTTGAATGACCGTTGACCCCACGGCGACACGAAGCCCGACCCAACGCCAGATCTTGCGCCCCCAAATGGCAGGTAATCGCGGCGCAGCGGAGCGTTGGCTTCCGGGCCTGAATACGCTTAAGCACTATCAGCCGAGCTGGATAAAGCATGATGTCGTTGCGGGCTTGGTTCTTGCGACGATGCTTGTACCGGCGGGGATCGCATATGCAGTCGCATCTGGTTTGCCGGGGATTTACGGTCTCTACGCGACGATTGTGCCGTTGATCGTCTATGCCCTTTTTGGTCCGAGCCGCATCCTCGTTCTTGGTCCGGATTCATCCCTTGCTGCCGTCATCCTCGCTGTAGTGTTGCCCCTCTCGGGCGGCGATCCAATGCGGGCAGTCGCGCTCGCAGGAGCAATGGCGATCGTATCCGGCGTCGTCTGCGTCGCGGCAGGTCTTGCGAAGTTAGGCTTCGTCACCGAACTTTTGTCGAAGCCCATCCGCTATGGCTACATGAACGGCATCGCCCTGACGGTATTGCTGAGCCAAGTGCCGAAGCTGCTCGGATTTTCGATTGAAAGCCAGGGCCCCCTGCGCGACATCGTTGCGATCGGTAATGGTGTTACCAGCGGCAAGACGAATTGGACCGCGTTCGCGATCGGCGCCGCAACGTTGGCTGTCATCCTGCTTCTCAAGCGCTGCAAGGTTGTCCCGGGCATCTTGATAGCAGTCATTGGGGCGACCGCCGTCGTCGGCACGCTGGGTCTGGCGAAGAGTGCCGGCGTTTCAGTCCTCGGGCCGCTACCCGAGGGTTTGCCGTCGTTTAGCATTCCCTGGATTTATTCGACAGATTTCGCGACGGTCCTGTCGGGTGGCCTCGCCGTGGCCTTGATCTCCTTCGCTGACACGAGCGTTCTTTCGCGGGCATACGCTGCCCGAACGAGGACATATGTCGATCCGAACCAAGAACTTGTCGGATTAGGCGCGGCCAATCTCGCGGCGGGATTTTTTCAGGGCTTTCCGATCAGCAGCAGCTCATCGCGGACCCCCGTCGCGGAGGCCGCGGGCGCAATGACCCAGATGACGGGCATCACTGGCGCGCTGGCAGTTGCCTTACTTATCATCGCCGCACCCAACTTATTGCAGAACTTGCCCACGAGCGCGCTTGCGGCCGTCGTCATAGCTTCGGCAATCGGGCTGTTTGAAATTCAAGACCTGAAGCGCATCTATCGGATGCAGAAGTGGGAATTCTGGCTTTCTATCGTATGCTTCGCCGGCGTCGCCGTGTTTGGCGCAATTCAGGGCATCGCGCTCGCGGTCATCATCGCCCTCGGGCAATTCCTCTGGGATGCATGGCGGCCTCATTATGCGGTTCTCGGCCGCGCCGAAGGCATCAAAGGCTATCACGACATCAGCCGATATCCCGATGCGCGCCGCATTCCGGGTCTTGTGCTTTTCCGTTGGGACGCGCCTCTTTTTTTTGCGAACGCAGAACTGTTCCAGGATTGCGTGATCACGGCGGTTGAAACCGCGCCAACGCCAGCGCGATGGGTTGTCGTCGCCTCCGAACCTATAACGAATGTCGACGTCACCGCAGCCGACACGGTGGCGGAACTCGACCGCACGCTGCAGAAAGCGGGAATCGCGCTGTGCTTTGCCGAATTGAAAGACCCGGTAAAAGATAAGTTGAAGCGCTTTGGTCTGGCGAAACAACTCGGCGAACAAGCGTTTTTTCCGACGATCGGCGCAGCCGTCAGCGCCTATCTGAAAGAAATCCCAGTCGATTGGGTCGACTGGGAAGATAGGCTGCCATAGCGCGCGCGGCATCAGGAGTAAGCGATGTGGAATTGGCTGCTGTGCTTCGCCCCTGTCGCTGTGGCGCTTGAGTATCTTGCTCCAAATCAGCACACATATATATTTCTCGCGTCTGCCCTCGCCATTCTACCGTTAGCAGCCTGGCTCGGACGAGCGACAGAACAACTCGCAGACCGCGCCGGCGAGGGTGTGGGCGGCCTGCTCAATGCGACTTTCGGCAACGCCGCGGAACTGATCATCGCCCTCGCAGCGTTGCGCGCCGGATTGCACGATATCGTAAAAGCCACCATCGTCGGCTCGATCGTCGGCAACATTCTTCTCGTGCTCGGTGCCGCCATGCTGGCCGGCGGTTTGCGCCATCATGAGCAGCGCTTCAACGCTGCGGGAGCGCGAGCGCAAGCGACCATGCTGACACTGGCGGCGATAGCGCTCGTCATTCCCGCTGCTTACGGCGCGCTTGTCGGTGAACGCTATAGCGGAGGCGAGAGCACACTGAGCATCGCTATTTCTATTGTGCTTCTCGTTCTCTATGGGCTGTTTCTCATATTTTCCGTGCGGACTCACCCCAACTTCTTTCTGGCCTTGACCACATCAAATAACAGCGAACATAGAAAAAACTGGCCACTCGGCCAGGCGATTGGCGTTCTTGCCGCGTGTACCGCGGCAATTGCGTGGCTCAGCGAAATCCTGGTCGGTGCGATCGAGCCAACGGCACATGCGTTCGGTTTCAGCGATCTCTTCGTCGGCGTGTTCGTCGTTGCCATTCTCGGCAATGCTGCCGAGCACGCGACTGCGGTGACGGCCGCGTTGAAGGACCGAATGGATCTCAGCCTATCGATTGCCATTGGGTCGAGCGTTCAGGTCGCGTTGTTTGTCGCTCCCGTCCTGGTTCTTTTAAGCTTTTTCGTCGGCCCATCCCCTATGAACTTGCTGTTTGGCAAGGGCTTGGTGCTCGCGGTGTTCCTCGCAGTCGTCGCAACAGGACAAGTTGCCGGAGACGGCCGGTCGGATTGGTTGAAGGGCGTTCAACTTTTGGCCGTCTACTTCATACTGGGGATCGCTTTCTTCCTGACTCCGCAAGTCTAGTTTGCGCTCCCGCAGTGTTCAGTCGTTCGCATCGCAATAACGAATTTACCCAAACAGACCGTGTTCGGATCTTTCTAACGCACGCAATATCGGCAACAGTGGGCACTACATTGCATTAAGGACGGCGGGGCACGCGGTTTGCTGAGGCAATGACATGGAAGACAGTAAGAGCGCTGACGCTCCCACCTTGGAAAGCGAACGCCCCCGCAATCACTTCAAGCTGAAACGCAAGGATTATGAGCGCGAACTGAAGCGTCTGCATACCGAGCTCGTCAAACTGCAGGAATGGGTTCGCCACGAGCAGAAAAAAGTTTGCATCGTGTTCGAAGGCAGGGACGGTGCCGGGAAGGGCGGCACGATAAAAGCCATTACGGCGCGTGTCAGTCCGCGCGTGTTTCGCGTCGTTGCGCTTCCGGCTCCGACTGAACGCGAAAAATCTCAAATGTATATTCAGCGCTATCTGCCCCATCTTCCGGCGGGCGGCGAGATCGTGATCTTCGATCGCAGCTGGTACAATCGCGCAGGCGTCGAGCGCGTCATGGGTTTCTGCTCGGAAAAGCAGGTCGAACGCTTTCTCAGAATCGTGCCTTCGGTCGAGAAGGCCATCATCGATTCCGGCGTCATCCTGGTCAAATACTGGCTCGAGGTCAGTCCCGATGAGCAAACGCGTCGCCTTGAGGCGCGCATCGACGATGGCCGCAAGATCTGGAAGCTCTCGAATATGGATCTGAAGTCCTATACCCGCTGGGACGACTATACGCACGCGCGCGACGAGATGTTTTCAGCCTCCGACACAGCATGGGCGCCCTGGTATGTGGCGTACTCGGACGACAAGCGGAAGGCACGGCTCAATATCATCGAGCACCTTCTCAGTCTCATTCCGTATGAGGACATCAAGCGCGACAGGATCAAGCTGCCGAAAAGGGAAGTCAGCAAACCCAAGAAGCATAACGCCCCCGCGTTCAAGCTCGTCCCTGAACCGCATTGACGACATGAACCAGGAGGCCGAAATGCGCCTTGCTTCGTTCGCCATCCTTGCGCTCTTCATTGCACCGCCTCTGGCACTCGCTCAACAGGCTGAGGCGCCAAAAATTTCCGTCGGCGTCGTTCGTGCCGATCTTAAGCCGATCTCCAATGCTCTCGATTTCGTCGGCCGAGTGGAGGCGATCGAACGGGTTGACGTCCGCGCCCGGGTCACGGGCTTTCTAGACGCCATCGAATTCAAGGAAGGCGAGATGGTCTCCGCTGGCGCTCCGCTCTTTCGAATAGAAGACGGCCTCTTCAAAGCGGCCGTCAGCGAAGCGCAAGGCGCATTGGAGCGCAGCAAATCCGCGAAAGTGCTGACCGAGGTCCAGCTCGATCGCGCAAAAGATCTGCTTGAACGCAACGTCGGCACCGCTGTCGCCCGCGATCAGGCTCTTGCCGCGGATGAGCAAGCCAAAGGCACGATACTCATCAACGAAGCCAACTTGCAGACGGCAAAGATCAACCTCGGATATACCGTTATTACTGCTCCGATAGCAGGAAAGGTCGGGCGGTCGACTATCACTAAAGGCAATGTCGTCGGTCCGGACACCGGGCCGCTGACCGTTATCGTTAGCCAGGACCCGATGTACGTGACATTTCCCGTCAGCCAGCGGGAATTTCTGCGTCTTCAACAAAGTGGCAAAGCTCTGGATGTAACGAAACTTAAGGCGACGCTGCGGTTCGCGGATCTGAGCACTTACAATCAAATCGGCACCATCAATTTCGTCGACGTCACGGTCAACCGATCGACCGATACCGTTCTTGTGCGCGCGAGTTTCCCCAATCCGAATGGTGCTTTGATCGACGGGCAATTCGTGCGCGTTGGCGTCGAGACTGGAACGCCCCAAGATAAAGTCGTCGTTCCGCAAGCTGCGCTCATTGCCGATCAGGAGGGCATTTACGTCTTCGTCGTCGATGATGGAAAAGCAGCGGTTCGCAGGATCAAAACCGGTGGAGATTTCGGAAACGGCGTCGTCGTCGAAGATGGCCTTTCCGCAGGCGAACAGGTCATCGTCGAAGGATTGCAGGGGGTTCGACCTGGAGCGCCGGTGATCGCAACGCCCGTGCCGTCCACGACGGATCGGAGCTGATCAATGCTCTCTGCCATTTTCGTCGACCGCCCGAGGCTCGCAATCGTCATCGCCATCGTCACGACGATTGCGGGTGCGCTAGCACTCTACGCAATTCCCCTGGCACAATACCCGGACATTGTTCCCCCGCAGGTGCAGGTTACGACGACCTATCCCGGTGCGAATTCCGCGGTCGTCGATGCGACCGTCGCGCAGCCCATCGAGGCGCAGGTCGTCGGCGTTGACAAGATGATCTACATGAAGAGCGTCAGCGGCGACGATGGCAGCTATACGCTCATCTGCTCCTTCGAACTCGGCACAAATCCTGACATTAACACCGTCAACGTCAACAACAGAGTCCAGGTCGCATTGTCGAGCCTGCCGCCCGAAGTGCAACGACAGGGCGTATCGGTGAAAAAGAAATCGTCAGCGTTGCTGGGCGTCATCGCGCTTTACTCGCCGAAGCACACGCACGATCCGCTCTTTCTCTCCAATTACGTGACGATCAACCTTCTGGATCAAATCAAAAGCACGCCAGGTGTTGGCGACGCGACGTTGTGGGGACCGCAAGACTACGCCATGCGCGCCTGGATCCGGACCGACCGGCTCACAGGGCTTAACCTCACAACGGGTGACATTATCAGCGCGATCCAAGCGCAGAACATTCAAGCCGCCGTGGGACGCATCGGCGCGCGCCCGATATCGAACGAGCAGCAGCTCCAGCTCAATCTTCAAACCAAGGGCCGTCTCAATACCGTCTCAGATTTCGAAAAGATCGTGCTGCGGACAAATCCCGACGGCTCCATTCTACGCCTCGGCGATGTTGCGCGCCTCGAACTCGGCGCCGCCAATCTCGACCGCGAAACGCTTTTCAACGGCGGTCCTGCCGCCGTCATCGCGATCTATCAGGTCCCCGGTGCCAACGCCATTGCGACGCTGAAAGAGGTCAAGGCCAAACTCGAGGCTGCAGAGAAGCGGTTCCCGAAGGGCCTCGCTTGGAAGGTAACCTACGATCCAACAGAGTTCGTCACCGACACCATTCACGAAGTTCAAAAGACGCTCATAGAAGCTTTCATTCTCGTCGTTATCGTTGTCTATCTCTTCCTCGGCAGCGTTCGCGCGACGTTGATCCCGACGCTCGCCGTGCCGGTCAGCCTCATCGGCACTTTCGTCGGACTGCTCGCCATCGGCTATTCGGCGAATACGGTATCACTGCTCGCAATCGTTCTGGCGATCGGCATCGTGGTCGACGACGCCATCGTCGTGGTCGAAAATGTCGAGCGCGTCATGGAGGAGCGACCGGAGCTATCTCCAGCAGAGGCGACCAAACTCGCCATGCAAGAAATTACCGCGCCGATCATTGCCATTACCCTCGTCCTTCTTTCCGTGTTCGTGCCGGTCGCATTCATTCCCGGGATTTCGGGAGAGCTGTTTCGTCAGTTCGCCGTTACGATCGCAGTGTCGATGTTCCTCTCCGCCGTCAACGCCCTTACGCTTTCGCCGGCTCTGTGCGGCATTTTTCTGAAACCGCATCATGGGCCGCGCAGAGGATTGATCGGCATCGTCATGAGAAGCATCGATTACATTCGGGATGCGTACGGCGCCGCAGTGGCGCGGATGCTTCGGTTCTCGTTGGCCGGCCTTGCTCTCGTGGCGATCTCGGGCGTCGGAATTTACGCACTGTCAAAAGTGACGCCGACCGGCTTCCTGCCGGAAGACGATCAGGGCGCGCTATTCGTTATCGCGCAGCTTCCCGGAGGCGCATCCGTCGTGCGCACCACCAATGTCGTGAAGCAGGCCGAAAAAATTTTGCAAAGTGAGTCCGCCGTTCAGGATGTTACGTCCGTCATCGGCCTCAATTTCATCGATAACTATTCCCAGGCCAACGGCGCGTTCATGGTTGTGACGCTGAAACCTTTTGCAGAGAGGAAGGACCGCTCGCAAGGTGTCAATGCATTGATCGCGCGGTTGGGGCCAAAATTCCGCGAGATCGTGGGCGGAATTGTCGTACCGTTGGCGCCGCCGCCGATCATCGGTCTCGGGTCGGGTGGCGGTTTCGCATACGTTCTGAAAGATCTCCGCGGCGGCGATCCAAAAGCCTTGGCACAGGTATTACGAGGGCTTCTCGTTGCCGCCAACCAGGACCCGAAGCTCTCGCGCGTCTTCAGCACGTATTCCGCCACGAACCCGTCGATCTACCTCGATATCGATCGCGATAAAGTTCAAGTCCAGGGCGTAAAACTGAGCGACGTCTTTCAAGACCTACAGGCATCCCTTGGCGGCTACTTCGTCAATAACATGAACCTTTTCGGCCGAACGTGGCAGGTCCAGGTGCAGGCCGACGCTGCCGATCGCACGAGCGTGGACGATATCTTTCGGATCAATGTGCGAAACGACAAAGGCGAGATGATTTCGTTGCGTAGCTTGGTGGAAGTGCGACCCGTCATCGGTCCATCCGCGATCATTCGCTATAACAATCTCCGCGCGGTGACCATTCAAGGCAGCCCGGCGGCTGGTGTGTCCTCCGGTCAAGCTCTCAACTCGATGGAAGCCGTCGCCGCACGCACTCTGCCTGACGGATACGCGGGGGAATGGACCGATACGGCTTTCCAGGAAAAGCGCGCCGAAGGCAAGACGGCGATCATCTTGGGATTTGCCTTGCTCTTCGCCTATCTGTTCCTCGTCGCACTCTATGAGAGCTGGACCATTCCGGTCCCCGTTCTGTTATCGGTCAGCGTCGGCGTGTTCGGCGCATTCGCGGCCATCGTGTTGGGCGGCCTGACTCTCGACCTTTATGGCCAAATCGGCATGGTCGTGCTGATCGGTCTCGCGGCGAAGAACGGCATTCTCATTGTCGAATTTGCCAAAGAGCAGCGTGAGCGCGGTATCGAATTGCATGAAGCAGCGACCGAAGGCAGCCGATTGCGGTTCCGGCCGGTGATGATGACGTCATTCGCTTTCATCCTCGGATTGCTGCCGCTTGTCATTGCCGTTGGAGCTGCCGAACTCGCGCGCCGGAATGTCGGCACGCCAGTATTCGGCGGAATGATTTTCGCATCGTTCATCGGGATTTTCGCGATCCCGTCACTATACGTGACGTTCCAGGCGCTTCGCGAACGCTTGAGACCATCCGTCAGGCGGCGGGCGAACGCTATATCTGGCAGCCAGAGCCCTACGGCATCGAAAAGCTAAGCATCGCCACGAAGCTTGGTTGTCGCCAACCGACATTTCCGAGCCCACGCGCATGGCGGCCGTCTCCCTGCTGGGGACTTGCTGTGCGCCATCAAAAGACGCCGACGAAAGACAGATCCCGCCCCCTCGCACTCAGCGACAATACGCAGCCGGTGCTGTCACGGTCCGTACGCAAAACCCTGCAAGTGATGCGCGATTGACTCCCTCTCCGTTCCGAGACAGGGTCGGAGCTAGAGGAGCCGTCATTAGCACATGCGCTATTCGCTGGTTATTTTCGATCTCGACGGCACCCTCGCCGACAGCTTCCCCTGGTTCATCGGTAGTCTGAACGACGTGGCGGATGCGTTCCGCCTGCGCCGCGTCAGCGAAGACGAGATCGAACCGCTGCGCCGTGCCGATGTCCCCGAAATTCTGAAACACCTCGGCGTACCGCGCTGGAAACTGCCGATGATCGCCCGCTACATGCGCAAGCTGAAATCGACGCAGCTCGACACCATCTCGCTTTTTCCCGGCGCAGACGACATGCTGCGCACGCTGAAGAGCGGAGGCGTCACGCTGACGCTGGTCTCATCCGACAACGAAGAGAATGCGAAAGTCGTTCTCGGCCCCGAGAACACCGCCCTCTTCTCGGATTACAATTGCAGCGCGGCCCTCTTCGGCAAGTCCGGAAAATTCCGCCGCGTGATGAAACGCGCGGGTGTCGCCCCGCATCAGGTTCTGGCGATCGGCGATGAAGCCCGCGACCTTAATGCCGCCCGCGCTGCCGGCATCGACTTCGCCGCCGTGACCTGGGGCTACACCGCGCCCGAAAAGCTACGCACACTCCAACCAGATATGATGTTCGAGCGTATCGAGGACATCGGTGCGCACCTGCTCACAAACTAGACCAATCACGGCAGGCACCGAGAGAACTCGCATAAAAAAGAGCCGGACGGGCGCCCGGCTCTTCCACAAAAACGCAGTCGATCATTGCGACGCAAGCGTCTCTTATGGGCACATCCAAACCGGTCCGATGATCACACAACCGCGCGAACGCCAGTTCCACGGACGGCGATGATAGCGATGCCAACCACGATAGCGATTGTGCCGCCAGTGACTCCGATGGTGCCAATTGTTGTGGCGATAATGGCGATTGCGTTTCCAGTGTCCGCGTTTATGCCGAACAAGCTCAACGCCGCTCTGTGCTTTTCCGATGCCGGCAAGGCTAGTCGATGCAGGCGCGGCTGACACTGCCGTGCCGCCGATGGCCGTTCCGATTGCCATTAAACAAATAAGTGCGAGACGTTTCATCCCGAGGTC
Organism: Hyphomicrobium sp. MC1; assembly: GCF_000253295.1. Lineage (NCBI taxonomy): Bacteria > Pseudomonadati > Pseudomonadota > Alphaproteobacteria > Hyphomicrobiales > Hyphomicrobiaceae > Hyphomicrobium > Hyphomicrobium sp. MC1. Next base: position 1,241,591 of record NC_015717.1, on the reverse strand, counting down.
TCTCCTTCGGTTTGATTGCGAATGACGCAGCTTGACACCCACCAAGCCGCTGCGATTGCACGGCGATACAGAGATACTCGCCGCATACGTTTTGAAACGATCTCAGAGGAAATATCCGCCGCAATAAAGCAGCGAAAAACTGCGTATTTTCGCGTCAAAAGCCGATATTTTCAGCGCTGTGGGCGGAACTTTTTTGGGGGACGTGCTTATAGGCCCCGGCAGACGCCAGTTGGCTCCAACAACGATTTAAGAAAATTGTCCCCGCCTTTTGCAAAGGCGCGCAAGGCGTCGCAGGATTGTCTACCCGCTCGCCTCACGCGTTTTGAGATTCTATCGTCAGCGATCAGTAACCGTAAACGCCAACGCCACCAGGGCCGACATAAACGCTCACGCCACCGGGGCCGTCATCATAGTCGTCATAGCCATCATCATAGTAGCGATAGCGTCCGCGCCAACCGTAGTCGTCGTTGTTACCGTAACGGCGAAGATGCTCGCGGTCGCTGCGATTGAGATAGCGGCCCTGGCGCTCTTTGGCGCGGGCGCCTTCGACACCACTAATGGAATCCGCGTGCGCAATAGGCGCCGCGAACGCCGCGATGGAAACCGCGCCGATGATAGCGACAAATGTCCTCTTCATCGAAGTCCTCCATGTCCTGGGCGCGCTGGCTTTTTTTTTGCGCGCCCTAACTACAAAGGCCAACGCGCCCACATGCGGGGCTGTTCCACACCGATCGGCGACCGAAGGCCACGGCGGCCTTCTGCTTACGGATGCAGCGTTAAAAAAAGCCGTCTAGTTACCTTTTTCCTTGGCTTTCAGGCTATTGAGGTAGGCGATGATCCACCCAATCTGGTCCGGATCGAAGCTGAACTCGGGCATATCGGGATGACCCGACATAATGCCTTCCGCCAGCGATTCCTCGAGATCCTCAACAGGATAGCGATTGACGATATCGCGAAACGGCGGCGCTTGAGCGTGCGGGCTCTTTTCCGTCAATCCCAGCGCATGACAACGCGCGCAGTTCTTTTGCAGGATCGCCAAGCCCTTAGCCGCCTCTTGCTCATCCGCGCTTGCGCTTGCGCCGCTCGACACTACAAAGACGAAGCCCAGCGCCAGCATCAATGCACGACAATCCGCACTCAAATAAATCATCTCTGCCCACCCGGCCAATTTGCGCTTCGTCAATTCATGACCTAGCGCACCGATGTCACAATCGTATTGATTTCGAACAATGGATTTTGAGGGGCAAGATGACGGCGAAATCGGCGATACGTACGACGCGAACTTTTGCGACTAAAGCTTTGGCATTTGCGGTCATTGCGTTTGGCTGTACGGCTCCGCTGTCGATTTCAGCTTTGGCACAGCAGATGGATGCGCCGCCGAACTTGAAAGAAGAGCCCGGCAAAGCGGAATCTAAACATCCCGACATCGAGAACGGAAACAATCTCGCGCGCAAGCTGTGCACGTCCTGTCATTTGATTGGAGAACCGGCGAACGCTCCGGTCCCTAGCGATGTTCCGACGTTTGCCGGTATCGCCAATCAACCGGGACAAACACTGGACCATCTCGCTACGTGGCTTACGCGGCCACACCCGCCGATGCCCAATCTTAATTTGACGCGCATCGAGATCCGAGATCTCACCGGCTACATCATGTCACTTCGAACCGAGAAATAAGAGAACATGGACGGAGGAGAAGCCGCATGCATCAGTTGCATTCCAAAACGATGCGAGGGCTCGCCACGGCTGCAATGCTCGCCGCAGTCTCAACGCCATCGGCTGTCGACAGCCAGGAGATCGGCGACGCGCGACAGGGATACAATTTCGCCGCGAAGCACTGCACTGAGTGTCATGCGATAGACTTCGGAAATCCGAAATCACCCAATGCCGATGCCCCCTCTTTCACGAGTGTCGCTCAAACGTCTGGCATGAGCGGACGTGCACTCGCTGTGTGGCTGGACACATCTCATCCCACGATGCCGAATTTCGTACTGCATGCGGACGACCGTAACGACGTTATCGCCTACATCATGAGTCTGAAAAATCGTCCGCCGCCTAAATAGAGATAGGGCAGCGAAATACTATGTCTACATTCGGTGAGGCGTGTCGGCGCAGCGCACCTCATCACGCCCGCGCAAGACCGCGAACAAGGCTGAAACGCGAATAGATCAAGTACGCCGTGATAAAGGCAAACCACGACATGATCGTAAGCCAATCGTGCCATGCCTGCTTCTCGCTGGATATCGTCATCCACACGCCGAGAATGCAGAACGAAAGCATGGCAATCCACGAGGCAATAATCTGAACGCGCAGTGCCCATCGGACGCCGGTTTCTTTGTCTGCAGTCAATACATAGCCGCGCCCTGTTCGAGCAAAGGGAAATAGCACGGTGTCGCCAGACGCATCTTTGGCAAAATGCCGATCCAAACAAAGACGATCGAAAAATCGTGTTATTGCAATCATCTGCATTCAAAAACCATGTCGCCAAACTGAGGTACTGAAACCGTCGGCGAATTAGAGTTGTACCATCCACCCGGTAAGTACGTCGGCGGCCAAAAATTTAACGGCAGCTCAACCAAATCCGTCACGAACAGCCGGCCGTTGAGACACTCCGTCCTGAAACGGGCTATGTTTCACCGAAAGCTGGAGTGCCCTGATGCGTATGCCGTTCGTCTTTCTTGCTGCCTCCCTTCTGTTTGCAGTAACCGCCCGTGCCGAAACTTCACTCGATGCGCTGCTTGACCCGATCCGTACAAAATATGCACTCCCGTCGCTCGCGGCAGCGGTCGTTAAAGATGGAAAGCTCGTAGCAGTTGGCGCGGTAGGCGTGCGTGTGGCGGAGACGACAATTCCGGTCACGATCGATGACCGCTATCACCTCGGATCCGACACCAAGGCCATGACCGCAACCCTCGCGGCGATGATGGTAGAAGAAGGCAAACTGAGTTGGAATTCGACCATTGGAGAGGTTCTGGGCTCCGATCTTCCCAATCTCAAGCCGAAGTTCGCTGCCATCACGCTGAAAGAGTTGCTCTCGCATACGAGCGGCATACCGACTGACAATGAAGAAATCGGCAAACTTTATTTCAGCGCTGACGCCTACGAGCACACGCTCAAGGACTGGCGTCTACACATGATCGACGCCTGGGGTTCGAAGCACGACCCGAGCTTTCCGGCATCCGGCAAGTTTCAATATTCGAACCTCGGCTACATCACCGCCGGAGCGATGATCGAAAAAGCGGCGGGCAAACCTTGGGAGCGTCTGATGTACGAGCGGATTTACGAACCGCTCGGACTGTCGACGGCGGGCCTCGGCGCTCAAGCAACATTTGGCCTCTACGACGCGCCGGTCGGCCATCGCATCGAGGCCGATGGCGAGATCACACCGATGGCATGGGGCGAAAGCGCAGATCTGCCGGCTTCTCTCGGTCCAGCCGGGCTGGCACATATGAGCATCAAGGACTTCGCGACCTGGGCTGGATGGATTGCAGGCGGCGGCAAGCGCGGCCCGGCCCTGGTGACACCCGAGACGCTGAAAATCTTGGAGGCGCCGGCCGTCACGATGGAGATAAAGAATCCAAAGCCCGGCACGCCGAAATCTGGAGCCTACGCGCTCGGCTGGGGACTTTCAAAATTCGACTGGACGGAAAAACCGATCCTCACGCACAATGGCTCTAACGGTCTGAACTTTGCGTCCATCGCAGTCGACCCAGATCACGATCTCGCCATCGTGGTGACGAGCAATATCGGCGGCCAGAAAGTGGACGAGGCCACGCTGGAAGTCATGAAAACACTGTACAAAGAATTCGAGAAATAGCGATCCGCAGCCGTTTGAGAACCGCCCATGTCTCTCTTTCTTCCCTTCTGGCAACGCCTGCTCGTCACGATCGTCGCCATGCTGGTGGCGAGTTGGGTCGCCGGCCTGATCTGGCAAGCCGTCTTCCGCTTCCCGCTGCCGAGCTACATCGGCGGCATGGTCGGCGGCTTGGCAGCACTACCGCTTTGGGATTTTTTGAAACGCATCCGGCCGGGCAGTCCCTGACCACCGCTTGCCACTCCGGCGGCAGTCCCCGCCAGAACGTGACGGCAGAAAGTGTGTCAGCGCGCGGCGGCCGGGGCGCAGGCCGCACGTCACCGCGCGCCAATGAAGCTAGATGGGCAGAACCGAACGGATCTGGTCTTCGTACTGCTTGACCGCTTCCAGTGCCCGCTTCTTCATCGCCGGATCGACCTCCACATGCGATGTAAAGCCCTCGATTGCCTCGCGGGCGTTGCCGACGATCTGCGTCGCAGCATTCTGCGGGCTCATCTCGCGGCTCACGATCTTCTGCAGAAGCTGCGTAAGAATAACCCCCGTGGCGAGCGACAATCCCGAAAGCTCGGCGATTTCGCGTTTCAGTTCGGCGATTGCCGCGTTCGTATCCGTCGTCTCCGCCATTAGCCCATTCTCCCTTCGAGCGCCGACTTTACGGCCGTTTGCTAATACCGCATCGGAAAGAGCGCAAGAGGACGTCGGTGGCAACGACGCGCGCTGCCACATGAGTTGCCGCTGCCGCGGACGCAAGATACCTGTACCCGGTGCGAAAAGCCTGAAATTTGCCGAAAATATCCGTCAGGCTGACGCTAGCGGGAGTTGTGTCAGCTACGGACAGGTACGAGTTTTATGCGTGAGCTCAAGACGACCACGAGCGTCGGCCGCACACTCACTATTCCGCGCACCGCCACCATCGAAGGTGGCATCGACTATCCCGGCCCCCTCGTCATCGAGGGCACGGTCCTCGGCGAAGTCAATTGTCTCTCCCTCACGGTCGCCGCGCGCGGCGTGATCGAAGGCCGGATCAAATCGGAAACCGTCACTGTCGTGGGCGAAGTCACCGGCGAGATTTTCGCCAACGATTTGACGCTGAAATCCGCCTGCGTGGTCAACGCCAACATCGTTCATAAGAAACTGCTGCTCGAAACCGGCTCCTTTTTTGAAGGCAAATCCCGCAGACACCCTAATCCGCTGGAATTGGCTTAGACGCGAGACGGAAATCCCGCCAAAAATAGACGGGCCGCCCAACTCGCCGACAATAAGCGAGAATTTGCGCCCGGTTTGGACGTGTCCGTTTAAGCATTTCCCGGTTAGATTCGGCCGTTGATTTCAGGGAGGCTTCGATGCTGTCGCGCCGCCATTTTTGTTGCAGTAGCGCCTTAGCCGCCGGTCTGCTGGCGGTCGATCGGGCTTTCGCCGCCGATCAGTGCTCCGTCATGACCTCCGAGCGCCAGTCAGCGACCAGCCCGGACGACGCTTTGGCTAAGCTCAAGGCCGGAAACGAACGCTTCGCCACACAGAACATGCGCAATTGCGACCTGATCGAACAAGTCCGTGCGACAGCGGGCGGACAATTCCCCTCGGCAGTCGTGATCGGGTGCATTGACGCCCGCGTGCCGCCCGAACTCGTTTTCGATCAACGTATCGGCGACATATTCAGCGCCCGCGTGGCCGGCAACGTCATCAACGACGATATTGCCGGGAGCGCTGAATTCGCAACGAAGCTGGCAGGCGCCAAGCTTATCGTAGTGCTCGGCCATAGCGAATGCGGCGCTATCAAAGGCGCCGTCGACGATGTCGAGTTCGGTCTGCTGACCGGCGTCCTGGCGCGGATCAAGCCCGCGGTCGCAGAAGCAAGCAAAGACTTTCCGGACGATCGCACGTCGAAGAACAAGGCTTTCGTCCAGGCCGTCGCAACAGCCAATGCCCACCTAGGCGCGGAGCGGCTGACCGCCCTCAGCAGCGTCCTCCGCGATCTCGTCTCAGCCCAACAGCTCAAGATCGTCTCGGCTATGCACGACGTCGCAACCGGACGCGTTACCTTCCTCGACTAGTTCCAGCCCAATCGCAACCGCCTCGGGGAGTCGGCCGCATCACGACGCCCCTGTGAGCCGGCGGGAACACAGGACTTGTCGTTTCGCGGCCGACACCGCGAGGCGGCGTCGTGGGGAATGGAATAACCGGCGCCGCTCCCACCTCGCTGTTCCCCAGGGAACAGCCCGGCCTCGATTCAACGCCGGCAGTCGCGTAAAACGCCAATACCAAAAATTCGCGGAGCCCCTGCCCCATGCCAAGAGTTCTCGTCACCGGGACGTCGTCCGGCTTCGGACTAGCCATAACGGTCGAACTCGCAAAGCAGGGCTGGGACGTCGTCGCCACGATGCGTGACCTCGCCAAGCGCGAAGAACTCGACAGGACGCTAGTCGCGGCAGGCGTGCACCAAGCGGTAACGGTCGGACAGCTCGACGTAACCGACCCAACGTCGATCGAACGCGCCGTCGCCGAATTGGATCTTCCCAATCGGCAACTCGATGCCGTCGTGCACAATGCGGGCGTCGCGGCAGGCGGTGCCTTCGAAGATCTCCCCGAGACCGACGTCCGCCGCATCATGGAGGTCAATTACTTCGGCGTCTTGGCGCTAACGAAACGCCTGCTGCCGACTTTTCGCGCGCAGCGCCGTGGACGTATCGTCATCATCTCAAGCGAATCGGCATTTGCTGGCCAGCCCGCCAATTCCCCTTACTGTGCCTCGAAATGGGCCGTCGAAGGATGGGCCGAATCACTCGCCTACGAAGTAGAGCACTTCGGCATCGACATCATCCTAATCGAACCCGGCCCCTACCGCACGAGCATCTGGGAGAACTCGCCGCGAATCCTCCCGAAGGATAGCGTCTACCTGCCGCTCCTGCGGCACCTCGAGGTAACGGTCGAGGCCCTTGTCGCCAAGTCGGCGGGCGATCCTGCAGACGTCGGCAAGGCCGTCGCGAAAGCTCTGGCGGCGCCGCGCCCTCGGTTCCGCTATGCGGTTGGCCCGACGGCCAAGTTCAACCACTTCGCGCGCGGCAAGCTGCCAAGCACCGTCGTCAGAAAGCTGATCGGCCGTTATCTGGGACTTAGCCGCGTACGCTGGTGACGAAGCGGTAGACCAAAAGAAAACCCGCCACCGCGAGATGCAGTGACGGGCGCAAAGCTTGTCCGAAAGACCCCTGGCCGCGCAGGCAAACTTACTTGCCGTGCTCGCGGTGATACTGCTCGATATCAGCCTGCGTAACTTCGCTCGAATGTCCAAGCGCATGGATGCATGAGTCGGTCAACATCTTGCGATGCTCGCGCATACAGGACTTTGCCGCCGACGTGCCGACCTTATGCTGGCTGCAATAAGCAGCATAATCAGCGCTGCATGCGTCTTTCACGGCCTGACTGACCGCGAATGCACAACCCGACGAAAAGGCAAGCGCCACCGCAGCCAAAACCGCGACCCTCTTCATATCCGTGTTCCTTCTAAGTGAGATCCCGTCCCCAAACGCAAATGCAGCGGCGTTGTTCCCTGGTCAAGAGCGACAAACACAAACGCAACATGGCAAGAGAGATGTCGCACGAAACTCGTGCCAGCCTTGCATATCAGGAAGCTGATCCTGCATGCGCGCAAACACGCGCATTTCGTGCGTTTTCGAAATACTCTTGCTGACAACTTCAGTGGGCGTAGAGCCTGCGATCAGCCATTTCGACGAATTCGACGACCGGCATCCGCGGCGCCACTTGGTTGCGACCATTTCGCTTCGCCAAATAAAGCGCCGTATCTGCCGCAGCGATTACCTGCCCTACGCGGATATCCCGACTCAGGACCACCGACGCGACACCCATACTGACGGTCACGACCTCACCTAGGTCAAGCGCCGGATGCGGGATCGATGCATCCTCCACTGCTTTTCGAATCCGCTCCGAAATCCTGATCGCCCTCGGCAGATCGACGCCATGCAAAAGGACGACGAACTCCTCACCGCCGAAGCGGAAGACGTCGTCGGAATAGTCCCGCAACTCGCTCTGCACGATCCCCGCAACGCGCTTCAGGCAGACGTCTCCGGCCTGATGACCGGCCGTATCGTTGAACGATTTGAAATGATCGATATCAAGCAGAATGACCGCCAGTTCATTGTCGAGGCCATCCGCACTGTCACAGTCCTCAATCGCTTCGTCGAGAGAGAGCCGGTTGCGAAGCCCTGTCAGCGCGTCCCGGCGGCTCTTGGCATCGAGATCCTGGCGCTGCAACCGGCCTCTGAGCGACAGCAGATAATTCATCCGGGTCTCTCGCTCCAGCACGTATGAGGCGAAGAGGGTCAGAACGACGGCGCATCCAAACACGGTGTTGGCAGAAATCTGAAACTCGAATGTGTATGCCGGCAGCAAAGACAATCCAACCGCGTGCATCGCAAAGCAGGCCAGGCACGCCGCCATGGCCCACCAGAATCGCACCCGCTGCACCATTGTTATGAAGAGGATGATGAGAATGAGCGATTGATGCTGTGCATCCAGTGGCCCACCATCGCCGACGAGCATGAGATATAGAATGCTGCCGGCCCCGAGCACGACGCCACCGGCCGCCACCAGAAATTCGCGGATCGCCACCGGCGGATTGAGATAGAGCGACGCAATCATAAGCAGCGCGATTGGCGTCACCATACCAAGACGCACCCAAAGGGCCGTCAAAAACGTCTGCGGTGAAACCAGCCAGTCGGGAATGAGAAACAGGTCGTACAGCAAGATCCCGAACAACCCGCCCAGCGCGAGCTGTCGGCATCGCTGAACCGCAACTTCTTGTTCAAAGGCCGCTTCGAGCTGCTGAGGAAATTTCAGCAGCGGAAAGCCAGATGCAATTGCCTTTTCAAGCGTCGAGCGTTCGACGCCGGCCGGAATGGATTCGCCCGTCACTCGTTCCATCACAAGCATTTTCCCCGCTCCTCATGAGCGGAGGCTACGGCCCGGACGCTACTATCGGCCTCCTTAATGCGAGGTACACAGAACGCGTGAAGATGAAAGCAATTATTCTCGATAGGAAAACAAGCATCTGTTCTCCCTCTTCGCCGCGCAAGCCACATGCACATGAGACGCAAAAAATATCCGAAACATATCAGCGCGTTACCAGCTCCACGATCGGCAACAACAGCCTGGCGCTTAATGCTCGCGATCGTACTTTGTGAGAATGCCAATTAAATTGGAAAGCATGCTTGCCTGAACATTAAGATTTGCCCGTTTCAAATCATGCCGGTCAAAGCGGCTTCCGAACGGCTAAGATTCGCTAGGCCATTGGCGCCAGTTGCCTTCAGCCCAGCACGGAACAAGCTCGACGTTTCCGGCGTTGCTTCCGCATTCACATGCGTATCCAGACAAATCGCAATCGACCACGGGAGATGATCATGAAAGTCGTCGCGCTTGGAATATGCATTGCCGCACTCGCGCTCGGAGCTTGCCGCAGGGAAACGCCGGAATATGCGCCAATGAAGCTCGGAGGCACGAATACGGCTTCGGATGCCGTGCAGCAGCAATAAGTGTCCGTCCCCCTTCTCCAAAACACATAACGAAAAGAAGCTCTGCAGCGTCACGGCCACTCTCAGCGGGTGTCGGTGACGCTGCTTCACTTTGGCTATTGTGGCCGAGCCTGAGTCGAACTTAGCCTCATGGCAACGTCATAAGAAACTTCTTCGGGATCGCCCAGGACCGTACGATTGGCAGTTTGTCTGCCATCGCAACAACCTGTTGGAGCGATCATGAGCGAGAAGACCGACGTGACCTTCCTCTTAGCTCTCCTCATCCTGACAGTCGTCGGACTGGTCATTTCGTCGGCCACACACGCCGAAGAACTGCTTGCCGCGACGCTGCCTGCCTGATTTCGCGTAATACCAAGACAGCGGACAAATTCCGCGGGTCTGTCGCAAGCCGAGCGATGGCCACGAACCATCGAGTTCGGCGGCTTCAATCGTAGATGTAAGTCACGATGAATGTGCGGTCGGCCTCATTCGAGCCCGCCGGCGGAATAGGATAGCTCGTCTGCTTGGCCGCAAAGACGACATCCTGATTAAGCGATGGATCCTTGGATCCAGCGAGCATCTTCACGAAAATCACGTTGCCGCTGTCGGACAGAAAAATTCGAACGGTCACACGGCCGAGCGTATTCGAGAGCTGCGGCATGGTCTGCTGGAGCGCCCGAATCACCGCCCTCGCGAAAGCATCGTTGAGGCCCGAGCGAGTGATGCCCGGAGGGCGCTGGAATGCAGCCGCGCCACCGCCGCCGCTGAAACTCGGAGCCAGGGCCTGCGTCGATAAATCGAGCGCAGCCACCTTCTTCTGAGCCTTCGAAGAAGACTTTTTCGCTGCCTTACTCGTACTCGGCTTCTTGTTCGCGCGCTTCGTATCTTCTTTGGGTTGCGGTTTCGGCTTCGGCTCGTTCGCGCTTTGCAGTTTCGACGGATCCTGATCGTCGAGCGAGAAGAGGTCCGGCGGCTGGCTATCCGGGCTCGTATCGTCCTGCTTGGCGACCTGGTCTGGCTTGGCCGGGTCCGTATCCTGAGGAACGTCCGGTTGCGGCTGATCCGGCGGCTGCGGCGTATCTTGAGCCTGCGGCTCCGGCGGAGGCTGCTGCGGTTCGGGCGGCTGCGGCTCTTGCTTAGCCTGCTCCTGCTGAGGCGGAGTCGGAGGTTGCTGCTTCTCCGGCGGCTGCTGAGGCTCGGGCTTGGCCTTCTGCTCCTGCTGCGTCGGCGCAATCGGCCCCGGCGGCGGCGAAACTTCGTCGGCGACCGTCGCCCGGCTCTTGAGATCTTGCTCGGTTACAAGAGAAACGCTGATCGCGTCATCCGCTCCATTTTCGGCGCCAAGACGCTTGGCGCCTCCGCTGCTAACCGCGCTGATCAAAAACGAAGCGTGCAGCAGAAGCGCGACGCCCAGCGCGATATAAAAATTCCGCTCGCGCTTCGACGCGCCCGCACCCCAAGGTACGAAGCCCGCAATGGAAAGACCGGCCGTTTGCCCCACGTTCTCGGCAGTCATGTGCCTAATGCTGATCCCAACGGCGCAAGATTACAACGCTTGCCCCAAGCGCTGTCACCAATGATAAATGATCGGCGAAAAAACGCCGAGATGCCGTGCCCGCGATTATCCGTGCATGCGCCCCGAGGTCGCGGGAAAAACAAGAACTTGCCCAGAATTATGGCGATTCGCTGAACACGGCGATTCCGTCCTCGATATATGGAAGGCCAGCTATGGCGCGCAAAGCCGAAACAGCCCGCAACGGCACGATCCGGGCCGGTATCGGAGGCTGGACATTCGAGCCCTGGCGCGGCGTTTTCTATCCCGACGGCTTGGCGCACGCGAAAGAACTGGAATACGCCAGCCGCCATCTCGCCACGATTGAAGTGAACGGCACATACTATCGGACGCAAAAACCCTCGACGTTCGCAAGCTGGGCAAAGGCGACGCCACCCGATTTCATTTTCACATTGAAGGGTCCGCGTTACGCCACGAACCGCCGCATTCTTGCGGAAGCTGGAGATTCGGTCTCTCGTTTCATCGATTCCGGCGTCGCCGAGCTGGGAGGCAAGCTCGGACCGCTCCTTTGGCAGTTTGCCCCGACAAAGAAATTCGATGAAAGCGACTTCGGCGCCTTCCTCGAACTTTTACCGAAAAAAGTCGGCAAGCGACCACTGAAGCACGCCGTCGAAGTGCGGCATGCTTCGTTTTGCACGCCGTCGTTCGTTACCTTGACCCGCGAGCATGCGGTCGGCATCGTCTTCGCCGATCACGCGACTTATCCGGCCATCGCCGACGTGACGGCCGACTTCGTTTATGCTCGGCTTCAGACGGGACAAGACACGGTGCCCACCGCCTACAAGCCGAAAGCTCTCGATCAGTGGGCGGCGCGCGCAAAAATATGGGCCGACGGTGGCACGCCCGACGACCTGCCGGTCATGGCGCCAAAGGACAAGGCCCCGAAAACGCCACGCGACGTGTTTGTCTATTTCATTCACGAGGGAAAGATACGCGCTCCCGCTGCCGCGATGGCTTTTCAGAAACGCGTGACACCGGACGGCAAGTCCTGACAGCCTGCCTATCACGCGAGCCGTCTTAAAAAGGCTCACTACTTACTTTCGGGCTTGGGTGCCTCTTCATCGAGATTGAGGCAAACCGAATTGATGCAATAGCGCTTGCCGCTATCCGTCGGACCGTCGTCGAAAACGTGACCAAGGTGCGATCCGCACCGCGCACATGTGATCTCGGTGCGCACCATCCCGTGAGATGTATCGGTGTGATATTCGATAGCGCCCGGCAGCGCTTCATCAAACGAAGGCCAGCCCGAACCGGAATCGAACTTGGCATCGGAGGAAAATAGCGGGTTACCGCAAGCCGCGCAGGTGAACGTTCCATCGCTCTCGGAATGCAGGTACTCGCCGGTAAAGGGCGGTTCAGTGCCCTTTTCGCGCAAGATCCGATATTGCTCCGGCGTCAAGAGTTTCCGCCACTCGGCCTCGTCGGCCGGCATCGATTTTTTATCCATGCCGCATATATCGGCCAACTGCGGCCGCCCTTCAAGACCGCCGCTCAGTCGTAATAGCGATCGCGATAGCGCTCTCGTAACCAGAGCCGGCGCAGATCAATCCGGCGGGGCGGCGGCGGCCCGTACTGTGGGTAAAAGCCGCTGGGCGCACCGTAGCGTCTCAACTGCTCCATATCGTACCGGCTGGCGACGCCGGCACGGTACATGGCGCGCGCATGTTCGACATCGAAGATCGATTGCGCTTTCGCCTCGGTGGCGACGAATGCCAACGGCGACAGAGCGATAAGAACAGCACGCGCAATCGGTTTCATGTAACTTCTAAATGCTCCTGCGGTCGGCAGTTAAGCCGCCGACTCATTCGGACAATTTGGGCACCACGGCCTGAAGTATCAATAACCTGGACAGATGCGCGCGCGATACCTGCGGCTGTAGTAGCAGGTCGGATAATCCGGATAGTAGTAATCATCGTAATAATAGTCGTCATAATACGGGTAATAGCCGCCATAGTAGGGATACCCGCCGTAGAAGCCGTAACCCCAGCCCCTACCGCGCCAGTATCCGCCGCGCCAGTGGCGGCCGCCGCCGCCCCAGTGGCCGCCACCTCCGCCCCAGTGACCTCCGCCGCCACCGCCCCAGTGGCCGCCACCTCCGCCATGCGTCAGGACAATACCGGTTGGCTTGCCAAACGCGACCGCAGCTAACCCGCCAGGCGCCGCGGTCGCGGCACCCGACATACCGACGATTGCCACCAGCAAAGTGCTAGCAAGCAGATGTACGAAGCGAAGCATGAACGCTCTCCGATCTGGAACCGCGCCTTAAATCCGCCGGTCCCGTTCGTCGCTAGCTAGCCGCAGCATGGGCGACGTCCGCTCATTATATCCCGGCTTCACTGAACGATGTTGCCGAAGCTGCGAACATAGTGATCAACTTGCTTTGAGGATCGGGCGCTAGAAAAGCTCACCTCGTTGATAAGCTAACGATGCGCGAACGCCTCGCCCCTGCCACGTTGCCGATGCGAATCTGATAGAAAGGGAGAATAAATCCGGGGCTCCGTGGCGATCGCCGTGCCCCTTCGCCTAAGCAATACGGGAGCAAACCATGTCGGACCGGACACAACTCGCTATTGGCCGCAATTCCATATCCGTACCACGGCTGACCAAACGGCTGGTCGAAGCCGTTATCGCCACCGCCCTGACGTCGCTCGTCGCGTTCGTGGTTCTCGTTCTCAATAACGTCCTGACGAACCGCGGCGGATGGATTGAAGGCTTCAACGTCTGGCAGTCCTTCATGCGCCAGCCCGCTATTCTCGGCACCATGCTTTTGACATCACTCGTAACGGTGCTGTTTTTGTCCTGGCAGCGCGAGCGCGAAATGAAACGCTGAGACGGGGCTGATACCTTCTCCGAAACGAAAAACGGCGAGATGAAAATCTCGCCGTTGTCATGTCTGCAGCAGAACGGGCAAAGTTACTTCTTCAGGGCCGCGTTACACTGACTGTAGTAACCGCCGCCCTTTTGAATCCACTTGAGGCCGCCATTGCCGCCGTTCGCCTTGTTAGCCTTGTACTGATCAAGGCACGTATGCATCCGAGCCCGGCCCGCGCTTTCCTTGGCATACTTCGTATCGACCGCCTTCGGAAAAATGGCGCCGGAAGCAGCTTTCGTCGTCTCGACTTTCGCAGCCGGCTTTTCTTCCGTCGTCGTCGCAGCTCCAGCGCATTCCTTTTTGCGGAATTCCGCCCAGGTCTGTCCGTTCAACGTTCCAGCGGACTTCGCAGCCTGATATTTCACGCTGCATTCCTTGGTCGAAAGAGCGAAGCTTGGGCTGGCGCCGGTGACGGCAAGAGCGGCGAACGCAGCCGCATATAAAGCAATGCGTGAGGTCATGTGATGTCTCTCTCCTAGGGACGGCGCACGGGCAAGCTCAACCCATAATACGATGATATCGCCGCCAGCCGGCAAGCTCAAAGACAGGATAGCGCCTTCGATCGCCAATTGCGAAGATAGGGTATATGAGGTTGATGGATTTGCCGAAATGCAAATCGCTTCGACTTACAAAAAAGTATATGCATTTGATGGCATTCTTCGCATCGTCGCCCGCGCGGACTTCCATCCGGCACCATCCGCACGCGCTGCAATTCGACGATAAGTTGCCGGGGCAATCAACAAGGCCTGGAGGATCCCGATGGGCTTGAGGCGGCCAAAAAGCCTTTCCATGCTGCTCTTTCTGGCTCTGGCCGGACTGCTGGCCGACGATAACTCTGCCACGGCGGCTGATCCGCCCAAGGATCTTCTGACGGCCACGCGCACCGCCATAGCCGCCACCAATCTGACGCCTTACGACATCGGTTCCCGCTACGCCCAGGCCCTGGGCGCATCTGAAACCTGCCCCGGCGGCAAGCTGACGGACAAAGCGGCCGTTCTTCCGTCCGTTTACAACGGCCCCGAACTCGATGTTTTCAACGCCCAGGAAAAGAAGATTTACGACGCCTGGATGCGCGCCAAGCACTGCGCCCAAGATGATCCCTCGAACCAATGCAAGCTGGTCATTGACGAAAGCTGCGCCGCTGCGGTTTCCGAAATCGGCCCATCGGGATCAGCCTTCCCTGGCCTGTTCGAAATCACCCGTCCCTAGCGCTTAACTACTGCGCCGCGATCCCGCTGCCACGTCCGTGCCAGCAGGGCGAAGACTTCTATTACGGTCCAGACGACCAGCACGGCCGTCAGGATCAGGAATGCGATCTGCCCGAGGCTCGCGGTCAGCAACAAATCCGTGAGCAGTGGACCAAAGTCGATGCCATGCGCTGTGCACGGTTCCATCGCAGCATCATTGATCTCGCAGCCGAGCGTCGAGGCCAAAAGCGCCGCCGCCGCAATCCCCGAAAACGGCGCAAGAGCGAGCACAATCGAAAACGCGATCATGAACGAGCGAAAGCGAAGCAGCACGCAGCCATCCTGAATATCGCCTGAATAACTCTACCGAGCGAACGTCATAATTAGCTAGACGTGCTCCTGCGGCTTTGGGCAGCGCGTTCCGAAAAGCTGGTTAACGCTAGCCCTGTTTACGAGCGTCACCAATCCTATTGATCATTCGAGCGACGCCCCTTAATGGCCGTTCCAGACGAGAAGGAGCGTAACGGATGGCCGATCTTTCGCAGTTGCGCGCTGGACTAAGCGGCACGGCAAGCATGCTTGTCACTGATGAGCGCCTCGCAACGCGTGTCGGAAGTGGAAATGTGCCTGTCTTCGCGAGCCCGATGCTGATCGCCGCGATCGAAGCGGCAGCGGTCGACTGCCTTGATGGTTTCCTGCCGCAAGGCCACGAAAGCCTCGGCGTACACCTGGATGTGACACACACTTCGCCGACGCCGATTGGCTATACGGTAACCGCGACCGCAACGGTCAAATCTGTCGATGGCCGAAAAATCACGTTCGACGTTTCGGCAACCGATGGCATTGATCGAATAGGATCGGGAACGCACACTCGGATTATCGTTGACACCGCCCGGTTCATGGCGCGCATTGCCGCAAAATCTGCGTCACGACCGTAACAACGGCTTCTGCTCGTTTTCGCAAGACCGACGATCGCCCGGCACTGGCGACTGATATTGGAGCTGCAAAGCCATGCGATCGACGCTTGCATTCATTGCCATGATGGCGGCATTGCTGACAAACGTGCCGCGCGCCGTCGCCGCAACCTGCACGGCAAATGACTTCGCCGCAGCCGTCGATCAGTCGGGCGCAAGTCTGCGAACCTTGACGCTCGAAGTGCAACCCAAGCTGCAGGAGCGCCTCAAACGCTATAAGCAGGCGTTGCAGTTGCCCGACACCGATGACGAGAATCTGGCTCTCAACGCCATCGACGACCCGAAGCTCGAAGAATTCGACAAGAAGAGCAGCCAGCTGCTGCTTACCGTCGATTCTCTCGGCCGCATACCCGACGGCGAAGAACCCGACTGCGCCAAGCTCGAAGAACTGAAAATGGCGGCGGCCGAACTCAATACCGTCATCAAGGCGAAGTCGGATTATATGCTGAAGCGCCTCGATGAGAAGATCGCCGCAGCAAAGCGCAACGCTCCGCCACCGGCGACAGCGCAGGCCACCCCTCCCGTTCCAGCGCCCTCTCCCGCAACGCCGCCAGCGGCATCCGCCGCAAAGAAACCTTCCCCGCCCGCCGTTGTGGCCAAGAAGCCGGCCGTCAAAGCCACGCCACACACATCTCAAGGCTGGGCCACGCGCACACACCCGGATGAGGCCACGCCGCCGCCGGCTGTTGCAATGCGAGAGCCGACACCCATTCCCAATCTGCCGCCACCGGAAGAGGAAGGCTATTCGATCGAAGAAATCCGCGACGTCACGCGCGGGTTCTTCGGATCGATTTCGACGAACTTGGCTGCCGTCATCGAGCATGCCTTCAAACAGTCGGGACGCCCGACGGCCTACGTCCTCGGCGTCGAAGGCGGCGGCGCGTTTCTCGCGGGTCTTCGCTTCGGCAAAGGCACCTTGTTTATGCGTTCCCAACCTGGAACGCGGGAAGTTTATTGGCACGGGCCTTCGGTTGGCACCGACTTAGGCGCCTCTGGCTCGCGCACACTTTTCCTCATCTACCGCATGGATAATGCGAACGATATCTATCGGAATTTCACAGGCGTCGACGGATCGGCATATTTTGTCGGCGGCGTCGGCGTGACCTTGCTGAAGGGCGGCCCCGTTATCATGGCACCAATTCGATCCGGCGTTGGCATGCGTCTGGGCGCCAATATCGGCTACCTTCGGTTCACCGAACAGCCGACTTGGAACCCGTTCTAATCGCCGACAACAAAAAAGGCCCGCAAATCGCGGGCCTTTTCAATTATGGAACGGTTTGACGTATCAGTTTGCGCCGTAGGCGTAGCCCGAATACTTCTTCCCTTTCGGCCTCTTGTAGTAATACGTGCCGTCCTTCGCCTGATAGACCTTCGTGCGAACGCCATCGATATAGACATAGCGTGTTTTCTTGCCGTTCGCCTTGGCGGACTGCGGACCGCCAAAGATGTTGCCCCAGAACGAGCTGCTGCCGCCATTGCTCGCGTAATCATCGTCATCGTGCGAGTCGCGACGCGCGACGGCGTTATCACCCCAATTCGGGCGTCCATGCACGCTGACGCGCGTGCGCATCATTCCGTGGCGCTGAACGAGATCGTAGAAAATTTTGGCATTCGACGGCGCCAAGCGAATGCAGCCGTGCGACGCCGGACGGCCGAGCGCAGCCATATGATATGTTCCATGAACGGCAACGCCGCCGTTGATAAAAACAGCGTTCGGCATGGGCGCATTGTCGTATTTCTTCGAATACCACATTCGCGACGTCCATTGCGGGTAGAAGTTGCCCGTCGGCGTCGCATACTGCTGTGTCCCGGACGAGATACGCCAGCGATAGCGCGGCTCGCCATTGACCGAAACGCTCATCGTTTGCCGAGAAAGATCAATGGATGCGGTGAGTGTCGGCGGAAGCGGCCGCGGCTTGGCGACCGGCTCCTTCTTCGCCTCGACGGTCACAGGCTCTTTCGCTCCTTCGGCCTTGCCAAAGTATGTCGTCGTGCCCGACTGCGTCTCGGTGGTCGTCGATGCCCCGTTCGCCGGTGCTTCACTCGGCGCGGCCATGGCCGCAACCGACGGAGCGGCAAACAAAATTGCCGCCAACATCATCCTACGCAACATGATAGCTCCCTACGCAATACGCTTATTGCCCGCATAATACGGCGAAAACGCCCCAACGTTAATGGGAATTACCAATAAATCGCCCCCCGTACAGGACTGCGGCTCATCTAGCTTACGAAACGGTTTCGAGGTTCGTCGTGAGCATTTCAAAATCACGCACCTGCAAAGCTTCTCTTCAAGGATTCATGTGCAACGACGTTAAATGTCGGAAGTCGCCTCGTATTTTCAACCTCGCTTGCTCGATTTCACGCGGTCATACGCCGTCAGCGCGCGAGCGCGCGCCTCTTTATGGTCCACGATCGGAAACGGATAATTTTTCCCGATAGCGACTCCCGCGCGTTTCAGCGTCGTCGCATCGGCCGCCCATGGCTTGTGAATATCGGCAGAGGGTAAGCGTTGAAGCTCCGGAACCCAGCGGCGAACATAGTCGCCATCAGGATCGAATTTCTCGCCCTGCAAGACAGGATTGAAAATACGGAAGTAAGGCGCCGCATCTGCACCGCAACCGGCAACCCACTGCCAATTCGCAGCGTTGTTTGCGAGATCGGCGTCGACGAGCGTGTCCCAGAACCACGCCTCGCCTGATGTCCACGGTAGAAGCAGGTGCTTGGTCAAAAAAGACGCCGCAATCATGCGCGCCCGGTTGTGCATATATCCCGTAGCCCAGAGTTCGCGCATTCCGGCATCGACGACGGGATATCCCGTTAAACCGCGCTGCCACGCCTTGAGGTTAGCCGACGACTTCGCCCAGGGAAACGCCGCAAACTCATCGCGCAATGGTTCATCCGGCATCTGCGGAAATTGAAAGAGCAGCGCGTAACTGAACTCGCGCCATGCAAGCTCTTTGAGAAATGTTTCGACGGCGCCATCGCTGCTGTGAGTTTGATGCGATGCCTCCGCTGCTGCGCGCCAGCACGCCGCCGGAGAAATTTCACCGAATGCAAGATGCGGCGAAAGTCGCGACGTCCCCTCCGCATTAAGCCGATCGCGTCCGTCATCGTAATTTGAAAGACCCTCGCTGACGAAATTTTTAAGACGCAACTGCGCGCCACGCTCGCCGGGCCGCCACGCCTCAGCCAAACCTCCCGACCAATCCGGTTTCGTCGGCGCGAGCTTCCAGTCGGAAATATCGTCCGATGCAATCGCGTCCGGCACCGGGCCAAGATGACGTGGCGCCGCCAGTGCTTTTGGCGCTGAAAACTCTTTCCTGAAGACGCGCCAGAACGGCGTGAAGACCTGATAGGCTGCGCCGGACGATGTGCGCAAATCTTCCGGTTCCCTCAGCAAACGACCGCCGAAGCGTTTGAAGACCACACCCGATCCACCGAACGACTTATGGAGCTTTTCCTCCAACCCCTTGGCCCAGGGCTCATAACCGCGAGTGACGTAAACTGCCGTTGCACCGCTCTCATCGACGAGACGTTTCAAAATACTTTCCGTATCGCCTCGACGCAAAATCAGGCGTGCGCCACGCTGCGCAATGTCGTGGCTCAACGCTTCCAGACTTTTCGCCAGCCACCACCGCGATGCACCGCCCAGCTTCCAACACCCCGCAGCCGCATCATCGAGAACGAACAGCGCAATGACCGGTCCACCCCGCTTTACCGCAGCGGTCAACGCGGGGTGATCGCAAAGCCGGAGATCATTACGAAACCAGACGATCGTCGCGCTCTCGGTCATCAGCAGCATCCCCATTGCGCCGCCGTCATTGCGGCGACGCGCTGGCTATCAGAACCCGAAGAGCAATTGGAAGAAAGATTTCGGCTTGGAGCGTCGCTGCTGCCGCTCCGCTCGCGCCCCGTCTGCGTACGTCTGATCGCGATTGCCGACGACCGCAACATTCACCGGATGAAGTTGATATTCGTCGGTGACTCCATCCACGCTTGCGATCTGCAGACGATCGCCATCCCACGTCCACGACGCGACGCGCGAACCCTGCCGATGCGGCTCGATTGCCAAAACCTTGCCGCCGCCGATATAGATGATCGCGGCAAGCTCGGTGTCTTCCGGGCCGTTTTTCCCGTGAACCGTGCCGCCTGAAAAACGCAGGATGCCGTAACCCGCGTAAGGCGGCTTTTGCACTTCCCACGACAACAGCCTCGGCAGCCCTTCACCTGTCATCTCCAGCGGCACGCGTATTTGCGGATAGTCGACGCTGGTTGCGAAATAATCTTTGCCGTGCAGCACGACATGCCATTTATCGATATCCAGCGATGGCACCGGCTTGTCCTCGACATCGTCTGGCGCCGCACCCAGTCGCTGCAGCGCATCCGACGCAAATTGCCAGCTCGGACGAAGCTGCAAGGCGTGGCGCAAATCCGTAATGGCCGTATCGGCCTGGCCATTGGCTTCTTCGATTTCGCCACGCGCCCAGAGCGCTTCAGGCGAATTGGTATCGAGTTTGATTGCCGTCTCGACGTCCTTGGCGCCGATATCCGGCTGGCCGTTCTGCTTATAGATGTACGCCCGGAACGCGAACGCCACCGGCGAGCGCGGATCGAGTTCGATCGCGCGATTGAGGTCAGAATTCGCGTCGTCAAAGGCTTCCGCCACACCGTTGGCAAGCCCGCGCCCTTCGTATCCCGCGCTCGATTTGGGATCGAGTTCGATGGCGCGCGAAAAATCCTTGATGGCCGACGCCGCATTGCCGCTGATCAGATAAGCGTATCCTCGCACCACATAAAGCTCGCCATTATTAGGATCAAAGGCGATGGCGCGAGACAGATCTTCGATCGCATCGTCACGTTGCCCAACGGCCATGCGCGCCTCTGCTCGATTGCGATAGGCCGCCGCAAAACGCGCATCGGCGCTGACGGCGCGCGAGAAATCGCGAATGGCAGCGTGTGGCTTGCCGACAGAGAGATAGGCAAGTCCGCGTCCCGATAGCGGCGGCGCGCTCGCGGGCATCAACTCGATCGCCTTGGTGAAATCCGCCAGCGCTGCAGCCGACTGGCCGAGCTTCATCCTCGCATTGCCGCGGTTCGAATAGGCGGCGGCAAAGCTCGGCGCCAGAAGCAGAGCACGATCGAAATCCTTCATCGCCTCTTTCAACTGGCCGAGCGCCAGAAGAAGATTGCCTCTATTGTTGTATGCGACCGGATACTCGGGGAAAAGCTCGACGGCGCGATTGTAGTCCTCAAGCGCAGCCTTGGTCTCGCCAAGACGCACGTTGGCGACAGCGCGATCATTGAGAATCGTCGCGCGCCGGTCGTTGGGCAGCCCTGTATCCTTGAGCGCTGCCGTATAAGTTGCAACAGCCTTCTCCGCGTCGCCCCGAATGAGCAACGTCGCGCCTTCCTCGACCGGCGAAGGCGCGGTGATGGCATCAGCCGCGAGCGCAGGTGCCCCCGCCAGAGGCGAAGCCATGAGCAGCCACACCGGAAATGCCCGAAAGCTTTTCATGCGCCGAGCCAAACCCTCTTTGGTTCGTCAGATTCGCGATTCATAATTGCACAGGCGATATCGTGCCATTGTGGCCCGCCGACGGGCAATCGCCAAATGAGATCGCGGCAGACCGCGCAGTTGACGTATAGGTAAAGGCTGCTTAGGTCTCAATGCCTACATTTCGGAAACCGGCGCATGAACCTTTGGTTCAGACTGATATGGGTCTTAATGACGGCACGCCGCCGAGGGCCTCTCTCGCTGCCCAGCGAAACATCCAAGTTGTGGTTTCGCGTCTGGCCGCACGATCTCGATATTTCGATCCATATGAACAACGGCCGCTATCTGACGCTGATGGATCTCGGTCGCCTTGATGTGCTCGTCCGGTCCGGCCTTTGGCGGCTGGTTTTGCGCCATCGTTGGACACCGATCGCCAGCGCAATCACCATCCGCTTTCAACGCGAGCTGCGGCCTTTTCAAAAATTCCGCCTCGAAACGCGGCTTCTCTGCTGGGACGCGGCACTTGTCGTCATGGAGCAGGTCTTCGTTATCCATGGCGGCCCGCGCGACGGACAGCCCGCAACGCGCGCCTTATTCAAAGGCGGCCTTTACGACCGCAAAGAAAAGAAGTTCGTCGAGATCTCCCGGCTGATGTCCCTCCTCGGCGTCTCGGAGGTCAGCCCACCCGCTACGCCGGAAGTCGAAGCATTCCTACATGCCGACGATCAGCTCAAGCAGGCCGGACGAACCGCCATGAGTTCCAGCGCCTGACGCAACCGATCCGGTCAGACGCGCTCCGTAAACAATCGCTGCAGCACCTTAGGCAGAACGTCAGGCAAGTCCTCGGCGATCAAGCCCATGCCAAACGCGTTGGCTGCCTCTCCGTGCAACCAGACGGCAGCACAGGCGGCTTCGAAAGGCGGCATGTGCTGGGCCAAAAGCCCCGTCACGAGGCCGCCGAGAACGTCACCAGACCCGGCCGTGGCAAGCCAAGGCGGCGCATTGGAATTGACGGCGGCGCGACCGTCCGGCGCGGCGATGACGGTATCGGCGCCTTTCAGAATGACGAACGCGCCTGAGAGCTTCGCCGCCTCGCGAGCGCGATCAATCTTCGAACCCGGAAGCTCTCCGAACAAACGCTTGAATTCACCCTCATGCGGCGTCATCGCGACGGGTGCCGGCCGTTTCTTGATGGCGGCAAATAGCGTCTCGCGACCATGCGGATTATCGCCGTTCCGTGCCAGAAATCCCATGCTGGCTTCGCTGCGCGGCTTTTCTCCTGTATCCGAGAATGAGGTCAGCGCGTCCGCATCGAGCACGACTGAAGCCGATGATCGAAGCACGGCCAAAACGTCATCTGCCGTCTCTGGCCCAACAGACGCGCCTGGACCGATCAACACCGCGTTGCGACGGGTATCGCGAAGAAATTCCGACAACGCCGTGGCGCCTGAAACCGATCGCACCATGATCGAGGTGATCTGCGTCGCGATGATTGCCGTTGCAGCAGCGTTGCCGACGAGCGTGACGAGCCCAGCGCCGACCCGCAGCGCCGCGCGCGCACCAAGACGCGCTGCCCCCGTTTGCAATGCCGGTCCCGAGACGACGACCGCATGTCCACGGTCGTACTTATGGCCGCCATCCTTCGGCCAGTTGAAATGATCGACCCAAAGCGGCAGGCCGTTCTCGTGCAGCTTCGGCTTCAACGTCTCGAGCACGCGCTCCGGAATGCCTATATCCGCAACGATAACCTCACCGCAGAGCTGCCGCCCTGGCATCAGCACATGCCCCGGCTTCTTGCGGAAGAATGTCACCGTCCGGCGCGCTTGAACAGCAACGCCGCGCACCTCGCCGCTCGTCCCATCGAGCCCGCTCGGCACGTCGACGGAAAGGACAGGCAGACCGCTGGCGTTGACGGCGCGAACGAGTTCCGCCGCCTCCCCTTCAAGAGGCCTCGACAGGCCCGCACCAAAAAGGGCGTCGATGACCAGATGCATGCTTTGCAGGGCATCCGGGGTTGCCGGGCGAACGACGAGCGGCCAACGCCGAGCCATCTCGGCCGCGTCACCTTTGAGCGCATCTCTGTCCCCGAGCAGAAAAAGCCGGACGTCCCAACCCTTGTCACGTAGGTGCCGGGCTGCAACGAACCCGTCACCGCCATTGTTTCCCGGGCCGCAAAGCACCGCCACGCGCCGGTCCGGACCCCAGACCATGCCAAGCGCCGCCTCGGCCACCGCCTGCCCAGCACGCTCCATGAGGCTGATCGTGGCGACACCGGCCTCGGCCGCCAGACGGTCGGCTTGTCCCGCCTCCGACGTCGTCAGCAATTCATTCATATCCGCTACCTGAACCCCTGCTGTTGCTCCGCCTCCGGCGACTGCCTGGAAATTCAGCGCCTAAAAGCCACTCACCGTCGTTGAGAAAAATCAGCATAAAAAATGTGCAGCCAGCATGCATTTAAGGCTTACTAAACAGCGGCTGACCATCTAAGAAGCCATCACGACACGCTAAGCCAATGACATATGTAATGTTTCTCGAGAACGTCGCAGGTGGCACGGCCTCTGCTAGCCTTCGGGCCGCTGGGCAGGCGTGGGGTACGACCGACATGCTGTCCAAGATCTAAGGGGCGAAAATGAAAAAGATTGAAGCGATTATAAAGCCCTTCAAGCTCGATGAAGTAAAAGAAGCGCTACAAGAAATCGGCTTGCAAGGCATCACAGTTATCGAGGCGAAGGGCTTCGGACGGCAGAAGGGTCACACCGAGCTGTATCGAGGGGCGGAATACGTGGTCGATTTCCTGCCGAAAGTGAAGATCGAAGTCGTCTTGAGCGACGACATGCTGGAAAAGGCCATCGAGTCCATTCAAAAGGCCGCGAAGACCGGCCGGATCGGTGACGGCAAGATCTTTATCTCGTCCATCGAAGACGCTATTCGCATCCGGACCGGCGAATCCGGTCGCGATGCCATTTGATCGATAAACGAACTATAAAAAAGACTGTCACGCTTGAACCGGCCTCAACCGGCTAAACGATTTGGCACGCGTGAACTTTAACGGAATGCCTAGGCATGGGAGTGTCTATGAAAAATGCAAATGACGTCCTGAAATTCATCAAGGACAAGGAAGCGAAGTTCGTGGATTTCCGATTCACGGACACCAAGGGCAAGATGCAGCACGTCACGGCCGACGTCAGCTGCGTCGATGAAGGCGTCTTCTCTGATGGTTATGCCTTCGACGGGTCTTCGATCGCCGGGTGGAAATCGATCGAAGCCTCCGACATGACGCTGATGCCGGATCCGGCAACGGCTCACGTCGATCCGTTCTTCGCCCAGACGACCGTCGCGATCTTCTGCGACGTTCTCGAACCCTCAACCGGCCAACCCTATGAGCGCGACCCGCGTTCGGTCGCCAAGAAGGCCGAGGCCTACATGATGTCGCTCGGCATCGGCGACAAAGTCTATTTCGGACCGGAAGCCGAATTCTTCATCTTCGACGACGTCCGCTTCACCACTGACATGTATTCGATGGGCTATCAGATCGACTCCAGCGAGCTGCCCTCGAACACCGGTACGATCGTTGAATCCGGCAACCTCGGCCACCGTCCGCGCGTGAAGGGCGGCTATTTCCCGGTCCCGCCGATCGACAGCGCTCAAGACATCCGCTCCGAGATGCTCTCAGTCCTTTCGGAAATGGGCGTCACCGTCGAAAAGCACCACCACGAAGTCGCTGCTGCCCAGCATGAGCTCGGCGTGAAGTTCGGCCCGATGATCACGATGGCCGATCACATGCAGATCTATAAGTACGTCGTGCACAACGTGGCCCAGGCCTACGGCAAAACGGCGACGTTCATGCCGAAGCCGGTCTTCGGCGACAACGGCTCGGGCATGCACGTTCACCAGTCGATCTGGAAGGGCGGCCAGCCGATGTTCGCCGGCGACAAGTACGCCGACCTCTCGCAGATGTGCCTCAACTACATCGGCGGCATCCTGAAGCACGCGAAGGCGATCAACGCTTTCACCAATCCGCTGACCAACTCATACAAGCGCTTGGTGCCGGGCTTCGAGGCGCCTGTGTTGCTGGCCTATTCGGCGCGCAACCGCTCGGCTTCGTGCCGCATTCCGCACGTTTCAAGCCCCAAGGCCAAGCGCATCGAAATCCGCTTCCCGGATCCGGGCGCCAACCCCTACTTCGCATTCACGGCGATGTTGATGGCTGGCCTCGACGGCATCCAGAACAAGATCGATCCGGGTCCCGCCATGGACAAGAACCTCTACGATCTGCCGCCGGCTGAGCTGGCGAAGATCCCGACGGTATCGGCTTCGCTCCGCGAAGCGCTCGACAGCCTCGACAAGGACCGCGACTTCCTGAAAGCGGGCGGAGTCATGAACGACGACATGATCGACGCCTACATCGCGCTGCGCATGGAAGAGAACATGCGTTACGAGATGACGCCGCATCCGGTCGAGTTCGACATGTACTACTCGGTCTGAGGATCGAGCCACATTTCAATGCTTCGAGAGGCGGTCTGTCGGGCCGCCTCTTTGCATTTTGAACTCAATAGAAAACCAGAACGCCAGCGCAGATCGCGATGAGCGCATAGTAGAAGAACTTCTGCTCGCGGATCAAAAACCATGTCACGATCCGGCGCGGGATATCCGACCAGTTGAAGCGGCCGATGGCGCCGAGCGTCAAGCCTAGACCCAGCCCCACGGCCAAAGACCCAAATTGCAGACCTTCGGTCAGCGAACGCACGCTGTCGGGAACATGGGCCGACAGCCAAGGAGTCAACGCAAAAAAGGCCGCCGCAGCCATCACGCCGAAGGCAAGCACGGAAAAGAACGACAGGACGGATCGCACGAACATGGGCAATCTCGCTAAAAACGCATGATTGTGAAGCTTGAGCGAGACTAGCGTCAGTACGCAAACAAACAATTAACCATGATCGGGACGCCAGCAGACGGCTATCGCCGCTGGTTGCGCCGGTCCTTGCACTCCACCCTTATCATCAAGGCGCCCGCGATCGCCATGACCGCGATGACGATCACGACGAATCCCTGGATGGGATGGTCGGTCATGGCGATGCCCGCAAAGATCGGTCCAACGAGAGAACCGCACTGGTACATGACGATGTAAGCAGCGTTTACGGCCGCAAGGTCGCCCTCGCCGTCTCGCTCGCCAATAGTCGCCAGTCCAAGCGCATAAAAGCCAAGGATGACACCTCCGATCAGAAAAGCCGTCACGACGGCTGCAATCGTGTTTTGCAGGGCCAGCGGCAACGCTAACGCCAGCAGAATGAAGATGCCTACGGAAGAAATCGTCAGCGCAAAGCGAGACGTCTTGTCTGACAGCCAGCCGAGCGGAAACTGCAACGCCACACCGCCGACAGTCGTAACCGTGACCAGCGCAAGGGCCGCATCTTGGCTCCAGCCCGCCGCCAAGGCCACGTTCGGAATGAGCGACAGGATGGTCACCTCCGAAAAACCACCGATGAATCCGGAGATCATGACACCCGGAGCCGACCAGAATGCCGTGACGATATTATGCGCGTCGTCATGAATGAAATCCGGGGCGAGCTTTCGCCCGAAGACGATCGGCAATCCCGATAAAATCGTGAGCGCGGCTCCGGCGATGAAAGGTCCCGGACCGACGAGACCAAGCACCTGCAGAAAGATCGGACCGATCGCGTAACCGGAAAAGAAGCCGATGGCGTAGACCGCGATCACGCGCCCTCGCGTCTCCTCCTTCGAAACAGAATTGATCCATGTTTCGCCCGCGAGCCACGGAACGGCAAAGCCCGCACTCATGATGAGCCGGGTGGCTATCCAAGCCCACGGCGATTGAAACAGACCCAGCGCTAGGAAGCCAAGCGCGCCGATGATGCAGCCGCTCGCGATCGCATTCACTGGCCCGATCTTGGTGATAAGCCGCGGCGCGATCGGCAGCACCAACAGGATCGCCAAACCGGGCACCGCACCAGCCAAGCCGATCAGCCAGTTCGGCTGGCCCCAAAGTTCGAACGTCAGCGCCGTTAGCGGAAAACCGACGCCAAACGAGATCCCCACGCCAAATGACGTAGAGATGATCGCAGCAAGGCTTAATATCCTTTCGCGCGAACTAAACTCGCGTTCCGTGACGGCCGACATGCCCATCCCCACATTTCAACAGTGTTGGAATAGCGCTTGACTTGATCACCTGCAAGGGACAATTTCAACACTGATGAAAACACCTCACACACGAGGGCAAAGGGGGCTGATCGCAGCCGATCTGGTCCAGGCTGCGCTTTTGGAAATCGAGCGAACCGGGCTTGAGGGCTTCAGCCTGCGCTGTGCCGCGCGCGCCGTCGGCTGTGACGTCGCGACTTTGAGCTACCATTTTGGCTCCAAGGAAGGTCTCGAACGCGCCGTCGCCGACCGTCTTCAAGGCAGTGTCGAGGCACCGGAACGAGAACTCCCCTGGCAAATTCGCTTCATCGAAACGGCAAAGGCCTATCGCAATCTCGCGAGACAATTTCCGAACGCCTTCCCCCTGCTTTTGAGATTTTGGACCAGTGGGCCGATCGATCTGCAATTGGCCGAGGAATGCTATCAGACCCTCCTCGATGCCGGCGTCCCTGAAGCAGAAATTCCGGCCCTAAGCTTCGCCACCTACGCCGCAATTCTCGGCATTTGCGCCGGCGAAATCGGAGGCCTTTTGCAAAAGCCTAGCGCCGAGGCATTGCGCGAAGTCGAAGAGCAAAGTGGTTTGCCGTTGACGAAAAAACTGCTGCCCATATTCGCGCGTTTGAAAGACGACGATGTCTTCGATGCCGCAATATCCAATTTAATATTTGGCATCGAAGCGCAGGTCGCAAAACAACGGACACCGTCATCCACAGTCCCCCAGGATTAAGGGCGGCGCTCGCCGCTACGCGTTCACACGCGCGAGGACATCAGCGATTGCACCTGCAAAAATATCGAGATCTTCGTCTCGCCCGCACGAAACGCGGATGAACGGATCGAGCCCCTTCGCGACGGGTTTACGAACGAAGACGTCCCGCTCCAGAAGTCCGTTCAAGACGCGCGTCGCAAAGGCGCCATCGCCGCCACAGTCGATGGCGACGAAACTCGCCGCCGACGCCAGAGGTCTCAAGCCATTTTCGATAGCGATCGCGGCGATCCTCTCGCGGGCCGTAGCAATCTGCGAGACTGCTGTCCTGAGATAGTCCTGATCGAGCAGTGCGGCTCGCGCGCCAAGCTGGCCAACGCGATTGATACCGTAGTGATTGCGCACTTTGTCGAACGCTTCGATAGTGCTGCGCTCACCGAGGGCATACCCGATCCGCGCACCTGCAAGCCCGTACGCCTTCGAAAACGTCCGATACCGCACGACCTGCGGATTGGAGACATCGATGGCCGGTGCGGTTCCGATCGGCGCGGTATCGCAATAAGCTTCATCAAGAACGAGCAACGTCCGTGGCGGCAACTCTGTGATAAACGCGTCGATCTGATCCGCCGTCCACCATGTCCCCATCGGACTGTTCGGGTTGGACACATAGATTAACGGCGCTGAGATCGCCGCCGCCGTCTCGATCAGG
The DNA here is from genome assembly GCF_000253295.1 of Hyphomicrobium sp. MC1. Taxonomy (NCBI): domain Bacteria; kingdom Pseudomonadati; phylum Pseudomonadota; class Alphaproteobacteria; order Hyphomicrobiales; family Hyphomicrobiaceae; genus Hyphomicrobium; species Hyphomicrobium sp. MC1. The sequence goes on along the minus strand of NC_015717.1, from coordinate 1,212,587 downwards.
CGTGGAACATCTTCGCGAAAATCGCGCATGGGAAGAGCGTGCACATTGCTGCCATGTGCTTTGACGTGAAAGTTGAACGTCGGATACGCACCATCAGTCGTAACGACATTGCTGCCGGGCGTCAGTAACAGCGAACATGTCAGGCCAAGCAGCCCGTCTATGCCCTCGCCGACCACGACACACTCGATCGGGACGCTGTGATACGCCGCAATGGCGGCACGCAATTCGTAGTTCTCGGGATCGGCGTACATCCAGTTGCCTGCCGCCGCCTCGCGCATGACGGCAATGGCCTTTGGCGACGGCCCGAAAATGCTCTCATTCGCGCCAAGGCGCGCCTTGAACGGCCGCCCTCGAGCCCGTTCCATCGCTTCCGGCCCGACGAATGGCACGAGCTTCGGCAAGGCTTCGATTGTCGGCGTAAACGGAGGACGGGACATGGATCACTCGAATAAGTTCCGCGTTCAAATCAATCCGAGATCGGCAAGCTTTTTGCGCATCTCGGCAGGCATCGCCGCAATCTGATCCTTCTTGCCTTTGCGAAGATCAGGCGGAGCATCGGCAGCATCAAGATAACGCCAACCTTGAAACGCGCGCCGCGGCGTTGGTCGCACCGGAACGAGCGTCCGGTCCAGCATCAAGGTACAGCATGCCGATCCGTCCTCCTTCGTTCCTTCTTCGAAACCGACGAGCTTCTGGCGAACCATGATGATGCCGCGGATAACCCAATAGATCGAGCCACCGTCGAGCAGCTCGGCCTGCCTCTTCGGCGTCTGGAATGTCCGGTGATAGGCACAATCGACGCCGTCCTGGCTCTTGCGCCGCCGGTGCTCGGTCTGCCAGGCCGCAAGATCTTCGATCGTCGAAACGCCGACACACAGCTTGACGAGGTTCAATGTCATGGCGAGCCTTTTGCCTTAGCCGAACGGCGAGAGCAACTGAGCCGTCCACATGGCTCAGGGCTTAGGAACGCATTCACCTGCATACTGTGCAAACACAGGCTGCCCAAATAGCCCGAAATGCCGTGAATGTATGGCCGGATATTTGCCGGTCGCCGGATCCAGATCGTAGATCGTCGTGAGGTTCAGAAACCCCTCGTTGACGACTTCGATGAAATGGTTGGCGTTGATCGCGCGCACGACTTTCAGGTCTTTGGCGGGCTTACCGCCAAGAATGAGCGACGCCGTCTGATGTTCGAGGTCGATACGCGCGACTTCGAAAGCGAGATCGGCGGGCGGAACGGCTTTGTATTTTCCGGCTTCATACGTCCACGCATAACCTTGGTTGAAATCGCAGGCGAAATGCGTCGGAAAATCCTCCTGGGCCAGAGCCGCTTGCCCACCAACAACGGCGGCGATGAGCACAACCGATTTTCGAATATCCAGCATTGCAACGCCCCGCCTCGCAACGGAGGCACCCGCGCCCCCAACACCGACCCGCGAAGCAACACGACGCCATGGCCGCCGTCAATGCCGCCCGTTCGTCCGGGGTACCGGGAGTTTGCCTTGAGGCTGCCCAGGAAATGATATGGTTCTCACATTGAACCCCTGCGAGGCACGATGCGATCTTTTGTTCTCCCCCTCCTTATTGGTCTGGCCGTCGCTGCGCCGTCCTCTGCCGACGCCAAGACGAAGAAGCCGGACACGCCCGAGGATAAGCTGAACTGCAAGCAGCTAACCGGCCGCATACAGATAAAAATCATGGAAATGCGCGGCTTCAGCGACCGCAAACAAGCGTCGGCGCTGGCACGCGGCATTCAATCGGGCTTTTCGGCGACACTCGGCAACCTCTCGCACGGTGTCGATCCCAACGGCGAATATCAGGCCGAGCTCAACATGCTCCACCAGTACAATCAGCGCCTGGTGACACTGGGGTGCAAGAGCTACGACCTCGAGGCCGAGCTTAACAAACGCGACATCGACGATGTCCCGGCCCCAACGATACTGCCGCCGAAAAAAGCCAAGGCAAAGAACTGATCGACCGAGCTGACCGCCTCGCCATTTGGCGATAATCTCCCCGAATGATCGACGAGACGCCCAACTCCCTCCCCTCGACGCCAGCGACACGGTTCCCTTGGCCGCCGGTACTGTTCGCACTCGCCATTGCGGCGGCTTGGCTGCTGACGGTATTCGCCCCCGTTCCCTGGCCGGGCCTTGACGATAGGGCGGGCCATTGGGTAGGCGTCGCATTCGGCGTCTTCGGCCTGCTCTTGATCGTGTCGGGCTTCGCGACGCTTGCCTGGCACCGGACGACCTACCTGCCGCACAAAGCGTCGACCAAGCTCGTCACGTCAGGACCGTTCATCCGCTTCCGAAACCCGATTTACCTTGGCGAAGTCATGCTTCTTCTCTATGGAGCGGAAACCACCAAGTCGGTCTGGTTCGTCGCGGCAGCATTGCTTTTTGGCCTTCTTGTCACAATTCTGCAGATCATTCCCGAGGAGCGGCACCTGGAAGCGGTCTTCGGCGATGAATATCTGGCTTACAAGGCTCGCTCACGCCGCTGGATCTGATATCAGATCGCCATGAGTTCCGCTTACGCCGAAAAAGAACGCGAATTCGTCGCCAATCTCGCCGAAGACACGGGCCGCGATCTCGCGGGCTGGATGACCGCAATCGCCCAGAGCGGACACACCGAGCGCAACGACATCATCGACTGGCTGCGCCTGCAAGGCTTCCAGTTCGCGTGGGCGTCCTGGCTTGAACGCATCCATCATAACGGCGGCCGCCTCATTTACGCTGGCGATCTTCACGCCGTGCAGACCGACGAGCCGCCCCCGCGGGCGCCGAAGCTCCGTCCGCCTATTCAACCGCCGGCCAAGACGTCCGCAACCGACATTCAGTCTCTGCTGCGTGAAGCCAAAGGGCTGCGACCGCTGGCTGAGCACATTCTCCGCGAAGTCGGGCGCGCCGTACCGGCGACCGTGTTTGCAACCTCCGGGCAGCTGGTTACGATGTCCGCGCCGCAGCCCTACGCTGCGCTCCACCCTTCACCGAGAAAGTTACGGCTTTACGCTAATTTCGGAACGGCCGGCGGCAATCGCAGCAAGCCGGCGGAGGCGATAAACAAAAGCGCGCCGCCGTTCGCCGAGATGCTCGTCCTCGATGACGCCCGCAGCATCGACGAAGACTTTTACCGCCTGATCCGCGCCGCAGCTGCCCGCTAACCCGGCGATAACCTCCTGCCGGCATAGATTGCATCAACCACATCAGCCCAGCACCATTGATTTGCCGGATTTTTCATCGCCATTGTCGCGCCGGAGGCGCTATGTCGGTTGAGCGGAGGCCCAGTTTCGTTGTGAAATCGGCCGGGTATCTTGCACTCGTTGTTCTGCTGGGATTTTCCAGCGGCGCCCACGCGCAAGCGGCCAAACGCGACGCGATCGCCGACTGGCTGAAATCCGTCGAAGGCAAGACCGCCGCCGAGGGTGCCACGAACGCTCTCGATCCAACAAAAAAGCCATCGAAGCCTAGCGCCGCCGAAGAAGCTGCCAAGGCCGCAGCCTCCGATCCGCGCGATGGCGATCCGCAATACGAGCAGGCCAAATCGCTGATGGCCGCCATCGACAACGTCTTGCGCGACGCAGCCGACACGCGCGCAGGCGCCGAAAAGCTGCCGAGCCGCGACGACTACATTATTCCGCCGTTCTGGAAGGAAACCCGCGAGGACCGCAACACCAAGGTCCGCGGCCTGCTCGATGCCGCCCTCGGCATCGTAACGAACGCGCCGGTCGTTGAAATGCAGAAGCGGGTCGAACTTCTCCGCCACAACATTCGCGAGCTTGAAGACGCGAACGTAAAGCTCAAGGAAAAGCAGCTCCTCGCGCCGAAAGACGCGGACTTCCCCGGCATCCTGACCGATACCGTCTCGTCGCTCCAGGATCAGATCACCGAGAACAACAAGCGCATCGAGGCGAACCGCACCGAAATCAAAAGCGTGAAGGCCGAAATCGCAGCCGCGTTGAAATCAGCAGGCGTGGAGCTGTCGCAAGAACAGGTCGATCTGCTTCTCGATAGCGTGCTCTCCGGCGATCTCGTCCGGCTCGTCGCCGTGTTCAATGCCGCCAAGCTGATTGACGGCCAGCTTGCCAAGCTCATTGGCACCACGGGCGATAACATGGAAGCTGCGCGCCGCTACTTTGCGATGCATGCGGCGCTGTTTGCGATGCTGGTACAGGCCCAGGATGCGACCATCGCCAAGATCGATACGCAATATCTGCCGAAACTCGACACCATCATCGCCGACATCGCCGCCGCCCGTAAGCGCACGTCCGAACTGCTCAAGGCCGACAATCGGCCCGATCAGACACGCGCGCTGCAATCGAATCGCGACAGCCAGCAAGTCGCCGATGAAGCAGCAAAGGCGTATCGCCGCTATCTCCAGCAGCAACGCGAACAGATCGCCGGTGCCCGTCTCAAAGCGACTCACGATCTGAAGATTGCAGACAACACTTACGAGACTGTCGAAGCCAGCGTCCAGCTTCGCAATTTGATTCGCGAAAGCTCGACATCCTTCGAAGCGATCCAGAAACTCGAAGCACCGAGCTTTGAGCAGATCTTCAAAAGCGATGAGTTGCGTAGAGAATTCGAAGATCTCACCAGGAAACTTGATGTTCCTGCCGGCTGATCGCGTGTGTGACATCTGTGCAAGGCTTCTGTTTCCTTGCCGCATCGACTATGTTTCTGCTCGGACTATTAACGTAGTCCCATGAGCAGGTTTTCGATGGTATTTTCGGGACGTATCAGAGAGAGCGCGGCTGCGACCAAAACTTTCGGTTCGCTGCGCATTGACCGCCGCGTGCTATCGACGCCGACGCGCACGATCGCCATCGCCAATATCGCGACGGTCAGCACGGGCACGCATGTCGCGCACCGGCCGACCGCAATCTATTGGCTGTTGACGCTTCTATTTGTGCTGATGGCGTTGGGTTCCATGCGGCCGGACTTCACATGGGGGCCGCTGGCTCCTAATGGCGGCACGGTCTTGCTCGGCTTTCTGGCCGTCGTCTTTGCCGCGCTTGCGCTGCGCCCCGACGACAAGACGCATTACCTGCTGATCTCTTCGACGGATGGCGTGTTGTCTCGTTTCTCCGCTCCGGACCGAACGATTCTCGAAGAGGTCCGCACGATTCTCACCGACAAGATCAATCGCGGCGACGAGTCGATGACGTTCAACGTCAACTTCGATCGTGGGCACATCGAGAATCTCGGCGGCGCGATGCAGCCAGCAGCTCTCCCCGCGCCTGATCATACCTCGCAACATGCCGGCCCATCAGGTCGCCCCGCCAATGTCGGCGCGTCCGATCGCAGTCCTCAGACGGCAGGTGGTAGGCCGCGTCAAAACCCGGCCGAAAACACCGTGCCGCCATCACGCCAGCATCCGCAGCAACGCATGCAGCCGACGTTGTCGGGTGCGATGAATGGCGCCGCTTCACCCAGTCCGGCACCGACCGAAAGCTTTGTCGATTATAGCGGCGTGCTACCGGCCATCGTCGAAATGCATCGCTTCTATGCGCGCCAATCCGGCACGCAGCATTTGGAGCAACGCTTGTCGGAACTCGAACTTCTGATGCGCGCCGGAACGCCCACGATCTCGCAAAAGACCCGCTTGCGCGAGCTCTCCGGAGAAATGTCCCAGATCCTCGGAGCCTATCCGCAAGCGGTCGAGCTTTTCGATCACATCAACAGTCTAGTCTAGACACGCGGATTCCTCTCCGCTTGGAGAGCGGCGCGCGAGCGAACACGCGCCGATCGACAGCTCATCGCCGATACTGCACGAACTCCGTGAGCGTTCCGATGCGATCATAGAGTTTGCGCGCCGTCGCATTGTGATCTTGCGTCGCCCAATAGGTCCGCCCAGCGCCGCGACGATCCGCTTCCGCGTAGACGGCTTCAATAAGCGCCCGCCCGACGCCCAGCCCACGCGCCTCCGGTGCGACGAATAGGTCTTCAAGATAACAATACCAGCTCGACGCCCACGTCGAACGGTGGAAGACCAGCGTGGCGATTCCGAGCATGTTTCCGCTATCGTCGACGGCAGCCAGCGCCATCATGTTGTCTTCCTGATTAAGAAGACGGCGCCACGTCAGTGCGATGATCTCGTCCGGCACGCTGGCTTTGTAGAAAACAATATAATCCCGAAAGAGTTTGAGCCACGCATCTTCGTCGCTCGCAACCACAGGCCTGACACTGACCATCGATCGTTCCACCTCCTGATCTTGAGAGGGCTGCTCTATGACGCAAATCACGGAGGTTGTCAGCGGGCTCCAGCGCATCGCCAGTCAGCCCAAAATCGCGCCCGCAAGGTCAGATCGTCAGCATTCGTTCATATTTGGCTTTACAAAAACGTAAGAAATACAGCTAAAAGCGGCACTTCAGTAACAGCGCGCCGAGGATCGGCGGAGGATAATCGCCGTTGCTTGATCATTCATATTCGCCCTCATAATAGTCCGCTTCGGCTCCCTGAACGAAGCGAGAGAGATGCGGTACGTTTCCGTCTATATCCTGGCTGTTGCGTCGCTGTTGGCATTTGCCACGCACGATCAGCTGTCGGCCGAAATCGAGCCCGGCGCCGCCGTCAAGGCCGACGCATGTGCGGGCGACACCACCAAGCTTGGCGTGTCGCGTATCGTTGAAATCGACACCGCGGGTGGCGGTGACATCGGCGGTGATAAATCCGGCGCCAAGCAATTTCTCAACGATGGCGAAGTCGTCCTGACATTCGACGACGGCCCGCTAAAGTCTGTCACCGGACCAATTCTCAAGGCGCTTGCCGATCAATGCACGAAGGCGACATTCTTCATGGTCGGTCAGATGGCGCTTGCCAACCCCGATATGGTGAAGGAAGTCGCGGCGGGCGACAACACCGTCGGCACGCACACGTGGTCTCACAAGAATATCCGCGCCATCTCGTTTGAAAAGGCGAAGCAGGAGATCGAAGCTGCGGTCTCGACCGTCTCGAAAGCCAACGGCACCCCGGCCGCGCCGCTTTTTCGCTTTCCCTATCTCAACGCCACCAAACAGACGGAAGCCTATCTGAAATCGCGCAACATCGGCGCGGTTTGGATCGACGTCGACTCCAAAGACTATCGGACACGCAGCCCAAAGGTCGTCGAGCAGAATATTCTTTCGCAGCTCGCCAAGCAGAAGAAGGGCATCATCCTGATGCACGACATTCATCCCTGGACGGCGGCACAGCTTCCTGACCTGCTGAAAGAACTGCACGACCGTGGGTATAAGGTCGTCCACCTCGTGCCGAAGAGCCAGGTCGACACAATCGCCTCCTATGACGCCGCGGCCGAGAAGGCGCTGGCCGCCAAAGCCGCAGCAAAAGCAGCCAACCCTATGGTCGCCCGCTCGATCATGTGGCCGATGGCAGCCGCACCGGGAACGGGAAATGCGAACGCTTCGGCAGCAGCGCCGCGCCGCAAATCGCCCTCCCGCTATAAAAGGGTCGCAACCAAACCGACGCTCATCGATGGCGTGGTGGAGGATAGCCGGCCCGTTAAAATGCCGGCGTCGAAATATAGAAAAGGCGCCAAACCCAAGGATGAGGACGTCAGCTCGCCCTGGAGCATCTTCAATTAGGAAGTTTACCGACTCCTCGCGGGACTTTAGTCACTTCGCGTAAACAAATACGCCGCCCGAAGATATCCGGACGGCGCATCATGAATTTCTATCAATAACCAGGATGCCAGCAATGCGGCCGTACCTGCCGCCGGTCAGGCTGCCGGAGGCTGCGCTGCAGCCATCGCTGGGGCATGCGTCGCGATCGCGTCGCGCAGGGCCTGTTCCTTCGTATGATCTAGAGACGTCTTGAGTACGACGCCGCCGGTGCCCTTGATCGCTTCGAACACCTTGTCTTCCGTCATCTTCTTGATCTCGACGAACAGCGCAGCGCTTCCAGGCTGCAGGCTTGCCGAGAGATCCTTCATGAAATCATCGTTGATGCCGTAATCGGAAAGCGCGCCGCCAAGCGCGCCGGACGCCGCGCCCACAGCAGCACCAAGCAGCGGCATCAGGAAAATCATGCCGACCAGCGTGCCCCAGAAGCCGCCCGAAAGCGCACCGGCCGCGGTCGTGTTGATGAGCTGATTGAGCTTCACTTTGCCGTCGTCGTGCTTGACCGCAATCACGGCATCCTTGATCTCGATCAGATACTCTTTTTGAAGATCGAACAGCTTCGTGCGCATTTCCTCGGCCTTTGCCTCGGACGGATAGACGATGACGACGAGATCAGACATGGGGGCTCACTCCACCTGTTGGGTTCCTGGCAGCCCTTTCATCGGGCATCGCAGCATATTTGCCAACGAAATAGATCAAATTGACGAATGCTCGAGCGCGAGAAATCTCGAAGCGGTAAATGCCCGGTTAGAACCACCGCTTCGACCGCAAACGGTTTAGTGCGACGCCCGCTTGGATGTGCGAGCCTTGCGCGGCTCATCCACCATCAGCCGGCGAATTTTAGCGGCGTCGCCTTGCAGCGTGATCCGCAGATAGGTCGGCAATCCACCATGTCCATCCGCACCGTCCGCGATCGAGCTGACGAAATCCCCGATCGTCAACGGCCTGTCGAAATGGCGCGTAACGATGTCGTGATCCGGATAAACCGCCGCGGCTTCGTCGACGTCAGCCAGAACGATCGGATCGTGCTCGGCTGCTTCGTTGTACGAATAAACTCGATTTGCCATTGCCGTCTCTCCTGAGCGTCCGCCGCTGCGGACGACGCCTGTATGGGTTGAAACTAGCGGCTCTGGAGGGTCGCTTTCTTTCTCAAACGATCTGAAATTGTCCGATTGCACGATATACAGCGCATTTTGCCGGAACAATTGCGCCGAATGGAATAGGGCTTTTACTTTCTGATTTTTAAGCCATTGGACGGATTCCGGAAAGCTTGGCTTTGGCACATTCGCGTCAACCCCAGCCCGGGGCCAGTGCCGATCCCCCGCACTGCACCTCGTAAAATCAGGAAGACTACGAATGGATGAGACCAACATGAACGCGCCGCAACATTCAGGTGTCGGCCGCGTGATTGCGCGCCACAAGGCGAAATTGGCAGCCTGCGCCGCAATGATTGCCGTTCTCGGCGCCGGCGCTGTTTTCGCGGCAGAGAAACCCGCCCCGAGTTCCTTACTGACGCCGGTCGCCGATGTCAGCACATCAAATGCGCCGCAGCAGGCCGTTCCGAGCTTTGCGAATCTGGTCGAACGCGTGAAACCAGCCGTTGTTTCCGTGTTCGTGAAAGCTGAAGAAGTCGATCAGGTCGCCGACTCCGGCCAGTCTGGACAAGGTCAGAATCCCTTTGAAGGCACGCCTTTCCAGGGCCTTCCGTTCCAGTTCGGACCGCAGTCTCAGGATAGCGGAAAACCGCACCTGATGCAGGCACAGGGTTCAGGCTTCTTTATCTCGGCAGACGGCTACCTGATCACCAACAACCACGTTGTCGATCACGCCAAGAGCGTCGAGATCATGACCACCGACGGCAAGCGCTACAAAGCCAAGGTCGCCGGCACGGATCCTAAGACCGACCTTGCGCTTCTGAAGGTCGATAGCTCCGGAGACTTCCCCTACGTCCGCCTCGCAACCCAATCTCCGCGAATCGGCGACTGGGTCGTCGCGATGGGCAACCCGTTCGGCCTCGGCGGCACGGTCACGGCGGGTATCGTCTCGGCAAACGGACGTGACATCGGCTCCGGCCCTTACGACGATTTCATTCAGATCGACGCCCCGATCAACAAGGGCAACTCAGGCGGCCCGACGTTCAATCAGAACGGCGAAGTCGTCGGCGTGAACACGGCGATCTTTTCGCCGTCCGGCGGTTCGGTCGGCATCGCATTCGACATTCCCGCCGAAACGGTGAAATACGTTGCCGAGCAACTTCGCTCGAGCGGTCACGTTACCCGCGGTTGGATCGGCGTCTCCATTCAGCCTGTCACGGCCGACATCGCCGACAGTCTGGGCCTGAAGGAAGCCAAAGGCGCTCTCGTCGATGAACCGCAGGATGGCGGCCCCGCGGCTCGCGCCGGATTGAAGTCGCAAGACGTGATTGTTTCCGTCAACGATCACGAGATCAAAGACGGCCGCGATCTCGCTCGGACCATCGCTGCGGTATCGCCAGGCTCGGAGATCAAGATCGCCTACATCCGTAACGGCGAAAAGCACAGCGTCGACCTTCACGTCGGCAAATATCCGGATGGCAAGACCGCCCAGAACGACCAAGGCTCCGAGAGCGACTTCAAACTCGGCATGACGCTGGCTCCGGCCGATCAGGTGGACGGCGCCGGTACGCATGGTGCGGTCGTGATGAATGTCGATCCGGAAGGTAAGGCCGCCGAGAAAGGCATCCAGCAGGGCGACGTCATCCTGTCCGTTGGCGGCAAGTCGGTCTCCGGGCCAGCCGATGTCAAGGAAGCCCTGCGTGCGGCTAGGAACGCGAACAAGCGCGCCGTTCTCATGCAGTTGAAGACGGCACAGGGCGATCGCTTCGTCGCCGTTCCGACCACAAGCCAGGGCTAAGAGATCGAAATGCAATCGGCAGCGGATATCTCTATCCGCTGCCGATTGAGTATGAAGCATCATGAGTGACGTACAGTCAGTGACGCGTGGGTTCGCAGTCCCGCCCGAGAGCCTTATCGATGCATTGAATCATAGCGCCGCCGTCAAATGGCTTGCTTAAAAAGCCGATCGCGCCGGCAGCATTTACGCGCTGCCGCGTCCGCTCTTCCGGAAACGCTGTAATAAAGATCATCGGCACATTATGGCCCTGCGCCTGAAGATACGACTGCAACTCCACGCCGGTCATGCCCGGCATGTTGACATCAGTGATGACGCACGAAATTTCCTGCAACCGGGCAGAATTCAAGAATTCTTCCGCTGAAGCGAACGTAGTTGCCCCGAAGCCGAGAGACCGCACAAGGCTCTCGGTTGCCACGCGAACCGCCTCATCGTCATCGATGATGCTGATCAGGGGATTTTGGGACACTTCGGCAGTCCTTTCGAAAGATTAACGCGGATTGAACCGCATTTGCCGACTCAACGTGCCGCTTTTGCGCTCGGTTTTAAATTATACGCTGGTTTGTAACGGATCGGCCTTTCGGACTGCGCCCTCGAAACGAAAAGCGCGCCGGCTGCGTTTAGGCCGGCGCGCTTGGGCGTCAGAACATCTTCCGGGGGGTGGGGACAGCCCCGTGGGGGACAACGGGGCAGAGATGCTTCTGACAAACCCTTTATTTTAAGCGGTTAACGAGGATGGGAGCCCAGGGCGACCCCCAATGCAAACGACATTGCCATGGTCGCGACAAAGAATATTCTCTCTCCGCACAATAGATTCCTAAAACGCACAACCCCGCCTCGACGCTAAAAGCCTTTGCCCAACAAAGGCGCGAGCAAGCTCCAGCATGCAGCGAGCGCGGTTCGCACTAAACTCCCAACCGTAATATCCATACGAAAGTATGAGCCGACTAATCTGACGATGTAGGATCCCAAACGCTCGTAGAATGGAGCGCCACGGCCCGCTTCCGTACCTTCCCATGACGCTAGGCCAGACACGGATCTGCATTGATCCAAATCACACCGGCCACCGAAGCGGTCAGAAAAAGGGAAGGTCTTACGCGATGTCGCTCCAATTGACCTCAGACTTCCACGGCAACACAGCACAGCATCAGCACGTCGATCCGGCCATTTTGGATCGCTTGGCCAAGGCATTGGTGGAAGCCGGCGTCAATCCCGAGAAGCTCGACCGTCACGCCGAAAATGAAAAGCGCCTGGCGATCGTCGCGCGCCTCTTCGAACTTCCGATCTCGCCTAACGCCAAATTAGAGCAGGACCAGCGAGCTCGCAGGGCGCCGTCGGCACTCCCGAAGTGGCGCATGAAGCGGGTGGTTGAGTACGTCGACTCGCACATCTCGGAGCAGATCACGCTGGCCGACCTCGCCTCAGCGGCGGGGATGAGCCGGATGTACTTTGCTAGCCAGTTCCGCGTCGCAACCGGCATGCGGCCGCACGACTACGTGCTGCACAAGCGCATCGAACGTGCCCAGCACCTGTTGTGCACAACATCGGAATCGCTCGTCGAAATCGCCCTCAGCGTCGGCTTCCAGACGCAAGCGCATTTCACGACGATCTTCAAGAAAATCGCTGGCAACACGCCGCTTCGCTGGCGGCGCGAACAGCAGGCCTGAGCGGTGATCCCGCTCAGGTAGTCCTCATTGCGCGGTTCAAAAAGGCCATCGACTTATCCGAGTTAAACCGCGAGATCTTTCTTCGCAGCTAGCCGGGCACATTGGGGCCGATTGGTCCGCCCGCGCGGATTACACATTTCTATTTCTGATTTTGAGTACCGGCACCCTGCTCGGGCACTCGTGTGCTCATATTCCCCGTCGCAGGCAGTTTGCCTTCATCGCCCATCGTGTGAGAGCCCGACGTTCCGCTGCTCGCTCCGGTTCCTGCGCCCATTTCGGGAACGCGGGTCGTTCCGGAGTTGGTCGCCGGAAGTTTTCCTTCATCACCCATTCTGTGTCGCGTAGGATCGTTTGAAGGCTGCTGATCTTCGGAGAATGCAGGAAGAGGGGCGAGAGCGAGGACGAACGCGGAAAAAGCCGCTGCCAAAATAACTTTCATCACATTGAACTCCTTGGTTATAGGCGTTTTTGCCCCCAAAGTGTCCCAGACCCGTTTGCGGACTATAGCAAGAGTTCATGTCGAATGCACAAAATGGACAGGCGATTTTTTCGATAGCGATTTGAACGCGTCGATCGAGGACGAGACTTTCCTTCACGAATTCTGCATCTTTTCCCAGCGACACCAAGCTTTCGGCGACGCAAAATTTGGCGAAATAATCAATTAAATTGTGGCGTTCGATCCGCGAATGCGACGAGAAGCAATCGGCCTCAAGAAGCACCCACCATCCGTTGGCTGAATAAGAGTTCTGTGAGGCAGCCATAGTCGGCCTCCTACTTGTGCGGCGATATCACTTTCAAGAATTTCTCTCCATCCATTCCTGTCGGTGACATGATCGTTGACCGGGAGGCTGCCTTCCGCACAAGCTTCACCGAAAGCTAGCAACTCATTCACGTTAATTGCCGAACGCTTCGGCTTCGGCACGAGAATTGTGGGACGAATTAAAACCGGTTCATCACGAACGACCATGGTGGGGGTGCAATGCCGACCAGCAATGTTTTCGAACGTGATCCGGTGCTCGTAGATCTTGCGCTTCAGGGCGGCGGATCCCACGGCGCATTCACGTGGGGCGTTCTCGATCGCTTGCTGGAAGAGCCCTGGCTCCGGATCGATGGCGTGTCGGGCACATCGGCCGGCGCAATGAACGCCGCCATTCTCGTCTATGGTCATCATAAAGGCGGCGCGCTCGGCGCTCGTGAAGCACTTGCACAGTTTTGGCGGCGCGTGGCCGAGGCAGCACGCTTCAGCCCATTTCAACGAGGACCGCTTGACGTTCTCCTCGGCCGCTGGACGCTCGATTCCTCGCCCATGTACATCGCCATGGATCTGATGTCCCGGCTTGTTTCACCTTACGACGTCAATCCGCACGGCGCCAATCCGCTTCGCGACATCCTTGCCGAGGTCATCGATTTTGATGTGCTGGCAGAGGCCCCGATTCATCTTTTCGTCACCGCAACCAACGTGCGCACAGGACGCGGCAGGGTTTTCAAAAACGCCGCTGTGACCCCCGACGTCCTGCTCGCTTCTGCCTGTCTGCCAACGTTGTTTCAAGCGATTGAAATAGATGGTGAAGCGTATTGGGACGGCGGCTACTCAGGCAACCCGACACTCTCGACGTTGGTGCAAGAGTGTGAATCCGAGGACACGATCCTTGTCCCGATCAACCCGATCGAACGTCCTGGAGTGCCTCGCACGGCCAGCGACATCCTCAACCGCTTGAACGAAATTTCATTCAATTCGGCGGCACTCAAGGAGTTGAAGATGATGGCGCTCCTCCGCAAGGTTGCCGATCCCGGCGACGGTGAGGGCCAGCGATGGGCGCGCATGCGATTGCACGTTGTCCGCAACGACATCATGGCGGAGCTGGGTGCCTCTTCCAAACTCAACGCCGAATGGGCTTTCTTCGAATATCTTCGCGATGAAGGACGCAAAGCGGCGCAAGCCTTCCTTGAAGCCCACGTGCACGATCTCGGTCGTCGCTCGACGCTCAACCTCGACGTCCTGCTCGAAGGAATCTGAAAGATGGGGTTGCTTGGCATTCTGATCGCGCTAGGGCTTCTGATCTACCTCGCCTATCGCGGCTGGAGCATCCTGCTGCTTGCCCCCGCTGCCGCAATCATTGCTGCCGGCCTTTCCGGAGAACCGCTGTTGGCGCATTGGACTCAGACCTTTATGCGCAGCGCAGCACAGTTCGTGATGCAGTTTTTTCCAATTTTCCTTCTCGGTGCCTTGTTCGGAAAATTGATGGAAGATAGCGGCTCAGTATCCGCAATTGCCGACTTCATGACGGAACGATTGGGAGCTAAGCGGGCCGTCCTCGCCGTCGTTCTGGCTGGCGCGCTTGTCACCTACGGCGGCGTCAGCCTGTTCGTCGCTTTCTTCGTGCTCGCGCCGATGGCGCACGCTCTCTTCCGCGCCGCCGCTATTCCGAAGCGGCTGATGCCCGCCGCCATCGCGCTCGGAACGTCTACGTTCACCATGTCGATGTTGCCCGGAACGCCTGCCATCCAGAACGCCATCCCCATGCCGTTCTTCGGCACAACGCCGTTCGCAGCGCCGGGACTTGGAATCCTCGCCTCAGCCATCACGCTCGGCTTCGGCCTGTGGTGGCTGGCTTTGGTCGAAGCCCGCGCGCGCAAGAACGGCGAAGGTTATGATGGTACCGCGGCCGCTGCTATGGTCGCGGCAAAAGACGAAAAGATCCGCGAACGCGCCACGACCTCGGGCACCTTCGATCCCGTCGAGGTCGAGCACGGCGCGCAAAGCGCCGACGCGCCGCCGATTACCATCGCGGTCTTACCGTTGGCCATCGTCGTCGGCGTCAATCTTCTGATGTCGATGCTTGTGCTGCCGCGCCTCGACACCTCCTATCTCGCCGAACCCGCGTGGGGATCGACCTCTCTGTCCGCCGTAGGCGGCATTTGGGCCGTCGTGACGGCGCTCACTGTCGCCATCGCAGTTCTCATCGCCCTGAATCTCAAGCGTTTGCCGAAGCTGCGCGAAACCATGGACGCCGGTGCGAACGCCTCAGCGCTGCCCGTTCTCAGCGTCGCCAGTTTGGTCGGCTTTGGTGCCGTCGTTGCAGCGCTGCCTGCTTTCGCGGTGGTGCGCGACTGGGTGCTCGGAATCGAAGGCGGCCCCCTCGTCTCGCTTGCTGTAGCGACCAACGTCCTGGCGTCGCTAACCGGATCAGCATCGGGCGGCCTCACCATCGCGCTCGATGCCTTAGGGACGACATATCTCAAGATCGCCCATGAGCAGGGCATCAACCCGGATCTCTTGCATCGTGTCGCCGTCATCGGCGCCGGCACACTCGACAGCCTGCCCCACAACGGCGCTGTCGTCACGTTGCTCGCCGTTTGCGGATCGACGCATAAGGAAAGCTATCTGGATATCGTGATGGTAGCGATTGTCGGCGCGCTCATAGCATTGGTGGCCGTGATTGTTCTCGGCACGGCGTTCGGATCTTTCTAGACCGCGGCCTCACGCTCGGGCTCTTTGATGCCGAACCACGCAACGTAGAGCGCCGGCAAAACGATCAATGTGAGCATCGTCGCCACGAACAAACCGCCCATGATCGCAAAAGCCATTGGGCCCCAGAAAACGGTCGGCGCAATCGGTATGAAACCGAGAACCGTGGAAATCGCCGTCAACATAATGGGGCGGAAGCGCGAGACCGTCCCCTGCACGACCGCGTCCCAGGTGTCGCATCCGCCCTCACGTTCCGCTTCGATTTGCTCGATCAGGATGACGGCATTGCGAGCGATCATGCCCATCAACGCCAAGATCCCGAGGATCGCGACGAAGCCGAGCGGCCGCCCCGACATCAGAAGCGCGGCGACGATGCCGATCAGCCCCATCGGGACGATGCACAAAACCAGGATCAGGCGACTGAAACTATGTAGCTGCGCCATCAGGAACAACAACATCAGGAACAGCATCAACGGCACCTTGGCAAAGACTGAGGCTTGCGAGTTCGCGCTCTCCTCTACGGTGCCACCCACATCGATCCGATATCCCCTCGGAAGGGCCTCACTAAGCTTTTTGACGGCCGGAGCCAAAGCCGCAACGGCCGCTTCCGGTGTCACGCCTGACGCCACATCCGCCTGAACTGTGAGCGTCGGCAGACGCTGTCGCCGCCAGATCAAGGGATATTCTTGCTCGAAATCAAAAGTAGCGACCTGTCCAAGCGGTACAGTTCTCCCGTTGGCGACCGGCAACTGCAATGCGCGCAATGTTGATAGCGACACCCGTTGCTCATCGATGGCGCGAGTGACGACGTTGACGAGATATATGTCGTCTCGCAGCTGGGTGATCGGCGTGCCGGTCGTGACCGTATTCAGGACTTCAGCCAAGGTCTGCGAGCTGAGACCCAGAAGCCGGGCTTGATCCTGATCGATCTGGATGCGCACCTTTCTCGCAGGCTCCATCCAATCGAAATTAATGTGCCGCACATTCGGGTCGTCTCCCATGATCTCGCCGAGTTGCAAAGCGGCCGTGCGAACCTTTTCGACGTCGGGGCCGGTCACGCGATATTGAACCGGCCAGCCGACGGGCGGCCCCAGTTCCAGCGGCGAGACGCGAGCTACCACACTCGGCAATTGTTCCGCGAGCTTCTTTTCAAGCGTAGCCTGGAGACGCTCTCTAGCCGGCACATCTTTGGCGATGACGACGGCCTGCGAAAAGAAGTCGTTGGCCAATTGCACGTCGAGCGGCAGATAGAAGCGGACGGCTCCGCGCCCGATATAGAGGCTCCAGCTCGCAACGTCCGGATTACCTTTGAGGATCGCCTCCAGTTTCGTCGCAGCCTGCTCGCTCGCGAAGATCGACGCGTTTTGCGGGAGTGCCAGATCGACGACAAGTTCCGGCCGGTCCGATGCCGGAAAGAACTGACGGGGTACCAGCGGAAGCGCCAGCAGCGAAAGGACAAAGCATACCAGCGTCGCCCCGATCGTCAGCCAGCGTCTGCGCATAGCGCCGATGAGGACGTCGTGGAAAATGCGAAGAACCATGCTTTGCTTTTTAGACGCATTCGGATCTGGCTTTTTCAAAAGCCAAACGCCAAGCAATGGTGCAAACAGAACCGCGACGAACCATGATACGATGAGCGCGATCGTCACGACCGCGAAGATCGAAAACGTATATTCCCCCGCCGCGCTTTGAGCGAAGCCGATCGGTACGAACCCCGCAGCCGTAACGAACGAGCCTGTCAGCATTGGAAATGCCAGCGACTTGTAGGCAAACGTTGCTGACTGCTCTTTGCTGTCCCCGGCAGCCAGACGAGAAGTCATGACGTCGACCGTCGTCATCGCATCGTCGACGAGAAGACCCAAAGCAATGATCAGAGCGCCCAGCGAAATTCGTTGCAGATCAATGCTCAGCCATTCCATGATCGGAAAGACGATCGCCATGGTCAGGGGTATCGACAGCGCGACGACCGCGCCGGGTCGAAAGCCGAGGCTGATGATGCTGACCGCCATGATGATGGCGATGGCCTGCCACAGCGATTCCGTGAATTCGTTGATGGCCGTTTTCACCACCATCGGCTGATCGGAAACAAGCGTCGCATCGATCCCGATCGGCAGATCGGCCATGCTCTCTGCGACCGCTTTTTTCACGTTTGTTCCGAGGTTCAGAATATCGCCGCCATCGCGCATGGCTATCGCAAGTCCGATCGCAGGCTTGCCGTTGACGCGAAACATCGGCTGCGGCGGATCGGAATAGGCGCGCCGCACTTCCGCAATGTCGCGCAACCGGATCAGCCGCCCATTGGCGTAGAAATTGACGTCCAGAATGTCTTTTTCCGACCGGAAAGACCCTGACACCCGCAAAATGAGCTTCTCGTTTCCGGTCTGAAGAACGCCCGCCGGACTGACCGAATTTTGCGCCTGCAGAGCCGCGATCAGAGCCGCCCTGTCGATCCCGAGCCCTGCGAGTTGCTGCGTTGAGAACTCGACATAGATCTGCTCGTCCTGCGCGCCGAGAACTTCGATCTTCGAGACATCCGGAACCTGCAGCAAGCGCGAGCGGATATCTTCAACGTAATCGCGCAACTCGCGATGGCTGAAGCCATCGGCCGTGAAGCCGTAGATCAGTCCGAATGTGTCGCCGAAATCATCATTGAATCCAGGACCGACGACCCCCGCCGGCAACGTATGGCGTATATCGCCAATGTTCTTTCTTACCTGATACCAGATGTCAGGAACGTCCGCGGGCTTCGTCGAGCCCTTCAGCGTAACGAAAATCGTTGTTACGCCGGGCTTTGTGTAGCTACGAAGAAAATCGAGGTCGCGCGTCTCTTGAAGCTTGCGTTCGAGACGTTCGGTAATCTGTTGTAGCGTGTCCTCCATCGTGGCGCCGGGCCATGACGCCTGTACGATCATCGTCCTGAAGGTAAAAGGCGGGTCCTCGGCCCGCCCCAACCGGAGATAGGACGAAAGGCCCGCGAACGTCACCGCAATCATGATGAATACGGTGAAGGAGCGATGCTTCAGCGCCCATTCGGACAGATTGAGTCCACTCACGAAGATGCTCCGAGCAGCCTGACCTTTTGGTCGGGGTGCAACGCCTGAACACCCGCCGTCACCACGATGTCACCCGCACTTAGTCCATTCGATACGACCACTGTTGCCGGATCGAAGCGCTGAACCTCGATATTCCGCAGCGATACAGTGAATTTCGCCGGATCGACGATCCAGACCGCAGGCTGGCCATTGCTGCGGGTCAGCGCACTCGCCGGTATCGTCATGCCAGGAGAAGCCTTCTGGCGCATGCTCCCGGTGACGGTTGCACCGAGCCGCATCGTGGCCGGAGGATCAACGAGACTGACTCTGACCCGAAATGTGCGCGTCACCGGATCGGCCTGCGGATCGACCTGCCGCACCCATCCTTTCACTTTCACAGACGGGTTGTCCGTCAACGCCACCGTAATTTCGGGATTGGGCGGCGCAGAGTGGATGACTTGCGCTGGAACATCGAAAACCGCGTCCCGACCCTCGATGCGCGCAACTCGAAAGACCGCTTGGCCAGGCTGTACGACCTCACCCGCTTCGGCAGACCGCGAGGTGATGGTCCCCGTGACATTCGCCTTAAGTTGAGTGAAGCTGACGCGATCCTCCGCGATTTCCAATTGCGCCTGGGCGTCGTCCTCTCGCGACTGTGCGGTGCGTAAATTCTGCTGCGCCTGATCGAATAGCACCCGCGTGGTATGCCCGCGGGTTAAAAGCTGGGTCTGACGATCATAATTGTTCCGCGCCTCAACGAGTTGGCCCTCGGCCGCGGAAAGAGCCGCCCTCGCCGATCTAAGCGCGTTGAGTTCGTCCTGAGGATCAAGCTTTGCAAGCACTTGATCGGGCACGACATGGTCGCCCACGCCGGCCAACCTCTCGATAATCCTGCCGCCGATCCGAAAGGAAAGAGCAGCCTCGTTTTCCGCCTGAACCTGGCCGGTCAACGTAACAAGTTCACCCAGTTCACTCTTTTCAACGGTGACCGTTCGAACGGGGCGCGGCTGCTGATCTTCAACCTGTGCCTGTTCCCCACACCCCGTAGCCAGAACAGCACACGCTGACAGACAGATCGTCATGCCGAGCAAGCTGCATCGTACTGCATTCATGGCAATGGCCCCCGGGGATCTAAATCTGCGTCCCTCAGCGAAATCGATTTGATCGAAAACCAAAAGCGCGAATTAAATCGCCACGAAGAATTTCAGCATACATACTACTCAACGAAGTCAAAATTGAACAAATCGACAAAAAAGGGAGATGGCTAATGCAAAGGAAATGGCTTTTGGCAATTTCGTTGTGCATTGCGATGACCGGACTCATCGGCATTGCAGCGCCACGGGCAAACGCTGCCGCGCTCGTTTCTAGCGTTCAGATTATCAAGCCCTCAAAATCGAGCATCGTTGAGAATGTGCGTTATCGGTGCTGGTGGCGGAACGGACGCAGACACTGCCGTTGGGTGGGCGGATGGCGCGGTCCCCGTCACTGCTGGTGGCGGAATGGTCGTCGCATTTGCCGTTGGTAGGCACTGCGACGCCTGCCGTCTTTTCTCCACAAGAATGACGAAGCGCCGGGGCCGTTGCTCCGGCGTAGAGGGCAGCAACAGCGCATGCTCGTCTCAATGGTAGGCAATCGAGAAATGCGACATAGAGAGATACAAATGAGCCAAGGGGGCGAACGTCGCCCCGGCCAGCGCCTTAAGCTCAAGGCGGCTCAGAAGCGGAAATAGTTGAACTTCATTGGCGCGGCTTCAGAGAGATCATCCTCGAACCGAAATCGCCGCACAGGGCTGGCGTGCCCGCTTCGCGCAAATAAATATGGTGTAGGTTCGAGGACTTTCCTCGAACCAGAACCCGCGCGATGGGTTGGCGGGCGGCATCGCGCAAATAAAAATGGTGCGGTTGAGAGGACTCGAACCTCCACGCCGTTTCCAGCGCTACCACCTCAAGGTAGTTTTTTGGTGTGAAAACAGGGGAAATCAGCGTACAATACAAGGATATTAAGGGAACAAGAGGGGGATAGATTGCTCAGTCTGTCAACTGTTGACGAAAGGCGAGTTGACGAGGCAAGACCGGACCCGATCCTTCTCGACCTCATGTCTGACGTGCAGGTCGAAGCGACGGACAAGGGACGCCTTGTTAAAACGGCCCACATCTACGTGATCGAAGCCGACGGATTGGGCCTCTTCAAGATCGGGCTTTCTGTGGATTTTAAGATCCGTTTTCCGACCTATCGCACGGAATGCCCCGTAACATGCTGGCCGCTGTATGTTGCCATTGTTCCGGATTTCGATGTCCATCAGATTGAAGCCTCTCTGCATGAGAGGTTCGCGGCACGTCGCGTTAAGGGTGAATGGTTCGCACTCACCTCTCAGGACGTTCTCGATCTTGCTGATGCCATTAAGGACGCAGCGAAAACACCTATCCGGCGCACCAAGCGCGAGCTCGCCAAGTTTGGAAGTGCCTATAACCCCCATGCCGTCGAACGCCTAAGAGCCTTCGAAATGGATTTGGCCAAAGCGCAGGCGAGGAATGAGATTCCTACCCACGAGTTGGTTATGGATAGATTCTATCACGCTGCCGAATTGGGTGAGACGCTCTCAATGAGCGACATAACAAAGAGCATTGATCGTAAACCGCAGGCCGTTCACGAAGCGGTGCGGGCACTTCTGGCAGATGGAAAGATCGCACTTGTCTCCCCTCTTCGAAATCCGCGGGATGGGGCTTTCCAAATGGAGGAGTATCGTCGCTGTGAAATGATGATCCCAGATGCGTCTTGCGACTGGGAGGCGGCCATTTATGGCGAAGAGATCCTTGTCTCGGAACCTTTAGGTCATTTTGTTCCGGAGTTTTTTGGTCGGCATCGGACCGCAAGAAAGGCAGCAGACTGGACGAAGCTACGATTTCGGCGGAACGACAACCCAATTAAATGGGGGTACTGAGGTCACCCGATCATCAGCATTGAAAAGACTTGAGAACGTTCCGGTACTGCCAAACTGAATACTTCATTTATAAAGTTTGCGGGAATGGCGGAAAAGTAATGGGAAGCCAGTGCGTCACGACGCCGGTTCCCTGATCCATGTCACCGGCTTCCTCGATATAGGCCATATCCCGCTCGCCAAATCCTTCATTGTGCGTTGATGCGATGCCCGCATGCTGTCTCTTCCAAAGATTGCCGCTATGCTCTTTCAAGCCCTCGACGACAACGAACACGCGACCTGGACGCTTGCCAGGTTCTGGCAACTCACTGATTGGCAACCAAGCATCGGTCATCGCAGCTTATCCTTCACCCTTATTCCTCTATGTCGTTCCGGTACTGCCAAACGGGAAAGCGGCCTTTCTTACGTTTTTATGCATTGCTTCAATTCATCGTACTCGGCAAGCTTCGCGCGCAACCTGTCGATCTCGCCTATGAGCAACCTCAGATCGCTCGGGACGATACGGCTGCACGCATCATCGTCGTACATCATTTTGCGCACGACATAGACCGTGTTGTCGCGCATCTCCTGAACCTTGTCGGCAATATCGGTCATGCTGGGGCTTCCTAGACAAGATATTCCATAACCGTTTCGCCCTTCTCAGTTAGGCGAACGAAGTGTTCCCCATCTGTCTGCCGGGCTTCGACGAGATCGGATGGCATGTGTGCGGCCTCGACGACAGGCCACACGGGTTCGCTGACTTTGTACCAGCCATCTATCGGCGTGCTTCTGCGGACTAACCGCATGATGTTCACTTGCTTGTCCGTCAGTTTCATCGGCTTCCTCAAATGTCATCGGCGGTTCGCCGCAGACGTTGCATTCTATTATCTCATCACCCGCATTGGTGATCCGTAATTGCGGGTTCTCTCGCCATTCATACTCGCCCTCTCCGCAGCACCGACATAGCTTTCCTACGGGTTCATTGAGCGGCATGGCCGGGGTTTCCTAGACAAAGTTCGAAGGGTGAAATTCGGGGTCATTCATGATGGCGTTCAGCTCGCGCCAGGCGTCAACAATCTGATAGATTTCGCCGGCCGTCATTTGAGGTTTGACGCCGAGTTCAGGGCGATGGCGCGGCTCACCCCATTTCTCGGGAAGGTCGATCAGCGACGTCGCTCCGCAGAGAGCCAATTCCATATCGTTGATCGCCAGCCGCATCCGAGCGGCCTTCTCCTTTAGCGTCGCCATCAGTGCCTCGCGTAGCTTTGTGGCTGAGGATTGCGAAGTGCTACTCGTTTCCCGTCTTCGGTCAGCTCGTTCATCTGGCAACCCTTGTACGGGCCATCGGGGAACTGCCGATCACGCCGGGCCAGACCAAGTTCAACAAGTTCGTTTCTGCCCGCCTTGGACGGAACATCGCCGTCAAACTTTGGCCCACGAGCGAGTGCCCGCAGCGTATCAATCGCACCGCCAGAAAGCTTCTTGAATATCTCAGTCTCGCTCATCGTGGCGTATTCCTTCCAAAAATTATCCCGCGTCGTGCTGGGTGTATCAACCTACCTCTTGTTCCAGCACCGTTACTGTAGGCCCAACCGGGAGTGCATAAACTAACAAATCGTTTGACGAAATACAAGCATTCCTGTACGAATTTCGTAATGAAGGTGGATAAGTCACATTTGGGTCTCGTCTTCACGCATCCGCGAGCGACAGTTGAGTCCCAAGAAAGAGATTTGCGTAAGGCCGGGGCGTCCTGGATCGTTCATGTGGGCAAGTCTCCCGCGACATGGCGGGAAGCGATATCAGCAGTGCGTCCAGGTGATACAGTGTACGCCCTAGCCGGTAACATGGTGCCAGCAAGCCGGAAGAAAACCGGCATGGGGCAACCGGCCCAATGGTCCGCGTTCATTGCAGAGATACACGGGCGGCAAGCGTCATTTGTTGAAGTGATGACGGGCCGCAAATCGACTAACGTAAAGCAGTTGCGTGACTTGTCGGAGGACGTAATGCGGCTTCTGAGGCAAGGCGGCAAACGCCTTCCGGGGAAGCGCAAGGTGGGCCGGAAGCAGCGCGAGTGGCCGAGCGATGAAGTCAAAGACGCATGGCTCAAGCGTTGGAAGTCGAAGAACTACAAGAGCGACGCGGCGGTTATCCGCGAAGCAAAGGAACATGGAATTTCAGAGCGCATGATGCGCGCACTTGGGCCTTCGGGCCGTCACTAGATAGGAGCTTGTCGTGCGAGGGATGACATACGATCAAGCAAAGGCGGAATGCGAGCGCTGGTTCGCAAGCCTAGACCGGGAGCGCGAGAAAACAATTGCGGTGCAGAAGATTGCTTCTGATCGTCGGCAAGGTCTGATTGATGAAGCGGAAGCCCGTCGCCGTCTACGCGTTATCGATGGTAGTCCGACAGTTTACGACGGCGCTGAGCTTGAAAAGGCCGTGCGCTTTCTCGTGAAGAACTTTCACAAGTAAGGAGGCACTTGCAAACACCTCATCGCATCAGAATGAACGCCGATATGCCGGCGCAGATCACGAACACCCGTGTCCCTGGGCAGAGCGAAATCATCATTTCTCGCCATAGGCTTTTGCAACGGCTTTGAGCACGGCGGAGCCAACTCCGGTCAGGCCGGTCTTTTCGCACAGGGTTCCGATCACCGTGGCTATCCCCGCTGAAGCGATCAGTATGTCCCTGGGGGACCAAGAGCGATAATCGGCGCGTTCGTCCGTAGTCTTCTTCCCACGAAGATCTTTGAGAGCGAATTCTAGCCATATCAATCTGCGCTCGATCTGAAGTTTCCACTGCCAGTCGGGCGGCTCTGTCGAAGTCATTTTGCATGGCGTCTTTCATCCGGGGTTTAAGGCGCAGCACTAGAAGTTGAAAAGGGAGGGAGACTTGGGCTGCTGAGATCCAGCGAGGGCCGCGCCCCAAATGGAGGGTAGCTGATCGGAATACAGCGATCCGTCATCAACCTTTCGTTGGCGCAGGAGCGCATTCAGATAGCTTTGGTCATTGGGACCGATAGGCGCTTGGTCATCGCCGATGTTGACCGCAGATTTCTTGATTGCATTGTCGTCACCGAAAAAACGGTTTGGGTAATTGTTCCAGTTATATTCGTTCTTGGGAACAAAAACCCAGTTCGGGATGTCCGGTGGGAGCGCCGACATTTCTCCTGGGTACTGATGATAAAGTTCTTGCGCGCGGGTCACATCGGAGTCGGGCGCGTTTTTTTGGAATAGGCTGCGCAGCCTGTTGAAAATGCTTGGCTGTCCCTTCTCCGCCCCTGCTATAACAGCTCCAGGGAGGGAGGGGAGATTGTCGGAGAAGAGCTGATTGTTGCCGTTCCACTTGTGGACGACGTTTACGAGATTATCGTCGATGACCACATAGTTGTAATTGCCGCCCTCTATACCGCGTGAATTTGCATCCTTGTAGCGGATGCCAGCATAGCCTTGATCTCGATAGGACTGCGCACCTTCCGGCGACTTGAGTTGCTGACGGGTTTCCGGCGAGAGCGTTTCCCAATCTAAAAACTGATGGGGCTCGGCGTTGACCTTGACCTGATATAGGTAATCGGTCGGTTTCGTATCGAGGCGACCGCTGCCCAAAAGAGATTGAATTTGATCCGCCGCGGCAGCGTGCCGATCTGCTTCCTGGAGCTTGCTTTGTGCGTTGCTCAGGATGAAGCCCTTGCTGCTCCGGTTGGCTTTCTCATTGGCGGCAGCCGTAAGCGATTGCCCATCCGAACGGGCTCTATCCGCCGCCGATTGTGCATTTTTAAGCGCCTGCGCTGGCGACGCATTGTCATTGAAATACCATGCCAGGTCCTTGTTCGGAGAGCCGCTGTTGTAGAGATTTTGGCCGTCCAGCATCACGCGATCAACCGGGCTGTCGCTCGCAAGATTGCGCGCATACCATTTCGATATTTCAGGGTCTTCGGCAAAATATAGACCGTGGCCGAACGCTTGGTTGCCTTCTCCGCTGCCGATCTTGTTCAAGGAGAACTTATCGAAGTCATGCGGCGACCCGTGCCAAAGCGTAATCCCGCCTGGCGTATCATCGGCCGGAAACATATTGTCCCCAAACAATGGAAGCTGTTTCGGCTCGGCCCTCGATATAGCTGGCGCGATGTCTGGAAGAATGGACGTTGCCGCACGCGGCGCAGCGGCTTCCACCGCCCCTCTCTCGACTGCCCCCATTCCTCTTGTTGCATTCCCTCCTGTAAACGTTTCCAGGAGCGTCCGCATGTCTTCCTGTGCGGGATATTGGCTCCGAACAGGATTGTCCCATTCGATTCCTGCATCTGGGCCGGCTGCAAATGTCCCTGGATGGTTCGGAGTACCGATGAGCCTGAGGAGCGCATTCAACGGCTCTGTGACCATGGAAGGAACGGCGAGGCCGCCTGCTTTTTCTCCCGTATCCTTGTTGGTATATTCGGCAAGGAACGGAAACATCGCAGGGCGCGTTGTGAGATCCCATCCGGCATATGGATCATAGCCGTTGGGATTGCGCGGAACTCCAACCATGATTCAGATCCTCACTTGCAAAGGGTGTCCCAGACGCGATTGTGAGCGACGATGCCCCGCTGCGTCTGGACGGTATCCTGCTTTGACCACGAGAGCGGCTTGAACGACTTGCAGCCAGAATCCACCGGGATGCTTGAGCAGCCGCCTTCAATCGCGGCGGTAGCGATCGCGAAGCTGGTCAGCAGGAAGGTTTTCAACCGATGCGCGGGCGCGTTGGGCTTTATCGACATTCTCATTCGTCCTCTGTTCGATCTTTGCCAGGACGCGAGACTCCCCAATGGCTTTGTAATGGGCTGCGAACGCGAGCCACGCTGTAACGAGCGCAGCGAAGATTCCGCCAGCGACCGCAACGCGGCCCCAGAGCGTGCCAGCGAATGTGATCAGTCCGATCATGATGTTTCCTGCTTCGATGGGAGCCAATGACAAACAGCCCAGTAGAGCCCGCCTCCAAGGGCACAGGCTCCGAGGATGTACGGCCAGCCGGGCAAACCAACCGCCCAGCCTCCAAGGTCGTGAGACTGCTGCGCGACGCCGCGAATTCGGGTTCCGGTCGACAAGAAGCCTTCAGCGGTTCCCAGCGGATCGGCGGGGATCAGTTGCTGCACACCGGCCCCGGCCGCGATAACCGCTGCGGCGACGGATTTCCGAGACGGAGGCTCGGGCGCTTTGGAGACCGTCTGCGGCATGGCCGGTTCTTCCGTCGCTTCGACCGGCTTGAGAAACAGCGCCTGCTCACGCGCGCGCCGCGATACGAGTCCTGCCAATGTCCGGCCCTGAGCCTTGACATACAGAGGGAACTTGTTTGCCGTTCCCATTCTGTCCCCTTTGTTCAAAGGAACGATGAGCTTCTTGAGGTTGGCAGGGCCGCAGTTGTTGCAGAACAGCGTGAGAGCGCCCTTTTCATTTTCATTGATCGGCACCGTGACGTATTGCTGAACGTATCCCTCGGCTTCCTTCAGGTCGTCCATCATACGCGACGTGGCCTCGGCTTCGGTCATGACCATGCCCATCTTGACGCCTTTGGTCGTGCCGTAACCGATGGTCGGAATGTCATATTTACCGCCGCCGAGATAGGTCTGGTAGGCAGTGCAATCTCCGTTATCGAGCTTCTTGTGGTATCCCTCGAATGACTTGTTTAGGCGGACCGTCTCGTCGTTCACGCTCATCCCCCTACCCCCGTCAGTGCTTTGAACCGAGCAAAATTCATGCCTTCTGCTCCCCAATACCTTCCGTCATCTGCGCAATGGCTTTAGCCGTATTCTCTCGGACTTTCGCGATGTCACTGGCCTGCCCGGAAATCTTGCTGTTGGCCTCATCAAGGGCCTGAGCCTGCGCCAGGACCTCTTTCGACAGAGCATCGATCCTGTCGAGCAAGGGCTTTAAATCTGGCGGCTCTGATAATGTCTGGACAATTGCCGGTAATGACGTCGTTCTCTGTGTCGTAGCTGCTTCGATCTCGGAGCGTTCCGCATCAGAAATAGGTTTTGATCCAGCCGGTGCATGGTCCATGTGTGCGTGGCATGCAACAATGTGGCCGTTATCATTTAAAACCGCGAAATAACCCCACTTTTCCTGATCTCTCATTATTGATCTCCAAAAACAGCGACGTGAATAACCGCGTCGGAGGCGACTCCGCCTGGTATTTTTGTTATGATCGAAAAGCCGCCTGTCGAAAGTCCAGCGACATAAGTCATGAGATTTTGGGATCCGAGACACGCCAACACGCAATAATTTGCTGATGACATTGGCGTTGTGAACGTAAAGCTATAATCTCCAACGCCATTTCGAGTAATACTCGCGACGTTGTGCGATACGGAAATGCTCCCTGGATTTCCGCCCCCGCTTACCCATGCCTTAGGATGACCGGGATGGAACTTCTGAACGTCAGCCGTGACGAGGCGATTTGCAGTAAGTGCCTCCATTGCCGCTTGATCTGCTGGAGGAACAAGAGCGCCCGCAACCCACGCTGAATCGACGAAATGATAATAGAGGTTCTCATCGGCTACATATGCGATCC
Source organism: Hyphomicrobium sp. MC1 (assembly GCF_000253295.1). NCBI lineage: Bacteria > Pseudomonadati > Pseudomonadota > Alphaproteobacteria > Hyphomicrobiales > Hyphomicrobiaceae > Hyphomicrobium > Hyphomicrobium sp. MC1. Next base: position 1,184,453 of record NC_015717.1, on the reverse strand, counting down.
AGCCGCAATCGGCATATGGCGTTGAAGGAACCCACGCCGCTCCTGACCATTGGACAACATCACCATTAGAGACTGAAACGCCATCCCAAGTCGCAGATGATGTTGAGAGATAGATCGCCCCCTGGACAGGTGATGATGGAGCTGCCGATACTCTATCCGTTATCGGAATAATACCCTGCCCGACCTTAACAAAGGGAGTGGTATGCGAGGAAACCCGCCAATTTCCACCATCTGACGTGATCTCGCAGTCTTCGCCGTTGAGCGCCAATGCATAGGCGCCGCCGAAGGATTTTGAGCCCTCGGAAATCAACTGACCAGATCCTGTCGCCACGGCGATCAGTGCCTGATTGGCTGACCCGGCATGCTGAACCTTGATCTTCCATCCCGTGCCGACAGTGACCGCAGAGGGAAGCGTCAGCGTAACATCGCCACCACTACAGTTGATAGCGAACGTGGTGTTCTGATCGGCCTCGACCGCAGAATAATCGAGAGACTTGGTTACGACGGGAAACGTTGCCGTCACTGAGATATCGAGAGACGATGCCGAAACGATCGCGCCTTTGACGTTATCGTGCTCCCACAGCGTCACATCATCGGCATCTTTGCAGACGATCTTGTAAGGTGCTGTCCCGACGTAGATCAGAGTCTTCGTGCTCACTCCATCGGACGTCGGGTAGCCGAGCGTATCGCAGACGATTTCCGTCCCGATCTCGACAATCAGATCCTCATCGCTATAAACAGTCTTCGGCGCCGTCGTACCGGCATCGTAGAAATAGAGAATAGCGCCGGAAACCGGTTCACCGGTAGAATCGTCAGTGATGCGAAAGCCTGCAGGAAATACTGCGACGGAGTCTGCCATATGGGGGAACTTCCTAGATGCGTGAGCCGTTCTTTAGTCCGGGCGGCATAGCCGCTCTGATCGTTGTCGTCGGTACGCTGACGTTTTGCTACTTCTATGCAGGCTGGGCCCGAGACGCGATCACGTCGGGCTCTTGGCTCATATTCGTGTTGATGGGACTGTTTCCGTTCGTGCTCGGATATATCGTCGGCGATGAACGGGACCGCGCCGACTATCACAAGTTCTTCAATTGGGTTGGGCGGCGATTGCGCTTTCAATCAAGGGCTGGCGAGCGCCACCCGCAACTGCATTCAGAATCCGAACAATCGTATCGCGTTGTGCGGCCGTCGTGGCGCGATGGTTCGCAAGCTGCATCAAAGCCTGGACATAGGTATCGCGATCAACGCCCCGAGCGGTGAGCAACCGCGCCTGATCGGCCATGATCCGCCCTGCCCTCTCGCCTAGCGCCCCGTTCATCAGAGCGTTGACACCCCGGCGCGCGATGGCGAATGCGGCCTCGTTGAGCGTCCTTGGTGCCTCAGTCCGGATTGGTGCTCCAGCTCCCATCGGAAGGCGCGTCTGGCCAGCTTGGCGCCGCGCCGTCGCCGAGTTCGTCATGATCTGATTAAAGCTCTCAGCCATGCGGTTTTCGGCGTCGATCAGCCTGTTGAGATTATTGGCTGGCCCTGTCCCGGCAATCTGATCGAGATTCGTGCGGGCAAACTGGCTGTTGAGCGCCCGACGCGCCTGAGCGTCGCCATTAGTGCCGAAGTTCGTCGCCGCACGCCCCATGATCTGCCGGAGATCATTTCTGGCGCCGTAGCGATACATGTCCCTGCCAGCTTGCGACAGGTTCGCAAGTTCGTCCTCGACAATGTTCGGGTCTCTCTTTCCTGAAAAAACACCGGAACCGAGCTGCGCAGCCTCTCGCCCTTCCAGGCCTTCGCCGGAAATCGACCGGGCCAGCGCCCACGGGCTTTGCGTCGGGTCATTCGGGCTCAAATGCTCGTCAATCGTTGTCCGCAACTGACGGGCAAGGTTGCCATAGATGCGGGCTTCATTGCTGCCCCGGTCGGCATTGCGCGCCAGATCGTCGACCGCGCGTTTCAGATAGTCATATTCTAACCCGGTCGGAACCTGTTCGGGATGGAACCGCTGCACGCCGGTCATGGCCTGCATGGGATCGTTGACCGGGCGTAAGCGGAACTGCTGCCGGTAGCCGTCGGCGCGCGCCAAGGTCTGGGCCCGGTTGAATGCGGACGGAGGAATGTTGTCGAGCACCGTTCGAATATCGGGCGTGACAGGGATAGAAGTATTGTGGAACGCGTCATAATAGGGTGCCGCGGCCGCTCTGGAGGTCCTGAGGTTCTGGTCGACGACTTGGCCGAGATTGGTCCGCGGTCCGAGCGCGGTATCAACGCCCGATATGATGCGTGCCGGCGCATCGGCGCGGCGAGCATTGAGTTCGCCCCGAACGACGGGCAACTGCGGCCCGTAGGTGTTTGCGAGCGTCTCAGCCGATCCTCTGAGGTCCTCGCCCATGTCGAGCAGCATGCCTTGCGGGCCGAGTTCGCGCGCCTGACGGGCGTAGGCCCCAGGCGTCAGGTTCGAGGATGCAATATCATCGGCCACGCGATTGACGGCGCCACGCTCGAATGGTTGCAGCGGAGCGGGAAGCGGCGCGCCACGGTTTGCGATGTAGTTTGCTGCATTTCCGACGCCCCTGGCAATCGGAGCCGCGACGCCACCGGTTATCGCGCCGACGCCGGCGCCGATGGCTGCGTTCTTGAGCCGGTCTTCTCCCTCACCTTCACCGGAACCATAAATTCCGCCGTAAACCGCGCCTGTCCCAGCCGCGTTGACGATCTCAGGAACAAGAGATGTTCCACGCATCAATCTGAGGGCACCAAACGGCGCACTGGCAACGATACCGCCTGCGACGGCCGCACCTTTGGAGACGCCACTGGCGTTTTTGTCGATATAGCGTTGGCGTGCATCCTGGTAGGCTTTCGCCTCGGCGTATGGCTGGCCAACGCGGCCGCCCGTGACGGCATTCAGGCCTGCATCGATGCCGGCCGAGGCCTCATCGAGCCAGGAACCGAACGGCAGATAGCTTGCCACGCTCGGTTGCGGAACGAGGCCACCGGCCGCTTCCTTGGCAACGCGCGCATCCGCCCGTTGGGCAAGATCGTCAAGCTTAGGGACATCAGGTGCTGCCGCGGCCGCTTTTGGGTCCTGCGCCGCATTCTGCTGCACGTAGGCCATGATCTCGTCATGCGACGCAGTATCAGGTGCGCTGATCTGATAGCGCGATCCGTCAGGCCCGGTGATCTCGTAAGTCGCCATCAGTCGAGCCTCTTAATAGACCATCCGCCGTTGGCCGGAGCTTGTGGGGCTGGTTGCCCTTGGCTGACGCCGACGACGTTGCCGCCCTGGGCGCGGGCTCGCGCGATGTTTAGGAGACTGATCACTTGATCACGATAGTCTTGAACGGCCTTGATATAATCGTCTGTCCCGAGCTGTTGAGACCGAAGTTTGTTGTAGGCGGCCTGGGCCGCTTCGCCTTCTTTCTCCGTGATCGCACCAGCGCCCCTGAGATCATTATAGGCCTGAAGGAATGTGTTGCTGTTGATGAAGTCGATTGATGCTTGGGCATTTTTCGCTTCGTTGGATGTGTTCGTTACCTCTGGAAGCCGCCCATAAACCGTACCCGTGACGCGGTCCAATCCTCGGCGGTTAGCCAGAAGCCCGCCAATCGCGCCGAGTACACGCGATGCTGCATTTTCTGCCAATGGCAGGTTCGCAGCAGCCTTGCCCTGCGCCTCGCCCTGGACTAGAGCCGACTTGCCTGCGGCGACGTTGGTGCCGACATTGCGAACAGATCCGCCCGTGGCCTTGTCGTACATCAGATCGCCTTGGACAGCGACGCCGCGCGACGGTGTCAGAGCGACGGGTGGTGCTCCAGGCTGACCCGGCTGCGTTCCAGGCGCTCCGCCGAACTCGAGAGGTTTGACCTTGGGTTGCCCATTCGCGCCGAACTGGACAGAATAAAACCGCCTGTTCGAATCCTGAACAATCGTTCCTGCCTTCCCGTACTCACTGCCGCCGTTAGCCGCCTGCGCATTGAGCTTTCCGATCTCGGCTCTGGTTTTCTGAAGTTCCAGATCCTTAGCCTGACTGTCTCTGGGATCGAGATACATACCAGCCTGAGCCGCCATCAGTTTCGGGCCTGTAACCGGGTCGAGTTCTTCCGGAGAAAGACCTTGCGTGCCGTGAGATCGAATGATCGATTGCCATGCGGCGGCCCGCTGCGTTGGATCTGTCAATTGATCGACAGCCGTGGCCTGCTTGCCAAAATCAGCGACGCGCTGTCGTTGTGTTGCCTGCTTCGCCTGCTGCTGCTCGAATGCCAACTGCTGGTCAGCCCGGTCTGAGGCCTTCTGCTGAAAGCCGAACTGTCGGTTCTGATTCTGCTGTTGAATGATCACGTCGAGCGCCTGATTGACCGGCTCGAAGTTGACACCGGGTCCGGTGCGAAACTGAGATATTGGAGCGTAATAATTGGCCATTAGAGTGCTCCAAACGCGGTTGCAGCCTTCGCGCCCGTGCCAAGGATGCCGAGCACATTGTTGAGACCAGTGTTCCGCGTCTGACTGATCGCACTCCCTTGCCCTATCGCGTTATTGGCCTTCGTCGCGCCATAGCCATAGGCATTGTCACCTTGACCCGTATAAACGTTTGACTGACTTCCTGCTGCGGACAGGCCTTGGTTGCCGAGGTTGGCGTAATCGGACAGGATGTTGTTATAATTCTGGTAAAGAACGCGCTGGCCGGCTAAGGCAGCCGTTCCAGATGCTCCAAGGCCGCGCGCATTGAGCGCTTTCAGAGCCGCATTTTGATCCGATGCAAGCTGCCCGGTCCACAGCGGATCAGAGGTAATGACACCCTGTGCATTGGATCTTGCATCCGTGCCATTGAGACCAAGCAGATCGGCATACATCTGCTGGCCTTGCTGGCCCGACGTCACCCATGGCTGATAATTCGATGCCGCCTGATCATAATAGCCCTGAGACGTCTGATAGCCCTGATCGAGCGCCGCGTTTGCTTTTTTGTAAGCGCTGTTGATGTCGGACCGCGCCTGCGATCCGTTCCAGTCAAAAAAGGCCATGGTCTGTTGTCCTATGTGAGGAAGTGCTTACCGCAAGGCAACGGCGCTACCGGTCGTGAAGCCGCCGCCGTTGAATGAGAAGGAAAGCCCGTAAGTCGTCGCCACCGATGGCAACGCATGCGCCGGCGACCATCGCAGATCACTGATCCCAGCTGTTGCCCCGCCAAATGCATCCTGGGTGACGCCGCCGCTCCAGGTGCAGGCCGTCGCTGGAGTATCGGCACAGAACAGCATGGCGATGCTGATCACGGCAGAGCCGGCGGGGGCAGACAGCGACGACAGGCTTGTCCCAGAACCCGTCGTCACAGCGGTAGAGCTTGCTGCTCCACCATTAATCAGGTTGCTCACGACATAGAGAGAATAGGCCTCCGTGCCGGTAGATGTGGGGATTGTTACGATTGTCGTTCCGGCAGCCGGTTTTGCGATCCAGATTTGAGATCGCGTGTCTGCCAAGCCACCGGTATTTGCACTCTCGACAAGCTTCGTCGCAGCAGCGCCGCCAATTGACGACAGAGTTCGCGAAGACCCTAGAAACTGGCAGGTGACAACAACCCACTGGTTGCCACCTAGCGCTGGAACCGTGAAGGAAACCGACCCGGAACTTCCGGTGAAGATGGTCTGCGTTCCAATGTAGGAAACCGTCACAGGTCCGCCGTCCCAACGCGCGAACATTCCCATCACGTTCTCGTATAGGCGATCTCAAAGATCGCATACTGGCACGACGAGTTCGCGCTAATAACACAATTCAAATTCTGACCGACAGCGACGACATTGTTTCCCGTCGGCGTTTGGATATTCGCTGATGTCGAGACGGAATTCGGTGTCGCTGTAATGTCTGTGCCACTGATATTCCATGTCGCAGTACACGTCCCGCTTGCGCAGCGCGACGTGATCGATGTGATCGTAAATCCAAAAGCCGAGTTGATCTTTGCCCGATAGCTTTGATTGACTGGGAATGAGATAGAGAACGTTCCAGATTCTGTTTGACCCTGCACAGTCGACAAACCTGAGACAGCCCCGGAAAGGCTCTGTCCCAACGATCGGAACCAGGCATAGGCCGCGTCACTGATCTTTCCCGTGCTCGTCGTCATGTTGCCGGGCGGCGGCGGATCGAACAGACCCATTAGGCCGCGACCTGCCGCACGTTGGCCGCAGCCTGATAGAGCGCGCGATCAACTTTAGCCGACCACGAGATTCTGAAGTCTCTGCCATTTTCTCCGGCTTGACCGAGGCGATGCGTACGAACCCGAACCATCGGCTTGCCTTGCTGGCCGATTTTCAGCGTCCGTTGCCCTTTATATGTCGCTCCCCCGTCGTCAGACCATTCCACCATGATCTCAGGGTCAACGTCCTGCGATGCGCCCTGGCCGACGCCGACGCCTTTCTGAACATCGAGATAGAGCGAATAGTATCTCAGGCGATACGGAAAGGCATGCACGCGCGGAAGAACGACGCTCGAGATTAGAGGCTTGCCCGCATCGTCGGTGAACTTCGCACTCATCTCGTAAAGCGCGCCGGACGCCACATCACCGGCTATGATCTTGGTGCCGAACCCGACAACGAAGGATACCTGCCAGTTCTTCTGCCCGTAGGTCTGACGCTCGTGCCAGCGCTTCATGGACGTATCATAAACCCACGTCCAATCCGGCGTGGAGATCATGTAAAACATGCGGCCGTTCGCGATCCAAGCCGCAGACCTGATCGTCGAAGCATCCTCTGTAGCCTGAATGTCGTTCTCGACGTCAGGTTCCGAGATCACAACGGCTCCATCTCCGCCAGAAAGACGACGGACCGTTTTGTCATGTCCAATCCAGAAGATTGAATCAGAGACCTTCTGCGCCGATGCTGCACCAAAAATGCCCACAGGAATGACGTAGGCGCGCGAATACGCAAAGTCCGACCCACCGGTATCCTGCCAAACCTCTGTGGTCTCCGCTCCCATCAGGTAGGCATAGGCCTGATAGGTGATCACGCGCACGAGGGCATCTGGACTTCCGTCTGCCGTCGCGAAATCCAATCCATCCCAGCTCGTGGCATCATCTATAGCGCTGATCTGAAACTTGCTGAGCGCCGTCGTAATCAGCATGTAGCCGTCGCTGTAATCGAGCGACGTCGGACCGGAAAGATCAGGGTCCGTGACCTGGGACAGCACGTCGTTCCGGCAATTGTACATCAGGCCGTCGCAGACAATCGTCACGTCGGCCGGAACGCGGCGGTTGCGCACCATGAACACCGGCGCCGTGGTCGAGATGTTCATCGAGCCGATCAGCGTCTGATTGCCGTTCTGCGAGACTTTGTAGAGCGCCGTTCCAGCGACGACATAAAGAGCGACGTCGTCAAGGTTCAGAGCCGCGCGACACCCGATCGTCGATGGGACACCTTGCAAAAGACAGAAGCCCTGCAAGCCGTCGGAGGAATAAATCGCGCGCGGAACTTTTCCCTCTGGACCGATCTCAGAGGCGTAGCAGTTGATCAGCCGGCAGGCGCCGCCCTGCAGGAACTTGCCTTTGGTCGATCCGGTCGGGAGCTGGAAAGGAATGATTGCCATCAGAAGTCTTCGAAATGCGTTGCGAGTTCGTCGGACTTGACGTTGACCGTGCGGCGCAGCCGGCGCCGGAGAATGCGCAGCCCCTCATCCATCGAGTCCGGATCAACGGGCTCTCCGAATGCCGGCATGATGATCAGCGCCATGATCTGGGTGAGCGGCTCGAACACGGCAGCCGGGATTTCAGAGACAGGCCAGTAGAATTCATCATTCACCATCATCTCTTCGAAGAGATCGGTATAGCGGTTGATGACGTACTGGCTGTCGGCCGCCGACGGCGTTTCTTCCGCGGCAATGATGTTGAGAGCCAGCAGTGCGTTTTTCGCAAGCTCAGTCGGCGTTCTTGTCGTCGCCATTCTCGCTCACCTGCTTGGCCTTGCGGCCGGGTTTCTCACCAAGCTTCTCAAACAGAATCGAGTTCGAAAGCTTGTTGACCGCATGCGGGTCAGTGACATCATGTTCCGTGCCGGGATACCATTTGAACCCCATGAACTCGGACTGCTCTTCACCGATGAATTTGAACTTCATCTCGTCTCCTGTTGCCTAAAGAAAGAGCGGCAGTTTCCCGCCGCTCTATGGTTCATCAGGCCGCCACAAGCGGCGTGGTGTCGAACTCTTCGTTGACGAGGCCCTTCAGAACGCCCTTGATGGTACCGGCTGCACCTGACGTCGCCGCCGTGTTGACGTAGGCTTTGATCAGGGTGCGATCCGTGTACTTGTAGAGAAGAGCCGCAGGATCAAGCGTAGCGAAGGTCGCCGCTGCCTGGCCGGACACAGCCGCCAGCCAACGATTTTCGTCGCTGTCGTCGCCAACGTCGAACAGGAGACCCGTCGAGGTATCCATATCCGTGACATTGAAGACGATGCCGGTCGGAACGAAGCCTTTCGGCACCCATGCCAATCCGACTTCGTCATTCGCGTTGTCGATCATGCCCGTGGTTACTGCCACGATGAACGGGATGACAACCTCCTGGGTGGCTGATCCCTGCGCTTTGGCCTTGCCGCTCACACGAGACTGCGATGTCGTATAGATAGCCATGTGTCAGTCTCCTTATTCCACGGCCGCGTGATAGACGGTGACCATGCCAACGTCCTTGCCGTTGTTGATGCCGCCTGGATTGTTGTTCCAGCGCAGCTTGTCGATGCCGTCGGCAAACTCGATGCCGACGCCCTTCAGGAAGCCGTAATCGTCGTCGGCGCGCGACGTCGGAATAGCTGCCTGTTTGTTGACGAAGCCAATCGCCTGCGCACCACACAGGAACGACACGCCGCATTGGATCGAGCCGTTCGAGAACGTGGTGTCGGCATTGAGCCCGCTATCGGCGTCCTTGCCCTGATAGAACTCAGGGATTTCGCGATAGATCACGCCGTCATAGATGAGATCGCCATCCTGGAAGAGCGGGTTGCTATCCACATCACGAGCGCGGGCGTCGCGGTTGGCTTGTTGCATCACCGTATCGGCTTTCAAATCGCGGAAGCCGAGCGGATGGCAGAACATGACGTAGTATTCGCGTCCCTGCGTTCCGGTCTTAAACGGCCGGATCATTGGACGTGCCTGGCGCGCCATGAACTTCGCCAGCGAGCCAACCGCCGTGCTGAGCTTGTCCGCCGTGTTGTCGATCGCGGTCAGTCCCGTGGCATGCGTTGCGGAATAGTTTGCCCGCGTGGCCCCGAACAGGATGCGATCAGAGTTGCCGGCAGCAAAAGCGTTGCGCTGCGTGGCATTGGCCGACGAGAACGGCGTGCCGTCCGACATCTTGTGGAAGGCTTCGATCAGCCGATATTTGACGTTCTCGGTTGACCAGTCTTTGAGCGACGGACGAGCCTGCGCCATGAAATCGACAGCAGACTTGGCGCGGTCCTTTTTCGTCGCCAGAACAGCCTGACGGCGGAATTCCCAGGACAAATCCTGGTAGTACTGATCCATCTGCTGTTCGTTGCCGGTGAGCGACGTATTGCCGGTCACGCCAGCGCCATTCAGCTTGCCGAGCAGCGGAATGCGGATCGTGTAGCCGTCGGTCTGGAGATCGTTGACGACGGAAATGATATCCATCGCCGAGTCGCCCATGTAGGGCTCGAAGCCGGTATCACGGATGTATTCCATGATGAACTTCGAGCGCCATTTCGTCAGTTCCAAGCCTGACAGAACGGTGGTCGTTGACATGTGTGTGATCTTTCGTGATCAGGGGTTGCGGATCACGAAGCCCGCGAACGCGGCTTACTTTCGCTTTCGGCCTGAACCGAAGACGGTGCCCATCAAGGCTTCGTCATTTTGTGGATGCCCAGCTGACGGTCCGGACGCCGTCGCATCTGCGAGCGAGCCTGGAAACTGCGGCTGGGGCTGTGCGGCTGGCGCCTGTCCCGGCATCACCGACCTGTTGCCCGTCTTCAATTCTTCCAGCACCTTGGCGCGAACACGTTCCTCGATCGACTTCTCGTAAGCTTCCGGGTCTTCGCCGACGCGGCTCAAGACGTCCTGGCGTTTCTTCCAGTTCATGAGATCGCCGTAGAAGTCGCGCGAGCGCGCTACCCATTGCTCGTTGATGACGCCTGCCTGCTGTGCGGCTTGCAGGGCTTGGTCAACAGCCTGATCGCCGAACTTGTTGCGGGCCATCATCTCGGAGAAGTTGAGACGTTGATTGAGCAGAGCTTGCTGGAAGTTCTGCCGTTCGAATGCCAAGGCACCGGCCGGATCGACAAACGGATCAGGCGGTGGCTGCTGTGGTTGGGGCGGGTTTTGGGCCTGCCGCTGATTGCGCTCGATCTCCTGGAAACGCCGCTCCATCTGAGCGATGCGCTCGTCAGATTCCTTGCGCAGGCGAGCTTCTTCCTCACGCGCTTTTTCCGCCGCTTGGCGTTTTTCGCGCTCGGTCGTCAGCTCTTTGAGAGGGACAAAACGTCCTGTTGAAGGATCTCGGTACCCCTTTGGCTCAGCGTCCGATGCTTGCTCTGCCGGTTCGGCAACCGTTTCCGATTGAGCTGTAGCTTCGGGCGCAGCGGGCGGCGCGTCATTGCCTCCCCTGTCGCGGCCTGAAGAGAATACGTCAGTCAATACGGCATCATCTGCCGACTTCTCAGTCGTCATGGTCACTCTCCGCTTTGTCGTAGCTGGTCACGAAAGCAGCCGATATCGCCCGGCTGGTGCGAGGTCTGTCCGATTACGCGCGGACAGTCGCGATACGCCGCTTGAGCCGGCGAGTCTTACGCACGTCTACAGCAAGCCTTATTCCGGCTTGTAATCCTTGAGTGCATCGGGAACGTTGCCATTCTTGCCAACGACACGAGCTTTTCCGCCGCCGACGAGATCATTCTGATTGCGACCGCGGCAATGCTCATAGAACTTCGTCGCTAACGTCACGGCCTCGTCGCCCTTCGCCCCGCTCCCAACGGCAAGACGCAGGCATTCGAGCTTCATCTCTTCGTAATCCATTTACATTCCTGCGAGTTGCGGGTTGACGGGTAGGCCACCGGGCGGACCTGGCGGCGGGAGTTGTGGCTGAGCAGGAGCGCCTTGCATGGGCGATTGCTGCTGGTCTTCTGGATCGACAGGCGGCTGCGGCGGGGGGGCGCCTTCCGCGAACTGTTCGATGGTCGGCTGTGAATAGTGGAACGGGAACATTCTGAGGAACTGATCGGCCATCGCCAGATTGGGCATCTGCGGCGGTGCCGATGGCAACGGATTGCCCATCGGATCTGTCCCAGCAGGCTTTGGTGCTTCAGGCGTTGATGCTTTCATCAAGGCGGCCGCGGCCTGAGCACGCCATAGCTCGCTCTGCGCCACGTTCTTGTCGACCGTCGATGCCTGTACCAACTGTTCGAGACGTGCCATGCGCTGCTGCATCTGCGCGACCATCGGGTCTGGCTGCGTTGCCTCGTCGATCATCTTGAACAGACGATCTTTGTTCGGGGCGTTCGAGAGTTCTATCAGCACCTTGGGAGGAACGGCATTCGGGCCAAGCTGCGATAGCGTCTGCAGCAATTCCTCGTTCATGGTGATGACGTCGGGGCCTTCTTCCATGATGATGTCGACGTCGATCCTGGCGACGACGTTCTGGCTTATCATCTGGCCAGACTGCGGGTCCATGCCGTACTGGTTAAGGCCGATGAACTGCGGCGCGTCGTTCTCATCCGTGATCCGGATCCACTTCTCTGCCGTCCATGCCTGCTTGCAGCGTGCCCAGAGCTTGCGATAGACCCGCAGCTTCCAGTCTCTATTGCGCTCGAACACCGGGGACAACTCAGTCATTCCGCTGTCACGCTGCGCAAGGATCGCGCGGCCAGACTGATCTGCGATGCCGCCGCCCTTGCCGATGAGCCCTGGGTTTGGACCGAGGTTCTCTAGCGCCGACTGCGCCTGCTCAAGCAAAGCAGACTGGCCCTGAATATCGGCCGAGTGATCAATAATGCCGACATCTTTGCCCCATTCGGCGCCGTCATGCTCAATGATGCCATCTGGACGGGCGAACTGGCGTCGTGCCTCGTCGACATCCGACAGCGCACCTTTGCGGGTGTGCATCTGCTTCGTCGAGTTGAGGTGCAGGAACTTCGAGCGTCGATGGTTGATCTCGTCCTGCATCGGTTTCATGTTGCGGATCGGACCGTAACGATTGCCGCGCTCGTCGATGTAAGGCGACCACGCCACATAGGGGCAATCGGGCTTGCCTTCCTCGTCGATATAAGGCGACACGCCACTTTCTAGATCGACCTCATTGACGAAGTTGCAGTAGGCCCAGCCCATCACCATGCGGCTACCCGTCATGGCCGTGGAATTCATCAACGCCGGATGGCTCATCGGCGCAGGCACCATGCGCTTTTCCCAGAACTCGACGACACGAACTCGGCGCTGTTCAAAGTCGGCCCAAGCCGTTTGATGGTTCTGATCCGAGATCGACAATGAATTGCCAATGCTGCTGTCCATCATGCTTTCGAGCAGATCAGCCTTCGCAGGCCATTTCTCCTTGGCGTCGTCGATGTCCATCCACAGATAGAGGCCCATGTATTTGGCATCTTCGAAGTCGGGGCGCATAGACCGCGGGTCATAGAAGTAGCGATCGGCCTGGACGTGCTTCATCTCAGGCTCAAGGCCACCGGCACATGGCTTGATGCCGACGAACATCACACCGATGCCTTCGACCAAGCCATCATGCGTGCCTGATGAACCGATGAACTCCCAGCGGTTGATGTCGCAGGCATACCGCATGCCGGCCGTGGCGACATCCGCGCTCTGCTCATCGTTCGGCGTCCGGGGATAGCCTTTCGGGTCGCGGCGCATGCGCTGCTCGACGCCGACGAGGAAATCGATCTTGCGGCCAATCCTGTTGTCGAAGATCGGCGCTTGGCCACGCTTCTTCAGCTTCTTGCGTTCAGCTTCCGACCACTGTCCGATACCGTGATAATAGGCCAGCGCTTCCTGGCGCTCCTTGATCTCGAAATCCTTGTTGGTCTCGTAAGCCGTGAACCATTTGCGCATGCGACCGAGATCGGGCGTATAGGACGGCCGCGCTTGCGCCACCGCTCCATCTGTCGCCGTTACAACGTCCGCCATCCGCCTGCGTCCTCGCTATCTGCCAGTGATTTGTAGCTCTTGTCTTTTGTCATGGTCGGCGTCGGCGCTTTCTTCACCCACGGCCGCGACATGCAGGCATATCTGCCCTCGTCTCCGGCATGGTCTTCGCCATCCGTGTCGATATCTTCCGGCCGAGACTGGTCATGCTGCAACGCCGGGACTGTCCGGATGAAGTCCACGCAGTTCGAGAACGTCACCAGCATTGGCCGACCATCCTCATCCCCCTGCAGGCGCTGGCGCATCTGATCCCATCCGCCCATGGCACCGCGGGTCGAGACACGGGCATTGTCGGCGCGACGGAATACCAAGTGCCTGCGCTTCGTATGGGCTGCGTCCCGCATGCGATCATGAATGGAGGGGCCGCCGTCCTGCGTAAACGCCGCCGGATCGAGCACGCGATAGTCGATCTTCTCATTCTCAGGCTCACGCTCAAGAAGGCCGAGAGCGACCTGATCTGCCGTCAGCTTCAAACCGACGTTGGGCTTGCCCGGCATCATGCCGTACCATTCCCGGTAGCGAACAATGCAGCCGCGGGGCAGCGTGATCTTGGCTCCCAAGTTTGTCTCAGCGACAAAGTCATCACCGACAACAGCCCACCATCCGAACGAGAACGGCTTAGCCGAGCCCCAGTCGCCGGACATGAACTTGGTCCAGTCTGGCGGGATCGTGAATGGCCGGACGATATGCTTCTCGCCTGACCAGCAATCGAAGAACGCACCCTCGATGATGTCCCAATCACCGAAGCGCATGGCCTTGACCAGAGTTGACGAGCCCAGACCATGCAGCTTCATCTCATAGCCGGGGTCGTCGGAGGCCATCGACGGATTGTCGTCGAGAACGGCCCTGATGAACTGGCGCTTCATGCCGCCATCTTCAGGGCTCATGTCCCGAACGCTGTAACTCTCAGTGCCATCGACGAACGTGGATTTCACCCAAAGGTGGCCGACGTTGCCAGGGTTGGCGCCGGCGAGAATGCGCGGGAATCTGCGCTTCCAATCGTCACGAACCTTCAAGCCGACCATGCGAACGCGAGAGCGCAGAAAGCGGTACATGCTCTCGGTGAAATGCGTCAGCTCATCGAGCAGCAGGACGTGGATTTCGGCGCCCTGATACTTGTAGATGTCCTTCTCATCCTTGCAGTGACAGAGATAGATTTTCGATCCGTTCCAGAATCTTATCTCGTCATCGACAATACGAACGAAGCCGCATAGAACCCACGGAGCCAGCAAAGAGCGAAAGCCTTTCGGGCCTTCCATATGGTTCTTGATCAGGTCTTCACGAACCCGGCGAAACAGGTAAACCTGCAGGCCTGGGATGGCCGAGCACCACAACAGAGCCGCAACACGCATGAGATGCGATTTGCCGCCGCCCGCCGCCCCTCCGTAAAGAACCTCTGTCGCATCCGTCTCAAGCGCTAAGGCCTGTTTCGGATGCAGCTCAAGATTGATTTCGGGAGAGAGAGACATTCAACATCGGAGCCATCGGCTTACCATCAGGGTCTGTAAACCCGGTCTCGGTCTTGTCGCGCCACTGATCCTTACGACGGTTCTTCAGCCAGAAGATCGCAGCACCGGTGTCAGGCGGGATATGCTCGTAGGTATCGGCCCTGACAATCGTGCCCTTGTCGTTGAATACCTTCTCAGTTTTGATCGTATAACCATTGGCGCGCTGATAGAGCGAACGCTCAACACGATCATCACAAGGAGCGCCACCTATTTTTATGGCCTCCGAAAATGTTGTATGTTCCGCCTTCCATTTATAGAGAGTTGAGACAGCAACGCTGAAGAAGTCAGCCATTTCCTCATCAGTGAACCCATGCGCAGCAAGCTTTTTGGCCTGCTCAGCAAACTCAGGTTTGTACTTGGATGGGCGCCCAACTTTGCGATCTGTCACAAGTAATCCCAATAGCAGTCTGGGCCATGCAGGAAGCGAGACCTCTGCACGGCGATGAAGTCTTCAATGGGCAGGACATTCCCGAGAGCATCGGTGCCTTCCCAGCGGGTGAACCAGCGTCCGGCACAATCTGGCGTCACGATGGCCTCATAGTTGCCGGTCGATGCCTTTGAGACGTTGGCGTCTGTCCCATAGGTGTAGGTGAGCAGCTTGCCATGTGGGGCTTTGAGCTTCAGCACGACTGTTGTCGGGTCT
Organism: Hyphomicrobium sp. MC1; assembly: GCF_000253295.1. Taxonomy (NCBI): domain Bacteria; kingdom Pseudomonadati; phylum Pseudomonadota; class Alphaproteobacteria; order Hyphomicrobiales; family Hyphomicrobiaceae; genus Hyphomicrobium; species Hyphomicrobium sp. MC1. The sequence goes on along the minus strand of NC_015717.1, from coordinate 1,169,188 downwards.
GCGAGGTTGCCATCGCTGCCGGTGAACTGGGCCGTGAGCGTGATCGCGCCGCCGACGAAGTATTTGGAGGGCGTCATCATGGTTATGTGCTCCCTCCTGAAGCAAGACGTGAAAGCTGATGTCCAGTCGATGTTATGCGGCTGATAGGTGAGCCGCTCGATGTTCCTTCGCGGCGGTAGCCGTGAGAGCGACCCGAGGCGAGCCGAATGCGCGGCCTTATGTGCGACCGCCCAAAGAGAACGCAATCTTCAAGGACCGTTCCCTCCTGGCCGATGATGTCGATCTCGGCGGTTGAGGTAAGAACCGCGTCTGCAAGGACAATTCCGACTTCGCCTGCAAGAGCAAGCGTGCCGGTAGACGCCAGCGTGGCATTTCCGAGCGTGACGTTAAGGCTGGCAGTTAGGCCTGTTGTAACCCCCAACGGCGCGCCAATCGCGAAACCAATAGGTGCGCCGATCATTTATTTGCCCTATAAACGTTCGATTTCAGGATGCATAATCAGTTTTCGAAATAGGGGTACTCTGCCATGTTGGACATTACTGATTGCCGCCTTGCACCTTATGTTTCGAGGGCGGAAAAGATTTATGGACCCACAGAAACAGCGACGTTCATTCTCGTCCTGGTGAAAGCCAACGATCTATATTCCTCACGCCCATACATCATTAGAAAAATTGATGAATTTCTTTGTCATTTAAAGAACATGTCATGGGGAAATTACTGATGCGATCAATTCATAGGAAAATTGGAACAGAGGCTTTGAATGCAGGCCTTGAAAAGCTGATAGGCGGCTGCACGCATAGCGGCATTTCTCTCTCGTCTATTCCTCTTAATAATCTGCAGGGCGTTGTTAGCGATGTCTATATTGCCATGAGAGAGGCAGAAGACGCCGAAGATCGCGACGCTATGATCACTGAAATGTCTTCGCGATAAAGTTAGGGCACAACGCCTGTCATGGCGCCAGCAGCCGCTGTTCCGAATGAATTTGCTGATCCGGAATCCACGGTTTTTGTCGTTGTCGATGGATACTTATTGAGCCCAACGACCCATCCCGATGACCCAGATGCCGCAACGACGCCCGTATTCAGTCCCTTGAACATGTTCCCGGTAATGACATGACCGGAACCGGATCCGGATGCGCCGACGATGCCTGTATTGGAACCGTAGTTGAGGAAGAAGTTTCCTACGATCGTGGCATTCAAGCCAGGTCCGATCGCGGCTCCCACTGTGCTCGTATTATAGGCGCCAATCGTATTTCCATTGAGGACGAGATTATTGACACCTGCGTTTGAGAGATCAATCTGAGATCCTCCCGTATTGAACTGGCATCCAATGCAGCACAGGAGAGCAAGCACACCGCTCGTACTACCGCTCTGGAATATACCGGAAGTCCCGATCTGTCCGTTGAAATTGCAGGTGTTGAACGTAATTCCTTGCCAGTAGTCACCGAGGACAACCGCGTAGTCGTGATAGCTGAACGAGCAATCGAAGAAGTTGATGATCGTGATATAGCCACTGCCGCTTCCCGTCATGGTCGCATCGCCTTCGATGCGGATTCCCTGTCCCAGAGCGGATGTTACGCTATTCGTTGGAACCTTCCATTGCCCATACGTGTAGCAATGATAGAATGAAATGTTTCCCCAACCCTGCAGATGAATGCAAATTGACCAATAATGGCTACCTGTCGTATTGACCGCATAGTCATCTGGAGCGAAGACAACATCGCAAAGTAGTGATGGCTCGGAGGCGACCTGCGTCTTGCCTTTGGCCTCAAAACCGGTTCCCCCATTGGCTGCCTTCGTGACGATCGAAAACCCTTCCACACGGAAGGAATTGTGCGCATTGCCTTGCGTCAGCGAAATGCCGCCACTGCTGATTGACCAGACCAATCGCGTGAGATTGGAACCCGCACCTTTTAAGCCTAGGCAATACCTTGAGTTCGGGAGCGTAATAGCGATCCGCGACCCGAAAAGATAGTCACCGGGACCAAACTCGATGACACCGCCTGACGATCCAAGCCATGCATAGGCCGCTGCAAACGCTGTATCGCATGCCGTCGTTCCATCAGGAATGGCGCCAAAAGCTTCGATGTTGACCGTTGCGGAACTCAGATGCTCTGCTGGAACCGCGCTGGTTACATCAATCGTTCCGGCAGAGAAGCTGACTGCACTCGTACCGTTTGACCCTCCCTTGACCGTGTCGATGACAAGGGTATTTGCTGCTGAGAGATGACCTTTCGCATGCATCCATTCCGCGGCGGCTTGGTTCTGCATGAAGACCGGGAAGCGGTTCGTCGCCGAGCCATTTCCAAACGCATTATTGAATGTCTGCCGTCCATTGACAGAAGTCAGGGTATAAGGTCCGGTTCCTGTCGTCGTTGTTTGCTGATGGATGAGGTTTGAGATCGCCATTAGGCATTGCCATCCGTCAGAGAAAACGCCGTCACCGTGAAGCTCTGACCCACTGCGAATGACGTATTGTCGACCGTCATGGCCCCACCGCCGCCCGTCGCCGTCACATCGCCCTGGATGCCGCAAACCGCTCCGGAATTGTCATAGACCCTGAAATACCCAGCCGTTCCGGTGGCATCGGCAGAGAGATCCTGCCAAGTCCCGGATTTGGCCTTGCTACCTGCCGATGCCGCCGCCATCCAATCCGATGGCAAAGCAAGCGTCGCGAGGACCGTCCCGGTTTCAGCCGCTGCGCAGTTGGCCGGCGCCGAGCCGGTCAGGATCTTCAGAACCGGGCTCGTGCCGATTGTCGCTTCTATGCTGTCGAGACGAGCGTTTCTGACCGCGGTCGAAAGCTGGAGAGTAGCCAAGTCAGATCGCTTTCAAAAGAAAGCCGGCGACGGCGATCTCAAGACCGGAATGGCGGAACATCTCCAACCCGATGTTGAGATTGAAGAAGAACATTGCCAGTCCGATTCCGATAAGAACCTTGCCCGCGAACTGCGTCAGTTGTCGGATGTCGATCTGGTTGAGGTTCATGCAGCACCCCCGTTGAGGATTGCGAGAGCTCGATCACGATTGGTCGTGAGGCGGCTCGCAAGCTCGTTCACGCCGCGATGATCGTTGATCGTGTATTCCTCTCGAAGAACGCCGCCAGCCGTCGCAGCTTCATTCCGCTTGACTTGGAGCTGCCAAATGTCTTGCGGCTCTTCCTTTCCATGGATCCAGGCATCAAGGACACCAGGACGCCGGTTAAGGCCAGCTGCGAGGTAGAAGAGCGGCGCCAGCAAGAGGAACGCAATCGAGGATGCGCCCATGATGCCGGTGTTCGTGACGTCACGGTCCGTCATGGTCACGTTCTCAGTGAACTGGCCACGAACGAAGCTGATGGCTTTGAACAGGGTGTCGGTGTGGTTGACTGCCGTCGATGAGACATAGGTTGCGTCATGGGCCGAGGCACGGGCCTTATCGAGGCCACGCTGGGCAGCAACCAGCATGGCTTCATGTGAGGCGAGTTCTTCAGCCTTACCGGCCTGTTCCATGACGTCAGCAAGTTTCTGCTTTAGAGCAAGGCACTTAGGACCGCAGCCGCCGCGACGCGATTCCTGCGCAATGGCTTCCTCAAGAGCAGGCTCCTGAGCTTTAAGACCATCAGCCGATACCGTGGTGATCCACGGGTTAGCCGCTTTGAGTTCTGAAATGCGGTCGCTGAACTGCTTGATCCGGCCTTCCGCGTCCTTCACAGCATCGCGGGTGTCTTCGTATTTGGCGTTGTGAACGTCTGACTGCTGGAAGTCACCGACGCGGATCGATGCCGAGTAGCCCAGATGCGTCAGGAAGGCGACCATGCCGAGCGGAACGCAGGCAAGCGCGATCCATCCGCCAGTAGTCTTGCGGCCCTTGCGGAATTCCATAGCCGAGACGTCCGGCAGGATGCAGAACGCCAGTGCGACAAGCGCAAAGCCTGCCGCGTGCAGGACCGAGAGCGTCGAGCCGAACTGATAGGCGATACCGGCGTCAACCGAGATGGCGATGAGCGCGAGCACCCACAGCATCTGGCCGAACGGCGTGTACTGCTTCCACTGGGTTGCGAGAAACGATCCCAGGCCCACGATCACAAAGGCGAGACCGCGGGGAATGGCTGTGACCAGCTTCCAAAGTGAGGGGTTTTCCATGCGTCGATCTCCCTGGGGGAAGGGTGAAGTTTCGGACTGGTTACGAATGAGGGACCTGCGCCTTCCGCATCGACCTCGCGGCAGTGGAGGACAGACACGGCAAAACATCGCGCTTAAGCGAGGGAAGCAGCCCGGCGCGACGCGGCTACAGGTTTGGGGAGCCCCGCTCCGCTCGCCAACAGGGCGTGTTCGGGTGCAAGAGCGCGTGTCGTTGCTATCCCGTGAAGGATCACGCGAGCGGAGCGGGGATTCAGATTGTCAGGAAAGCGTGCGTCGCAAAGCGATCTCTTCGCGCAAGACGCACAACATAGCACAACGTCTCGGTGATTTGGGCCCGAACGTCAATAGGCAGCAAGCAAAGGAATGTTCAGGCAAATTTAGGCAGAGTCTTTTCTGTCACTGAGTTGAGCCGCGAAAATTGGCAATTATCCATTTGACAAACCCAACGGATGGAGTAGATTGGAATCATAGGAGATTCCACGCTGGCGCGGCAGGTGAAGAAACTTGAGCCATTGCCTCTAGCATATTGATTGTGCGGTCAAGTTCATCCCGCTTCGCGCGCAGGTCCGCGATGACAGCAGCATAATTGGCTGTTGAAATTGACTCTGTGCCCATGGCTGAGTCCTCCGGTTTGTAGTAGAAAGATGGGAACGGGCAGCCTTTTGGCACCCGTTCCCCTATGCTCGCTAGAGCAGGGTTATTTTTTCTGCGTCATCTTCTTTGCTTCCTCCTTTGTCCTGTCCAGGGATCGGGATACGCCAGGAACTGACGCATGGGCCCGTAACAACGGCTCACCAGGCGACTTGAGGATCACGACTCCTCTTGTCGCCTTTTCCATTCAATCGAAGCAAACGGCGGTTCTGTCAACTCACACCGGGAACTGTCTCAGTTGCTGGGCATAGACGAAGGAGCGGCGAGCCGGTTGCGGCAAGAGATCGAACCACACTTGCAACTGACCAAGGTCGGCAAGCAACTGAGGATAGCTCTCAGGGCTTAGGCAAATCAGAGGGCGGGTCTCCGGGCTCGCCCTTTTTCATTGGTGAGCCCCCAGAACTCCGCCAGCACGTCGAGCCCTTCATAGACCAGGACAAGACCCTGGGCCCGGGCGATCTTCGCAGTCCCTACAGAGCGCCACTTCCTGCCGACGTCTTCCAATGACGCCCCCATGATGATGTCTACCAAGGCCAGCCATTCCCTTGGGCGAAGCATCTGCTGGGCCTGTGCGAGCTTCTGGGCATAGTAGGTGCGAGGATATTCGCAGTCGGGATGTCCACCGCCCTCATCCGTTCCCATGCGAACGTCGGCGCCCTGAGCGCCATGCCAGGTCTTTTCGAGCTTCTCTGCCGCCTTCAGATGGCACCAATCGATCTCACCTCGGCTGTAGAGGTTTTCGAAGACCGAGATCTTGCGCCATGCGCGCCGGTTCGTATTCTGGTCCACACGCGGCGGCTCGTATGTGTCGCGTCGGATTTGTTCCCGTGTCGGGCTGAGCGCTGCGTCTTCCATCATGGTTTCCTTTTCACTGGACGCGTACGCTTAGATTTCTTCTGCCTTATGCGGGCTGAGCTATCGAGGCCGTAGCCTGGTATGCGTTCAAGTTTTCCGTCTTTGAGTCTAAAGCCGCGAAGCTTGATCTTATGTCCCGGCATCTGTTTGCCTTCCTCTCAATCCAAGCTGCCACGTAACCGTAAACGTCCGCCTCGCTGAGATTGAACTCGGCAGCGATCGCAAACGTATCGAAGCCATGATGCAGAGAATACGGATGTTTGAGGCTTGATGTGCGGTGATTGCCATTACTCCGCAGCCTCCGCGTATCTCGTCGTCAACCCGACCTCAGTTCTGAAAAGACAAAGCTGTTCCTCGTCTTCGTAGAGCTTTTCGCGCTTGTCGGATTCCATAACCATTTCGCGAGCCACCTTACGAAGTGCACGGACGTTAATGCCCGCGTCTTTGGCAGATCCGATGAGATCTTTCACCCGTTCCTGGACGCTCGCCAGCTCGCGGAGATTATCTGCAAGCTCTCTTGCGTAAGCGACGATCTGAGTCATGGCGTCACCTGATCATCGATCCGCTGCTCAATTGTGCGCTTTTCAAGCGAGCGCTTCAGAGGAAGTTCTGCGATTTTCTTTCCGCCGCGCGGGTCTGGCGCCAAATAAACAAGGCGCGCTGGCGAACTTTCTAATGCCCAGCACGATTGTGAAATGCCCTTCGACGTCATCTTTTCGGTGATGACCTGCATTGCCTGATCTTTCGTCATGCTGCTTCCCCTTTGCGTTTACGGATCGGAACAATCTTTCCATCCTTGTCCGTGACTTCCATTCCCCAAGGCGCCGAGACATCAACCGTCCCACCAATCGGGCAGCGATCAACGATGGCATCGAAGCTGTTTCCGACGAGAAGCGATGAATTGAACGACGCCATCAACTGCTTCGCCGTTGCCTCGTCCACGGAAGGCTTGTCGAGGTCTTCGGAAAGTTTCTGGTGCTCTGGCGCCGACCGCGGCGAGCGCTCGTAGGCGACGTTCCGGCAGTGCTTCACGCACTCACCAAGCGATGGCCAGGAGGCGTAGACGTGCTCGCGCATCACGCGGTCAATCGCTTCGTCGAGGATCGATTCCGAGAAGCCCTTCAGCGCCTTTCCGAATTCTTCGTACAGGGCGTCCGGGTCGGGAACGCTTGGCGGTCCGAAGACGTTGAGAAGCCGTTTTACGACCTTCGTGAAGACGACTTGGCTCATGCGCTCATCTCCGCGATCCTCGCGTTGAGACGCGCCAATTCCGCTTGGCCGGCGGCGACCCTGGCATTGACGACCTGAGCGCGTTGCGGACGGATCGGAGCGGTTGCGAAGGTTTTCAGCGTCCAGTTCTGCCAGGTCTTCCGCCAATCGACCTTCGTGGCCTTCTGGCCGGCCAGCGATTGCCAGTAGTTTGCGAAGATCAGGGCTTCGCGCTGGACCGTCTCAGGCGTCGAGCACGGGCAGTTGACGAGGGTCCATTGCCGCCAGTCCTCCGGCAACTCCCAATCGTTCGGCAAACGAGATCCTCGTGATCCGACGTTTGCAGGCTTGGTTTTCGATGATGGGGGCCTACGAAGTAGGGGGGTAATATTTTCTAGAATAACTACTTCCGAAGGAAGTTCCTTAGTGGCGCGTGTAGTTATATCCGTGTGCGCGTGAGAGTCCGGTACGCAATTTTGCGTGGTTTCAGTACGCAGATTTGCGGGTTTTTCTACGCAGATTTGCGGGACTACGCAGTCGTGCGTACCGCAGTTTTGCGTACCCGCAGATTTGCGTAGTTGGCGATATTTACGCAGTTCTGCGTAGTGACGTTCAACGGTGCGCACCGGCTTCTTGACGACGGCTGCGATCTCTTCCGCGCCGCGCGCTCCGATCGCTTCTGCGATGGCCGCAAATTTTCCACCGTCGGAAAGATCGCTGTTGAGAATTGCCTTTATCTTGACATGCAAATCACTGACTGTGTTGCCGTTGACAGCATCTTCGTGTAGCGTCTGTTCTGTCATCTAAGTAAAACCCCCATGTGAGTTTGAGAGCCTCAGCCTGCCGGTTTGAGGCTCTCAGTTTTTGTGCCGTGGCGACGTGATTTGCGGGCCAATGAGTCACTCCCCCGAAAGGGAACCGATGATCTCCCCGATCACGTCTCTCTGCGTTAGTAGGACCCACGGCGGCCCCCTGAGGTATGAGATCACCGGCAAAACGCTTACGGCAGGGACGACGTCGAACGCATGCCCTTAGGCTCCAAGGAGCGGGTGACCCTACCGCCAGTTTCCAGCGGCTAGCCTTAGGCACAACGCATCGTCCCGGCGGTAACCGCCAGCCAACTCACGCAACGCGAACTGAACTAGAAACTCGTGTAAGGTCAGGCCCTCAACTGGAGGGACCTATGACGCCGGAACAAACAGCAATTCACGCACTCAACGACGCGATGCAGCAGGTGCTCGCAAAACTTACCGCGCACGACATTCTCATCCGGGATCTGACGGCGCTGGTTTACGAACGAACAGGGATGAGCCGGGCAGAAATCTCGAAGCGGCACGAGCTAATCCGGAAAAACGCTGACGAGGCTCCTGTTGAGCCGCAATTTGCCGATCCAGTTGCCGGATGGATTCATCTAGTTCTCGATGAAGTCGAGAACACCATTCGTAAGGACCCTCTCGCTTAGCTGTCTCGGTCATGCCGCCCGCTCCGAAGGTCGATGCTTAGGGTTTGTGGGGGGCGGTCCGTAAATGTCAGGGCGAAGCTCGTATCGAGTGATGCCGGTCAGCTTCTCAATTGCGAGAACGTGTTCAGGGGGGACGACGCGTCCCTTCCATTGCTCTACGGCCTGGCGCGTGATGCCGAGGGCCCGCGCGAGTTTCGTCGAGCCGCCTGCCTTCGAAATTGCTGATGCGATTGCGTTCATGGCAAACCGATATGCCACGAAATTTTCTTGCCCGCAAGAATTTCTTGCGGCTTGTCCACGACTGAGCAATATTATCTTGCGTTGTGCACTTGCCCCGTGAACTTTATTCGCGGAGTATGGTTTCCATCGCAAAGATCATCAGCGACGCCCTCGACGCTCAGAAGATGAGCCACGAGGATTTGGCACGTAGGCTGAAGGTGTCGCGTCAGGCAGTCAGCGCGTGGATCAACGGCAAGAACGGCCCGAAAAGAGCGCGCGCTGTTGCAGTTGCGAAGATTTTGAAAATTGATGTCGGACTTCTAGATCCATTTGCTCAAGCTGCAAAGATCATTGACACTGTTACTTCGGAGTCGCATAAAATTCCTCTGTTACGCATAGAAAAAACCATTTTAAAAACGGGGGCCGCGCTCGATCTCCAAAGTAGTTTGCGCGCGTATGCGGTGGATATGCTTGCTGTACCAGAGTCTTTAAAGGAATGCTTTGCGGTATCTATTGGCGACAACTCTATGAAACCTCTATATCAAGAGGGAGATATTTGCATTGTTGACCCGTCAATCGGTCCAAACGAAAACGACGCTGTCGTAGTAAGCTTCCCCGGAAAGGCGCTTGTCCTAAGAACTTATGTGCCTCGGGGCGCCGACAGTTCTGGCGCCACCGCATATGACCTTCAGACGCCCAACGCCGACTATAAGACGCTGACAGTCAATTCTTCGCATCCTGCCGATCTGCTTGGCGTGGTGGTCGAATACAGGCGCAAGCTGCGCTGATCATTTTCCCGAGAGCTGGTATTGCAACCAGTTCGTTTGCTCCGTCAAAAGATTAGAGCTTCGCAAGTATTGTCCATCGCCGACCTGCACATATCCTGACCCATCATTAAACTGGCAGACCCAATTGAGCCTGTCGGCAACTTGGCAATTGTCGTACCTGATCGGAAATAGGCCGAGCGCAAACACGCGCTGATGTTCAAAATCTATCCGATAAGAGGCTGACGATATTAAAATCGAGCCGCCTCCGTCCTTGCATTGACGGAAGGTTTGGGGCTTCGGCTGAGTGCTCAGCGGGCTGCACGTCTGATCGTAAATCGTGATGTAATCGCCTTTATTGCTGGCAAAATAGTTGTCATAAGCGAAGTACGCTCCGGCCGCCAACAGCGCCGCCATTGCCAGACACCCAAAGCCATCGTCTGCCATTTTCGCCCCCATCAAATCAGTGGACAACAACTACCCTCAAAAAAATTCGTCCACACCCGCAAGAAATTCTTGCGTGCAAGTAAATCTTGCGCTAATGATTTTGACATCGACCTCAGTCCGGATGTCTGACACTTCCTCCCGTCTCACTCGGAACCTTGTCGATGCTGCTGCCGAGAGCCCCAAGCGGCTCGCAATGATGCTGATTACCCTCTCTCGGCAGCAGCGCCCTTGAAATTCGGAATGCTGGCAGCGGGGGTTCAGACCGCCAGCACAACGCCAGACGGGAACGAGATTGAGGGACGTGTATGGGTCGCGGGTCTCGCTCTCGTCTGGCTGATCTTCAAAAGAAGGACGCACACGGTGGATAAGGGGCAATTTTTCAAACATGAATTTCACGTTCTGCCTGCGCTAGATGGAGGTTTCATCGTGACGCTTGGCAGCGAATACAAAGGCTTCACAAGCCGCGAAGGTTACGAAGGCTGGAGCCAAGATCGCTGGGCATTCTCATCCGTCGATGACCTTCTGATCTTTCTCAACGATCAGGTGTTGCGCGAAGATACGCGCCAAAATGGAGACGTGTCATGAACGCCTCCGGCGGAACAATGGAATTCTATGACGTCGGGTATCCGACTGAACTCGGTGAGTGTGGCGCCTTCCAAGGGTCGTTCGATTTTGACCGTAACGGCGACATCATCGAGTTCACGGTTGAAGCTCTGGCACATGGCCAGAAAGATCGCCGCTTCATCATGCCGGTTGGGAACGGGCCTTTCACGGGCGACATGCTCTTTGCCTACAATCTCGGAAACCAAATCCGCGCTGCTTACGATCGCGAGATCAAAGACGCGATGTGGGACATTGACGTCTCATCGCGTGAGCAGGAATGGAACCGCGATGAGGCTGCGGAATGAGCCTCATCGCTGCATTCATCGTCGGCATTGCCTTCGCCTGCGTCGTGTTCATTGCGGCCACTTACATTCTTGATCGTCTGTACGGACCTGCAGGACGCGACGACTAACCCTTTCAGTTTCGGAGTTTTGTGCATGCGGAAGAACAAGCGCCTTCTCACGTATCAGGAGCGCTCTGATCGCAACTTGATGTGGTTCACGGCTGCCGTCGCATTCGTTGTTTGCGTGGTGATTTACGTCTTACCGAGCGGACTGGAAGAATGGAACGGCGACCCTTCAGAACAGCACTCGCAATCGCTTTTGCAGCAAATGGCTTCGTACTTCTGATCGCGTTGGCAATGTATCTCGGGGGATGAAAATGAAATATCGCAAGAAGCCTGTTGTTATAGAGGCATGGCAATTCACCTTTCCTGCACCCGTCGGGTCGCTGCCGAGTTGGCTAGCTGCGGCTATGGAGAATCAGCGCGCGTGGCTTGGTCAGCGCGGTGACAACAATCAAACATGCATGATCATCAGAACGCTTGAGGGTGATCATAGAGCCGATCTCAACGATTGGATAATTCGCGGCGTCAAGGGTGAGCTTTACCCATGCAAGCCTGACATTTTCGAGGCGACCTATGAACCTGTTGAGGGCTGACAATGACCAAGCCTTCCTGGAGCTTCAAAGACGTTCTCTCATCTGTTCCGAAGACAGAGCCGCCGTCTGGGCTCATTGCTTCGGTCGTCAAACGTCTTCCAATCGATACGGCTGCAAAAGCTGCGAAGCGCGCAAACGACCGTGTCGTTGTTGCTGAAGGCGATGTGGAACGCGCCAAGATCGCACTCGAGCAAGTGATCGCAGAGAACGCCGAGCGTCTGTCAACTCATCAAGCCTATCTCGTCAATCGAGAGAAGGCTTTGGAAGAAGCAAACGAAGACCTAGTCAAAGCGCAACTGAACTTCATGAACGAAGCAAAGGAAGCCGGAGCGCTTGAGCGAACTGGACCGTTGCTGAGCTTCCTTGCGGCAATTGAAGAGCAATCGAAGGGCGACGGCAAATGACATTCGGAACAGGCATTGAGAAAATTCCGCAATCGATCGTGCGCGCGCTTTGCGCCGTACAGGCGTCAGTCGATGCAGTTGCAAAGACCCAGTACAATAAGCAGGGCGGCTATAAGTTCGCCTCTACAGACGACATCTACGCTGCAGTGGCGCGGAAGTTCGGCGAGGTCGGTCTTACGATCCTTCCGCTGGAACTGTCACAGCCAGAGATTCAGCGCGTCGAGAAGACGGACAGCAACGGCGAGTTGAAGGTATCGCAATGGGGAAAGTTCCATTTCGGATTCGTTCTCGCCACGGAAGACGACACCTGGTTCGATGAACGTCTGAGCCGCGCAATTTTCATTCAGATCCTCGGACCGCAAACGTTTAATGCAGCGGAGAGCTATTGCCAGAAGCAGTTTCTTCGCGGCGTCCTAAAGCTTCCGACGGGAGACATGGACCTCGACGGCATGCCTCAGTCAGAAACCGAGGAAGGCCAAATCGCGCTCGTCGGCGGCGGCAAGCGCAAGTCCTCATCGTCGGCGAAGAAGGACGGCACTGACAAGGTCTTCAACGAAATCAAGAACGACATCCAGACCGCGATCAATCGGGAAATGCTGATGCATATCCGCGAGACGCGCGCCGACGAATGGAACGCCATGCCGCGCGCCTGGGTCGAACTTCTCGAACACGAATACGAAGACCGCATGGAGAGCTTCGGATCACATCGTGAGGCCGCCGAATGACCCATCACGCCAGCTTACTCGCTCTGTTCCTTCTCTTCGTTATCGCAGCAATTCTGATCTCAGAATGGGCTCATCAAATGGACAGAGAGCAATCCATCAGACCGCGTCTCGTGCGTACCATCATGATCGATACAGATGCTGAGATCGAAACGAAGAGAGGCTGGGAATGACCGACCCTATTGATCGTCTCCAGGCCATCAAAGAACGTCTCGAACTCTTAATGGACGGAGAGATGCAAAGAGCTGCGAAGCTCGATGGAGAGATTTCAAAGCTTGAGCTTGAGGTCGTCATGGCATCCGCTCTAGCGGCTCTCAAAGCAGCATCTTCGGATTGTCGCCACGAGCGCGTAAGGGTGCAGGTCAACGGCGCGAGAGACCTTCTACAGAAGGCTCTGAGCGCATGACGCTTCAAAAGCACGAATACGGCAACTGGAAGCCCAAGAAAGCCGACAAGCTGAAGGCGAAGCTTCGCGACAAGCACGATGACCGCGATGGCAACTCAAGCCATCACCTTGCCGCTTTGAGGCTTTGCCCCTGCGTGATTTCTCTGCGCACCCCGGCCGGTGAAGCTCATCATATCAAGGCCCATACCGGCGAACGTGGTGTTGGCATGCGGTCGAGCGACCGTTGGGCACTCCCGATTACGCGCGTTTATCACGACTCCGTTGAGAGGGTTGGGTCTCGCAATGAAATGCGCTGGTTTGCTGAGAACGGAATTTCCGAACCTCACGAACTCGCTGCAGCTCTCTGGGCTGTTCGCCCAACAGATGGATCAGCAAAAGCAATGAAGATGGCGGTCACTGCAATGACGAAGATCATCATTGCAAACCATAAGAAGTTAGAGCGCTAGAAGGACCTATAGGAATGACCGAAGAAGAAATTGAAGCCGGTCGAAGCGCGAAAGGCGGCTTTACCAAAGAGCAGCTTGCGAAATGGGGTGTTCCTTGGCCTGCACCTAAAGGATGGAAAGCTGCACTTTTGGCCGGAGAGACGATGCAATCTGCAGGATTGCAGAACCTCGAACCGAGCCCGATCAGGCCCAATGTCAGCGCACATGATCTGCTGCGCAAAGTTGTTCTCGCCGTCGTCGAGCGCGGACACGCCAGCGACCTCTACGAGTTTGATGATGTGCTTGCGTATTTCGGATCAAGAAATCCAGATCGGGACCTATAGGAATGCCAGAGAAAGAGACGAGATTTACGCCGGGGCCCTGGTTCGTCAGTGGCGTTCGCTTTCGTATGAACGGAAATGATTGGCATTCTATCAACCGCTACAACGACGAAAAGTTGAAAGATGAAAACATTGCCTGTGTCGGTTTTGACCCGAGAACTGGCTTAGGATTTCACGACGCAAAACTCATAGCAGCAGCGCCTGATCTCTATGAGGCTCTGAATAACCTCGTCGCTACAGTTCTTGATTACGAGCGCGTGAACAATCTGTCTCCTGCTCCCGGTCGGAAGTGCTGCTGGGATGCGACCGAACACGCGATCAACGCTCTCTCCAAAGCCCTCGGAGAAACCCCATGATGACGTCAGAGAGGAAAGACGGGAGAGACCTCCCAATGACAGGAAGTTAGGGGAACGGCTCAGCACACTGAAAATTAATTTTGTAACCATGCGTGCCGGCGCCTCGCGGATCTTCTGGGGCAAGGAAACAGACAATGGTCAACCATCATAATCGTGCAAAGAACGGCAAAGAGCGGGCCGTGCTCGTCACGACATCTCATCGCGGCGTGTTCTTTGGGTATGCCGAAGAGACCGCAGGCCAGACGATCAAGCTTCGCGCGGCACGCAATTGCCTCTACTGGCCGGCAGAGAACAAGGGTTTCATGGGCCTCGCCGCTATTGGACCTGTGAGAGGTGCGCGCGTCGGACCCAGCGCCGATATCGAACTTCGCGACATCACCTCTGTCGTCGAATGCCCCGATGAATCGGTAAAGGCTTGGGAACAAGCCCCCTGGTCGCGGTGAGGTGAGCCCATGATGGCAGGCGTGACCATACTGAGGGGCGAAGCCCCGAAGGGCGACGGCTCCGGCTCCGGCTCCGGCTACGGCTACGGCTACGGCTACGTCGACGGCTCCGGCTCCGGCGACGGCGACGGCGACAGCTCCGGAGCCGGAGCCGGAGCCGTCGACGGCTACGGCTACGGCGACGGCGACGGCTCCGGCTACGGCGACGGCGACGGCTCCGGCGACGGCTCCGGCTCCGGCGACGGCTACTACTGGCGCGCCTGCATTCCGTATTTCTCGCAAAAGTGGACGGATGCCCAGCGCGACAGGCTTTCGGTGTTGCAGGCGGCCGGGGCGACGATCGCCTATTGGCGATCGGACGCCGATGGACGCCCGTGCAATGGCGGTGATGGGGGTCCTGTTGAACCGGGCATGGTCCAGAAAATTCCGGGGCCTCTTCGTCTCTGCGGTTCTGGGGCTCTTCACGCCACGCTGATGCCGCCAGAATGGCGGGGCGAGCGCTGGTGGATCGTCGCACTCATCGGAGACGTCATCGAGGAAGGAAGCAAGCTCGGCGCGCTGGAGCGGGAAATCATTGGCGAGGCGCTCTGACAGAGTCATGAGGACGGGATCTGTGTCTCGTCCTCATCTTCCCTTCCCCAAGGGGACCAACACACGGACTGAGGGATAAAGAGATAATGACGGAAGAAACAACGACGATCCTGGAGAGGCTGGCCACTTCAGCATATGCAGAGCACATCGGACGGGCCGCAATTGCTCATATCGAAAGCTTGAGGAAAGCAGCATGACCACCATTGAATCTTTACGCTCCCTCCAAGGGAGACTGAGAGAAGCCAAAGGACCGAGCCGGGAGCTTGATGCTGAGTTGCACGCTTGGCGGATTGGGGGAACGTCTCTCGGATATTTGAGCATCGATGATTGCTGGCTGTTCTCTTTTCCGAACGCGGCAAGAACCGGCATCGACGACAATGACCTTCCCCGCTTCACCACCTTCCCCGAGGGGCTTGGTGCTTGCGTTGGGCTTTGCATGGAAGTTCTTCCGGGCTGGGCATGGAAGACGGGAACGTGCTGCGTCTCAGATGATGCGTGGGTCGTTCCGGATTTCAATTGCCCGGTTCACGGCGAGCGCCTGCTCAAGCAGTTCGGTCCCATCGCGTGGGGCAGCATCTGGGATACCGGCATCGACATAGACCGGCGACCAGCAGGAAACGCGTGCTTGGCCCTGCTCGACGCCATCGTGTCTGCGAAACTATCGGAGCTAGAAGCACAGGAGACTGTGGCACCACGTCAATACGATCCGCTCAGCCGCGATTATGAAAACGAGATAATTGAATGAGGCTCCAGATAGAAGCACAGGAGACTGTGGGATGAGCCACGAGATCTCTCTTGAGGAAATTAATCGCTGGCTTGAATCTATAGCAGATGAGCCATCGGATATTGCGTCTCGTGCCTACATCTCTGCGCGCCATAAATACATTGGCGTTGGCGAACCTCCGAAGTGGTGTCGCGGACAGTGGCATAATCTCAAAGCAGAATATCGTGACTTCCTAGTGTCATTCGTTCGAGAGGGTTTAGCCCAGAGAGCATCCAACAAGGAGAACCCCTCGCCATGAGCAGGGATGAAGTGAAGCCTGAGACGGAATCTCCGCGGCGTATCCAATTGAAGCGCACGAAGGGATGGAAGATGCCGCCCAATACTGTGAAGGTCACGCGGCCGGGCAAGTGGGGAAATCAGTTTAAGGTCGGTGACAAGTTTTTAATGGTCGATGACGATGGCGCAAGACTCAAAGAATACGTGTGCGCTAGCGATGCCGAGGCCGTTTATTGCTACAAGAATTATATCAATTCGCAGTTCGGTATGGACCTTTTAGACGACGCTCAAAAGGAGCTACGCGGCAAGAACCTCGCCTGCTGGTGCCGACCTGGAGCGCCATGTCATGCTGACGTTCTTCTTGAAATCGCAAACGCAGACGACACCCCATGATCCAATCCCCTCCAACCCCACGACAGGGAGAGATGATGCTCGATCTACGAACGGAACGGCCTGAGTGTTTCGACCTTGGCACCACGCATTTGTCGAAGCAAAGCAACGGCTGGAAATGGGATGGCGAGGACCGTTGGTGGAACGTCTTCACCACGATCAACGGCTACAACGGCGCTGGCGGTTACTGGGTAACGGATGAGTGGCGCTGGAACAATTCCAGTGAGACGATCCGCACCGACATTCGCTCTCTTTCATTCGACGAAAGCCGGGCTCTGGAGGCTGACATCGTGCGCCTGATGACAGAGCGCAAGGGTCTTACCTCCGACAACCCCACCTCATAAGGACTGATCCCCAATGGCAGAAGAAACAACCGCGTGGAAGAAGGGTGATGCGTTCTGGCGAGGGTACGCGCGATCGTGGGACAGCGGACAAACGTATTATCCCGAAATCCGCGCTGGCCACATTCAGGACGTGAATGACGACGGCACTTATCGCTGCATCATGGTCGGGATCATGCCGGGGATGGAGAGAAAACGCACGCCGGGCGGCTGGATCGCGTTTGGGCTTGACCCAGATCTTATGCACCAAACGCCAGAGGCCGCTCTTGCATGCGCCTTGACGGCCGTCGAGCAGGCTTCAGAAACCTCGAAAGGAGAAGCGGCGTGACGGAAGAAACAACGACGATCCTTGAGAGGCTTGGCGGAACGCTCGGAGTGGGTCCGGTCATCTATCAAGGCGGACGCGACGAGCTGAACGCAAAATGTCGTGCCCGAGACGATGAGATTGACCGTCTCCGTACTCTTCTCGAAGACCTTGTAAGAGCAGTGGAACCGTTTGCGGATTTCTCTCAAGCACTCGACGCCAATGATCCTGATGATCCGGATGAGCGAGCATTCGAGATTATATCTGGCGCTACTGCCCAAATCACATTCGGCGATCTCCGCCGTGTAAGGGAAGCCTATCTGAAAGCCACTTCGGAGACATCATGAGACGTCACGGGTGCAGGTGTGGAAGCGCAGTCCTGACCGGAGAGATCAAAGAGACTGAGCGCGGAAAGGTATGCCGCGTCATCTGCTGCGCCTGCCGGCGTCATACCAAATGGGTCAAGCTGATGCCGGACGCGGTGCTTCTTTGGCGAAGAGGGAAAACGATACCGTGGAAGCCTATCTGAAAGCGAAGGGGGAGTAGAGGGATGGAATGGCAGCCGGAAAATCTCGTCGATCTGTTCGCTGCGATCCGACGATTGGAAAAAGAGCTGCCCGGTTGGTGGTGGAGCGTCGGCGCTTGTCACGTCTCGGCTGACGCATCCGTTGGACCTCCGCCGCGCCCGTGGGCTCATGCCAGCATTGGACCTGACAGCGATGGTCCAGCCGCTCACTTGCTCGACGACAAATCTTTCGATGCAGGATTTGATTGCGACCTTAGACAACCTGCAACATGTGCCGATGCTCTGAATGGTGCGATTGATGCGGCTATTAGAGCTTTGGTGACCCAGTCTCATAGCAAGAAGGATAGGTGAGATGGAAAGTGAAGATGTGGTTCAAGCTGACAGCGGAGCAACGGACTCTTCCGAGAAAGTCACCCGCGCAGATGAGCAACTGCCCGAAGTGTGCTCGTGCATTTCGTCCGATGCCATTGGTTTAATAAGAGATCTTTTGACAAGAAATGGCGTCCCTGTGGCGGCGTTCATTGATGATCATGTCAGCAATGCCATTGCACAACGAAATATTATTGCCGAAGCGCTTCGCAATATTCGCAACCAGATTGATGCTGCGCTTGACCAAGCCAAGGTGAATTTCTCGAACGAGTCAGTAAGCGACGCTGTCAGCTTGAACCAAACCACTTCACTTAATCCATCAGAGTAGCCCTCTATGTGGCCTGACTATCTGAAGAAGGAAAGGAGGTAGAGACAAATGGCCTACACGGTCAAAGCGCTCGCAGAGCATTGGAGCTGCTCTCCGAAGCACGTCTATAACTTGATTGACGCCGGACAGCTCCATCCATTCTACATTGGGAAACGGCGCGGAACTCGCATTTCCGAGGGGGAAGTCGAGCGATGGGAAAAAAGCCAGAGCAACCTTACACAAACGACGGCGTCACCCTCCGACGGCAATCCGACTCCAAGAAACGAGTTTGGTGGATTGCGGAATGGGATGATGCGGTCACTGGCAAGCGGCGGCGGGCGCGGCTAGTCGCAGGCGAACGGCCCGAGGCGGAAGCGCGCAAAGAGCTTGATGCACTCGTCGAGCGGCGCCGCGCACTCATTAAACAGCAGGCCGCCTACACGATTGGCGAACTTTGGGACATGTGGCTCGCCGACCGGAAGAAAGACGGTTTGTCCAACGACATTTATGAATTCCAGTGGGTAGCGATGAAGCCCCACTTTGAAAGCCGAACGGCCATCCTGCTCACAACCGATGACTGCCGCTCCTATGCGCAGAGCCGGTTCGACAAAGGCCGACGGCCGGCTACGGTTCACACGGAGCTTTCCCGCCTGCGCGCCTGCATCCGATGGTCGTTCGAACACGACCTGATCGGAAAGCTCCCGAAGGTCTGGGTTCCATCGGGCGGAAAGCCTCGCAATCGCGTTCTATCCCCCGATGAAGCTTGGACGCTCATTCGGGCGGCGCGAGACTACGGCGATCCTCACATCTATGTGTTCATCGTCCTTTTGTTCGCCACTGGCGCCCGGCATACCGCGGTGCTCGAACTCGAATGGGACCGCGTGAACTTCGATGCCGGCACGATTAAGTTTTCTGACGACGAAGAGTTGTACGACCCCATGTCGAAGTCCTGGCGCAAAGGCCGCGGCTACGTCGTCATGTCGAAGATGGCGCGCGAGGCGTTGGAGGAGATCCGCCCAGGCCGGGGCAAGAGCGGTCACGTGATTGAGCACGGCGGCCGGCGGCTGAAGACATGCCGAGAAGGATTTGCGTGGGCCTGCGTTCGGGCCGGACTTGGCGAGACGATCGCGTCTCCCTGCAAAAGCAACCCGGACAAGGTGCGCCCTTCGTCCAAGGTGACGCCGCACACCGTGCGCCATACCGTTGCGACTTGGCTGCGCGGCAAGGTGCAGACCATGTTCACGGCGAACCTGCTCGGCCACGAGGACGAGGAGACGACGAAGAAGATCTACGAGCACGCGGATGCGGAATCGACCCGACCGGCTGTCGAAGTCATCGACGCGACGTTTGACGCACTACCCGAATTGCCATCAAAGAGCCTCTTGAGGAAGGCGCAGAGACCCCGAAAACGCAAGTTGACGTCAACTATTGACAGAAACGAAGCTCAAGGGGAATGAGCTAAGTTATTGGTGCGGTTGAGAGGACTCGAACCTCCACGCCGTTTCCAGCGCTACCACCTCAAGGTAGTGCGTCTACCAATTCCGCCACAACCGCAGTCCAGACCTGAAATCTGGGAAATCGCGAAAGGCATTGGCGCTGCCCAAATCCGCGAAGACGCCGACGTATCAGAGCCCCTGCCGGAACGCAAGCGGCAGATTGGCCTGAAAAGCACTGAAGGCGCAAATGTCGAGACTCATTATTATATATGCGGCATGGAGAACAGAATGCCGCAAGGTTGCTGGACCTACTTAAAAGCCTAGCACGGCACGCGCGACTTGACGGTCACAGGCGGTCAACGGTGAAGACGCTCACATCGAAACTTCCGAATGCCGGCACGCCTGCCCGAGTCGAGTGGGCCATCAGCGAAGGCTACGTCGATTACGATTTCGCGCTGGAGGTCATGCGCCGACGCACGAGCGAAATCCGCGATGGAACAGCTAGGGAGCTTGTTTGGCTTCTTGAGCATCCCCCGCTCTACACCGCCGGCACCAGTGCCAAAGATGAAGACCTGCTGAACCCGAATGCTTTGCCGGTGTTCCGCACCGCCCGAGGCGGCCAGTTCACGTATCACGGACCGGGCCAGCGTGTGGCTTACGTCATGCTCGACCTCGAAACGCGCGGTCGCGACATCCGCGATTTCATCACCCGCCTGGAATTGTGGCTGATCAACGCCCTCGCGGAATTCAACGTCACCGGCGAGATTCGGCGCAATCGAGTCGGGATCTGGGTTCGCCGATCGTCGAAAGGGGAACAGGTCGAGGACAAGATCGCCGCCATCGGCCTTCACGTCAGCCGTTGGGTGTCGAGCCACGGCGTCGCCCTCAACGTCGACCCCGACCTCTCGCAGTTCGGCGGTATCGTCCCGTGCGGCATCCGCGATCACGGCGTGACGAGCCTCGCTGACTTGGGCCTTCCGGTTTCCATGTACGATATGGACGTCGCGCTTCGAACCAGTTTTCAGAAAATCTTCGGACCGACGAAGGTCGTCGATCTGCCTGTCATCTCACCCCAGCCCGGGACCGGCACAAACGTCGGCTGAACGTCCGCCAAACTAAAAAGGCGCCTGCATCCGAGGGGGATACAAGCGCCCGATTACCGTTGCCGCAACCTTATCTCTACGTCATTTTCCTTGCCGCTCGTCCGAGGCGCTGCCAACCGGCGGCGCGCCCCCATTTGCGGGTGAATCGTAGTAGAGAAGACCCCCTTCGACAGAAACGCTTTCCGAACCATCGAGTTCGTACTCGTCATTCGCATTGTCGTTGAGGCGGATGATACAGCTCTTCTGACAGACCCCGCCGATCACCTTACCTACTGGGAGAACTTCGTCCTTGATCGACGTGTCCTCGGTGATGGTAAGCTTGACCTCTTTGTCACCTCGGTTGGCAATCGTGGCTGCTGGAGCAGCCGAGGTCATAAGAAGAACTGCGATCGCGCCTGCCGCTATAACCAAAAGGTCGAAACGGCCGCTCCTGCGATCGCGGCAGAAAGTCATTACTTCTTCTTCTTCGCTGCCTTTTTGGCAGGGGCCTTCTTGGCGGCTTTCTTTGCAGCTTTAGCCATTTTCGATCGTCCTTCCGTTTGAACGTTGACAGACACAAGAATCTGTCGACCAGACTTCAAGTCAGGTCGTTTTCGACATTGATGAAATTCAAAGCGATGCACAAACGAAATTTGATGTTTGGTGATATCGGAAATTTCGATAGATGAGTTTCACACCTCATCGATGAGGATCTCAACGGATGGACGTCAATCTCGCGCGTACTTTCCTCGTTGTTGCCGAGACGGGAAGCTTCGTCGACGCCGCTCGCAAGCTCAACATCACCCAATCGACGGTCTCCGCACGCATCAAAGGCCTCGAAGATTTGCTCGGCCGACCGCTCTTCACGCGTTCGAAATCAGGAGCAGAACTGACGGGAGCGGGCGAGCTCTTCCAGAAACATGCCCTCGCCATGGTGCGCGTCTGGCAACAAGCGCAGCTCCAGGTTTCGCTTGCCGATCAGCATCCCGAACACATTTCTGTTGGTGCGCCGCTCAGTCTTTGGAGCGGTTTTTTGCTGAAATGGGCCGCCGGTCTACGCGTTCAGATCCCGGGAATCGCCGTCTCGGCAACAGCAGGAGCTTCCACAGTGTTGGGCCAGCGGCTGATCGAAGGCACGCTCGATCTTGCAATCATGTATCGTCCGTCGCCACCTCCGGGCCTGACGATCGAGCATCTGTTCGACGAAGAGTTCGTGCTCGTTTCCTCAGCTAAGCCCTCAGCCCGGCGTGGCGTGAACGATTATCTGCTCATCGATTGGGGGACGGATTTTGTTCAGGATCACGCCGCCGCGTTTCCCGAGCATGCCAATCCGGCGCTCAGTCTCGACCTCGGCCCGATGGGCCTCGACTATCTTCTGGCAAACGAATGCTCCGGCTATTTCCCCGCGCGTATGGTGCGGGGACTGATCAGCCGTGGGCGGGTGAGAGAGCCGAAGCGGGCTCGGAAATTCGTCTATCCGGTCTATATGGTCTATCCGGAGACGCGCAACGAAGAGGCTTACGAGCCAATTCTGCGAGGTCTGAGGCGGGCGGCGGCGAAGCTCGGCTGAGGCCGGTTCACAAACGTAACGGCTTATTTCAGCGCCGCCCGCGTCTTTGATCTTAAGCGAACTCGATGATCACTGCGTCGACGGCGAGGCTATCGCCGGGCTTGGCCGCGATCTTCTTGACCTTGCCGTCACGCTCGGCTCGCAAGATGTTTTCCATCTTCATGGCTTCGACGACCGCCAAGTTATCTCCGGCTTTGACGTCCTGCCCCTCGGTCACGTTCACTGCCTTGACCAGCCCCGGCATCGGGCACAGTAGGAACTTCGACATGTCGGCCGGAACCTTCACAGGCATCAGCGCGGCAAGCTCGGCCTCCCGCTGCGTGTAAACATACGTCGGGGCCTGAATACCGCGATACGACAGCGTCAAGCCATTCGGAATTGGACGGACCTGGACGGCGACGTCGGCTCCATCGACCGTTCCGATCCAAACCGGCTCGCCCGGCCACCATTCCGATGTGATCTCCATCGTCTTCGAGGGGTGTCCGTCCTTGCCTAGGATCGACACGTAATAGGGTCCGGGAATGACGCCCAGCGCCTCCAGTTCCACCGTTGCCGAGCCGATTTTGACGATTCGCCGCTTGGCAAAGCTCACGGCCTGCCCCGACATCTGATGGGTGATGTCACGACGGCGCGCATTGCTGAGATGGTCGATGGCGCCGGCCACGGCGGCCAACGTGATGAGATCCTTCCCCTCGGGTTCGCGTGGGACGAAACCTTCGGGGAACTCTTCCTTGATGAACCCGGTCGAAAGGTTGCCTTCCCGCCAGCGCGGATGCTGCATCACGGCCGAAACGAACGGCACGTTGTGCTGAATGCCGTCGATATAGAATGCGTCGAGCGCCGTCGACTGCGCGTCGATGGCTTCGAGCCGAGACGGCGCATGAGTGACGAGCTTGGCGATCATCGGATCGTAATACATCGAGATCTCGCCGCCTTCGAAGACGCCGGTATCGTTGCGCACCGTCACGCCGTCCTTCGTGCCTTCCTCTGGCGGGCGATACTTAACGAGGCGGCCGATCGACGGCAGGAAGTTCCGGTACGGATCTTCGGCATAGACGCGGCTTTCAACCGACCATCCCGTCAGCTTGATGTCCGACTGCTTGAACGGCAGCTTCTCGCCCGCCGCAACGCGGATCATCTGTTCGACAAGGTCGATGCCGGTCACGAGTTCCGTCACCGGATGCTCGACCTGCAGACGCGTGTTCATTTCGAGGAAGTAGAACGAGCGGTCCTGTCCGGCAACGAATTCCACCGTGCCGGCGCTGTCGTAACCAACCGCCTTGGCCAACGCGACCGACTGCTCACCCATCGCCTTGCGGGTCTTCTCATCGAGCAGCGGCGACGGCGCTTCTTCCAGAACCTTCTGGTTGCGCCGCTGAATAGAGCATTCGCGCTCGCCGAGATAGACGACGTTGCCATGCTTGTCGCCCAGCACCTGGATTTCGATGTGACGCGGATTTTCGATGAACTTTTCGACGAAGCAGCGGTCGTCGCCGAACGACGACTTGGCTTCCGAGCGGGCAAGCTCGAAACCCTCAGCCGCTTCCCGGGCGTTGTAGGCGATGCGCATACCCTTGCCGCCGCCACCGGCAGAGGCCTTGATCATGACGGGATAGCCGATCTCGTCGGCGATCTTGACGGCATGCTTGGCGTCGCTGATTTCGCCCATGTAGCCCGGAACGGTCGAAACCTTCGCGGCAGCAGCCGCCTTCTTGCTCTCGATCTTATCGCCCATGGCGGCAATCGCCTTGGGATTGGGGCCAATGAAGACGATGCCGTTCTTCTGGAGCGCCAGCGGGAACGCCTCGCGCTCGGACAGGAAGCCATACCCCGGATGGACCGCCTCGGCGCCCGTCGCCTTGCAGGCCTCGATGATCTTATCCATGACCAGATAGGACTCGGCCGCCGGCGCTGCGCCGATATAGACCGCCTCGTCCGCCATCTCGACGTGGAGCGCATCCCGGTCGGCATCGGAATAGACGGCAACGGTCTTGATGCCCATCTTGCGAGCCGTCTTGATCACGCGGCACGCGATTTCACCGCGGTTGGCAATCAGAATTTTCTTGAACATCAGCGCTTCCCGGTCCTTCCCGTGAATATTTTGGCTGCCTCAGCTTGTCGCAAGACAACACGCCGTTCTAGAGCGTGTGCAACGCCGCGTAAACACGCCGTTGGCACCCCGAATGCCAGGACCTGTGCGATCCGCTGCCGCATAGCAAAACCGCCGGCGAGAGGGCTCACCGGCGGTCTCGAAGTAACTATAGCGGATCGGGCTGTTAGGCGGCCTCCCCCAGCCGGCAGACGGCTTCGGTAAAGGTCGGGTGTATCCGCGGACTTTCGTGATTAAGGTAGGAGACGAGCGCCCGCTCGCTCGGCGTCAGGCGACCGTCGCGGCCGAGGCGTCCCACGAGCCACGACGGATCGGCTTCTGCGATCTTCTCGTTGGTAATGATTTCAATGCGCTGATGCTCCAGCCGCGCAAGCGCCCGCTCTTCCACGCTCTGGTCGTGATAGGAATCCTGCATCGACGACAGATTCGCGTGCACCATCGACAGCAGCGAGAACAGAATAGACGTCTGCTCGTCGTCATCTTCGTCGAGCTTCGCCTCCTGCCGCAGCGCCTCCTCACGCGATGGGACCGCGTAGCCGGACGCCGACATCATCACATTGGCGATGGCTTTGACGAAAAGGTCCGTCCAGACCGCATTCGGCGGCGAACCCGCGACCGCTTCGTCGATATCGAACAGAACGTCAGCCTCGGAGCGCGTCACAGCCACATGCCCGTCGCCGCCAAAGGCGTAAAGAATGCGGCGAAGGAGATCGACTTCGCTCTCGCTGATCTTGCCCGCAACCAGCGACTTGCCTCGACGCAGCGGGCCGCCACCGGTCAGCACCGCGTGCTTGACCTGTTCGAGTGCAAACCTGGAAAGGCTTGCAGGCGCCCAGCGGGCTTTTTCGAGCACGCTCAGAACAAGATCGAGTTCCGTCTTGGACCGGATCTTGCCGTCACGCGAAACCCTGCTTATCAGCCAATTCGCGTTGGCGGCCGTCAGATACCCGCGCGGCTGTTCCTGAATGATGAGGTAATCGGCGATGGCCTCGACGAAAAAATCCGGCCAATCGGCATGCTGCACCGAGCATCCCTGCTGCAGCGAAAACAACAGATTTGCTTCATCCGACGAGACGACGCCGTCCTCATAGAAGACGCGCTTCAAAAGGAGAATGTCGTCAAACTCGATCGTTTGCCGCTCCAGAATGTCGTCAATCGGCAGCGACCTTAACCCACCCATCGAAAGCCCCCACGCCACGACCTATGCTCATGAAGCGTAAGCAACGATGTTTAATCGCGTCTTAAGCGGCGTCGGAAAATGGAAGGAAAATGCCTGCGATTTCTGCGGCGTGGGCTCCGCGCGCCGCATCAGGCTGTCATAAAACTATCGGGACCGCAGTTCGCACCGCGGTCCCGTTAATTCCCACCGTACTCCCGCATGCACAGTGAGAAAGACAATAACGCTTTTAATAGTTGTCTACGCATCAGCATGAACGGTTGCTGAAGAAAAGCGTTTTTCTGTCCTTGAACGGCAGCAAGTCCGAAACTTTCCGGATCCTGATGCAAGAGAGCCCGTTCGGAGGGGGGATCCGAACGGGCGGTCGCTAGCCGGGCGGGCGGTGTGGGTCGCACGCGAGGCCAGTTGCAGGGCACCCCGGGCTGACCAATGGAGAAAGAAGCCCGACGGTGCGCTCATGGCTGGAGGCCAAAACGAAAGCTCTTCCGTTTGCCCGCAGTCGATAAGAAGAACGACTACGCTGCAGACATTCCGTCGCCCTCACCGCGTAAATCCGCATTAAAAAACCGAAGGATTTCGAATTCTAGGCCGCGAGCTGCGCCACAAGCCGCATGCGCGACGCTGGTAATGTCTGTCCCTTCGGCAGCAACAGATGCTTTTCGATGAAATGCCCAGTCAGCGCAAAACCGAGATGGACGTCTTGCGCCGTTACCGGGCTCGATCGCTGCTTCGTTAAAAATTGCGGCAGCGCCAGCAGCTTGTCGCGATAAGGTTCACCCGCCGACGCCGAAACGGCGCGGCCCGATTTCGGCGACACGTAAATCAGCTGATCGTTCGCGCCCGTCGCCGCGCACTGGCTAAGATCCAAACCGAAACCGAGTTCATCGAGCAGCGCCAGCTCCCACCTGACGAGCAGAGCCGGCCATACGGTGGGATCGTTCAGGAAGCCAAGAACGAACAGCGTGATCTCATAGAGATTGGGATGCGGATCGCGCTCGGGCAGCAGCGCTGTCAGCGTCGTGATGGATGACAGCGCCATCAGCGCTTGGCTGTCGTCCATCGTCTCCGCCGCAAAGGCGCGTCGCATCTCGACGCTCATCGAGCCGAGCTGATCGGCAAGCCGCGCCTTCCAAACGGCATCGACGTGATTGCCAGGTTGAAGAATGGGACGCAGCCGCCGCGAACGGCCGCCATGGACCAGTCCCATATGCCGTCCGTGGGCACGCGTCCAAAGATCGACGACCGCCGCCGTTTCGCCATGCGGCCTTACCGATAGAACGATGCCTTCATCCGTCCACTGCATGCGGGCTTCATAGCAGGCTGCTCAGGATTTGGGAAAAGGCAGGCCCATTTCCCGGTAGCGCTCCGGATCGCTTTCCCAGTTCTCGCGCACCTTGACGAACAGGAACAAATGAATGCGATGCCCAGCCATTTCCTCGATTCCGTGCCGCGCTGCGCTCGAAATCTTCTTGATCGTCTCGCCGCCTTTGCCGAGCACGATCTTTTTCTGCCCATCGCGCTCGACGTAGATCGTCTGCTCGACGCGCGCAGAACCGTCCTTCAGCGTCTTCCAATCCGTCGTTTCAACGGTCGTCGTGTAGGGAAGTTCCTGGTGCAGGAAGCGGTAGATACTCTCGCGCGTCATCTCGGCGGCCTGCGTCCGCATCGGCACGTCGGTGACATCGTCTTCCGAGTAATGCCACGGTCCCTCCGGCACGACGCCCGCGAGATAGGTCAGCAGATCCTTGACGCCCTTTCCTTCGAGCGCGGAAATCATAAAGATCCGATCCGGCGACAAACGCTCATCGAGCGTTTTTGCAAGCTCAAGCAGTTTCGGCTTGTCCTCGACCCGGTCGATCTTGTTCAACACGACGATCTTGGGCATCCGCACGGACTTGAGCCGCTCGACGATGCCTTCGACATCCTCTCCGAGACTCGCCGCGGCGTCGAGCACCAGAAGCACCGCGTCGGCGTCTTCGAGACCGCCCCACGCTGCGTCGACCATGGCACGGTCGAGCCGCCGCTTCGGGTTGAAGATACCCGCCGTATCGATGAAGACGATCTGGCTGTTACCTTCCATCGCGATGCCACGGATCGGGGCGCGCGTGGTTTGCACCTTGTGTGAGACGATGGCGACCTTCGCCCCCACCAATGCGTTGACGAGGGTCGACTTGCCCGCGTTCGTCGGACCGATGACGGCAACAAAGCCGCACCGCCGACCGGCCTCTGTCGATACGTTGTTCTCAGACATCTCCGACACGCGCTCCCACGCCTTCGCGCGTCAGAAGCGCGCTGGCAGCCGCCTGCTCCGCAATTCGCTTAGACGCGCCCTCACCCTGCGCCGGAGCGCGCCCTGCAATCAAGACCTCAGCTGTAAAACGCGGCGCGTGATCCGGACCGTTGCGCGCCACCACGGTATAACGCGGCAGCGCAAGCCCCTGCCCCTGCGCCCATTCCTGCAGCGCAGACTTGGCATCGACCGTCACTTCCGGCACCGGCTCAGATTGATCCTGCCAGAGCTTGGTGACGACGGCACGCGCCTTGTCAAAACCACCGTCAATAAAGACTGCGCCGAGCAGCGCCTCGGCCGCATCGGCCAAAATCGTTGTCTTGTTGCGGCCGCCACTATCAGCCTCGCTCTCGGACAGAATAAGATGAACGCCGAGATCGATGTTGCGCGCGACCTTGGCACAAGCCTCGCCGCGAACGAGCCGATTGTAGCGACGGGCAAGCTCGCCTTCGTTCGCTTCCGGATATTGCTTGTTCAGGGCTTCCGCGATGGCGAGACCGAGAACCCGATCACCGATGAATTCCAGGCGCTCGTTATCGGAGCGGGCGACCTTGCCGCCACGCACGCTGGCATGTGTAAGTGCGCGCTCAAGAAGGCCGGGGTCCTTGAATTTATACCCCAGCTTCGTTTCCAGTTCTTTGAACTTGCGTGGTCTCAACATGGCGCAAATGCCGCTTCGCGGTCACCGCACGAGAGTGAAGAACCTGTTCCAACGAATGTCAAACGGCCAGTTCCAGGGTGCCCACCAATGCATGGCGTCCGGCCCGTCGACCTTCGCAGAGAAGAAGATGATCTCTGCACGCCCGATGAAATTCTCATAAGGAACGAAGCCCACAGCGCTCCGCACGCGACTGTCCGTAGAGTTGTCGCGATTGTCGCCCATCATGAAATAATGGCCCGGCGGAACTTTGTAGACGCCGGTGTTGTCGTACGGGCCATCCGGATCGCTATCGAGGACGTTGTACTTCACGCCGTTGGGAAGCGTTTCCTGAAAGACCGGGATTGTCCGTTCGCGGCCATCTTCCCAAGTCGTGAAAGATCCTGCAGGCTCCTTGGGCACGCCCTGCCCATTGATGAAGACCTGCCCGTTCCGCATCTGGATTTCGTCGCCCGGCAGACCGATCACGCGTTTAATGTAGTCGGTCGAGTTATCACGCGGCAGCTTGAACACCGCGACGTCGCCGCGCTTCGGCTCAGCGCCCCAAATGCGACCTGAAAAAAGGTTCGGGCTGAAGGGGAACGAGAAGCGGCTGTATCCGTACGAAAGCTTCGAGACGAACAGATAGTCGCCGATCAGAAGCGTCTCTTTCATCGAGCCGGACGGGATGTTGAAGGGCTGATAAAAGAAAATCCGCACGAACATCGCAATAGCGAGTGCTTCGACGACGATGATGAGGGTTTCCGACCAGCTCGATCTCGACGTCTTCGTACCAACGCTCATTCAAAGGGCTCCCTTTGCGCCGCCGAGCGGCATTGGCCGGGGCTCGCTTCGTTTTAGCGGACCGCTATAGCGAGTTTGGTCTAACGCCGCAATGACGGGCGCTAATCTGACTAAAAGGTAAGGAAAACAGCGACTCGATGTCGTTTGGCATCAGCAAAATCGCCGTTGGGGAACCAATCTGCCGCAACCCCAAAGCTCAACCTGGAAGATCGATACCTTCCGGCACAGCCGAAATGATGACGATCGCCTCCGCCATCGGATACTCGTCGGTGAGCGTAACGTCGATCCGGGCCTTGAAACCGGTCGGAATGAGATGGGCCAGACGGCGCGCCGCTCCGCCCGTCAGCGCCAGCGTCGGCCGTCCCGACGGAGCATTCACGACCCCGATATCTTTAAGGTAGACCCCGGCGCGAAACCCTGTGCCGAGCGCCTTGCTGGCCGCTTCCTTGGCCGCAAAGCGTTTGGCGAACGTACGCGCAGCATGTGCCCGCGAAAACGCTTTGCGACGCTCTTCTGCTGTGAATACCCGCTCAATAAAACGGTCGCCGAAACGCGCGAGCGTCTTCTCGATCCGACGAATGTCACAAAGATCGTTGCCGATGCCGATAATCATTTCGCGCGCCGTGCTTGGGGCGCTGTTGTCATCGCTTCTCGTGCCTCGTCCATCAGCACGCGCATTCGCCGGACTGCCATCGACAGGCCGCCAAAGATGGCTTCCCCGATCAGGAAGTGACCGATATTGAGCTCGACGATCTCAGGCAGCGCCGCAATCGGCTTGACGGTGTTGTAGGTCAGTCCGTGTCCGGCATGAACTTCAAGACCGGCTGCAGCAGCCGCAGCGGCGGCTTTCCGGTGACGCTCCAATTCGCGCGCCATACCGGTCGCATCGTGATCGAGCGCCAGATGGCAATAGCGGCCGGTGTGCAACTCAACGATATCGGCACCGACGCTCGCCGCTGACTCGATCGTCTTCAAGTCGGGCTCAATAAACAGGGAGACCCGGATACCTGCATCCTTGAGCTTTGCGATAAACGGCTTCAGCGTCTTCGCCGCGCCGACGACATCCAATCCACCCTCGGTCGTGCGCTCTTCGCGCCGCTCGGGCACGAGACAGCACGCGTTCGGCACGTGCCGCAACGCGATCTGCTGCATTTCTTTCGTCGCGGCCATTTCGAGATTGAGCGGTCGCGTCAGCTCGTTCTTGAGCCGCGTGATATCGGAATCGGAGATATGGCGGCGATCTTCCCGCAAATGCGCAGTGATACCGTCGGCACCACCTTCGATCGCCAGATGAGCGGCGCGCAAAGGATCGGGATGAATGCCGCCACGTGCATTCCTGAGCGTAGCGACGTGATCGATATTGACGCCAAGGCGCAGGGCGCGAACCGGCATCATGGCCGTGTTTGTGTCAGAGGCTTTGCGTATCGTTGCCACGGGCTGTGCCACCGATTGTTGGGAAATTGGCCTAAGGACCGAAAGAAGAGCTGCGATCTGCCTAACTGACGCTGCGATGACGCTGAAAAACGCGGACTGCGCGACGCGTAGGGTAATAGCTGAAGATAGCTGCGATCAAGCCGACGAGAAGTCCCCCGACTACCATCGGCTCTGCAATCGGCAAGAGATTATCGATGGCGGCGTCAAACGTCTGCAGCGAAGGCGTCATCAAGGTGGCGCCGAGCACGTTGGCCGTTTCACCCAGATGGTTGGCGGCATAGGTCGGATCTTGTCCGAGAAGCAGAGCGCCGGAGACGTACGAGGCGCTCCAGATTGCCGGCCAGCTTAGCGGGTTGCCGACGAACGTCCCAAGGAGGGCCGCCGGCATGCTGACGCGCAGCACCAACGCAAGAGCGCAGGCAAGAATCGTCTGGACACCAAGGAACGGCGTGCATGCTGTGAATACGCCGATGGCAAATCCCAGAGCCACCTCATGGGGCGTTGCACGCAATCGAAGCACCTGCCGCCAGAAATAGCGCAGACGCGACCACAGCCGCGTGGAATTCCACCACGACGTTGCGCGGTCCACCAATGCCAGTTGCTTTGCGTTCAAACGATTATGTTCCTAGGCGCCATTATGCGACCCATTCCGTGCGCACATTAGCTTACTCGAAAAGCCGTTCCACCTTTGCGACGGATGACTTCGCTCTGAGCCCGGCAATGATGTGGTTTAAATGCACCAAATCAAAAACCTCAAGCTCGATGTGCATCACCGTAAAGTCTGCCGCGCGGCGAGCCATTTTGATATTGTCGATATTGCCGCCGGTCTCGCCGATCACCTTGGCAATCTCGGCAAGCGACCCGGGAGCATTAACTGCTGTAACGCTGATTCGCGCGGGAAAACGTTGCGGCCGATCAGGATCGACGTCCCATGTGACATCAATCCAGTGCTCTTCCTCGTATTCCTTAAGACGAGGCGAATGGATCTGAAAAACGCGTATCCCCTCGCCTGGCGCCATCACACCGACAATCCGGTCACCGGGCACCGCGCCGCCCGGTTCGAACGCGACCGGCAGCTCCTGGCTCGGCCCACCGATCGAAATCGCTGTCATGCTGTCGATTTCTGATGTCCGGAACTTAAGGCTGTTTACCTTGTCGATATTGAACCAGCCGTCCTGCTCCCGGGCGCGTCCAAACCGCCGCGTCGGTTTATAGCCATCGCCCAAGGTCTGCCCTTGCGGGAGCACGGCCGAAAGAACATCGGGCAATTGCACATCATTGCGCCCGACGGCAGCAAGCAGTTCGTCTGCGGTCTTGAAGCCGATTTTCGGAGCGGCCGCCCTGACTTTCTCATCCGAATAATCAACCTCGACACCGGCCAGCGTCGATTGCACGAGCTGCCGCCCGAGTTCGACGAAACGCTTGCGCTCCGCTTCACGCGCCGCTCGCCTTATCGCAGCCCGCGCCCGTCCGGTGACGGCAAACGCTTCCCACGCCGCAGGGCGAACATGCCCCTTCTGAGTTTCGATCACGACTTCGTCGCCGTTGCGCAGGTGCGTATCAATCGGCACATGCCGCCCGTTGATATAAGCGGCGACCGCTTCATTACCGATATCCGTGTGAACGGCATAAGCGAAGTCGAGCGGCGTCGCCCCGCGCGGCAGAGCAATGAGACGCCCCTTCGGCGTGAAGCAGAAGACCTGATCGTGAAACAACTCGAGCTTGGTATGCTCAAGAAACTCTTCCGGATTTGCCGCTTCGAGAAGCGATGTAATCATCGTCCGCAGCCGTCCATACGGGCTGTCGTCGACTTCTTCGCCCTCGCCGACTGCATGCCCATTCATGTGGCCGCTCTGCTGAGCCTTGTAGAGTGCATGAGCCGCAATGCCGTATTCGGCGATATGCTGCATCTCACGCGTCCGGATCTGCAGTTCCACGCGCTGGTGCCGCGGTCCGTAAACCGTGGTGTGAATGGACTGATAGTTATTTCGCTTCGGAGCTGAAATGTAGTCCTTGAAACGTCCAGGCACTGTGCTCCAAGTCGTATGAACGATGCCAAGCACGCGGTAGCAATCCTCGATCGTGTCGACCATCACGCGGAATGCGTAGATGTCGGAAAGCTGTTCGAGGCTGATCTGTTTGTGCTCCATCTTGCTCCAGATGGAATACGGCTTCTTCTCGCGTCCGAACGTCTCCGCCTTAATCCCGGCATCCGCGCATTTACGTGCAATGGCCTGCCGGATTTCCTCGACAAGACCCTCGTTGCGCTCGCGCATATCCGCGAGCCGCTCGGTCAGCGCTTCATAGGCTTCCGGATGCAGCCAGCGAAAAGCATGATCCTCAAGCTCTTCACGAAGCGCCTGCATGCCCATCATGCCAGCGAGAGGCGCGTAGATGTCGAGCGTTTCTTCCGAGTTCCGCTTGCGGCTCTCGGGCTTCATGTGCTCGAGCGTCCGCATGTTGTGCAAGCGGTCGGCGAGCTTGACCAGCAGCACCCGGATGTCGCTCGAAATGGCGATCAGAAGCTTGCGGAAGTTTTCCGCCTGCTCGGCTTTCTTGGAAACGAGGTCGAGCCGCTTGATCTTCGTCAGCCCGTCGACGAGACCGCCGATCTCCGGCCCGAACATCTGGTCGATCTCGGAGCGTGTCGCGTCCGTATCCTCGATCACGTCATGCAGCAGGGCCGTCGCGATCGTCGCGTCGTCGAGCTTGAGATCAGTGAGAATGGCCGCGACTTCCAGCGGATGCGAGAAATACGGCGCACCCGACGCACGTTTCTGGTTGCCGTGCGCCTTCATCGCATAGACGTAGGCGCGATTGAGCAGAGCCTCGTCTGCACTAGGATCGTATTTGAGAACCCGCTCGACGAGTTCGTATTGCCGCATCATGACCCGCCGCACTCCTTCTGGGCGCAAGCGTAACCGAAGACGCAGGACGGATTAAAGTCGAACGACGCGAGCCTGTTGTCGCGAGCAGGCTTTCCTGGCCGGCTCAGCGGCCGCGGTCGCGCGGATCGCGATCCCGCTCGCGCGGACCCGAGCCGGATCCGATGTTGGCCGACGGCTCAAGTGGCGTCATGCTTTCAAGGCCGCGCAAAAGCTGCTCTTCCGTCATGACGTCGACTTGCGTGTCGGACGAAAGGTCATCGCGGCCGAGCATCGGCGCGCGACGCTCCGGCGGCAGCAACGGTGCTGCAACCGCTTCCGGCTCATCGACCTCAGTATTCTTCTGGATGGAAGAGATCAGCGTCTCGCGCATGTCGTCGGGAGAAAGCGTGCGCTCTGCAATCTCGCGCAGGGCGATGACCGGATTCTTGTCGTCATCAGGCGCAATCGTAATCGCACTTCCGTTCGTGATCGCGCGAGCCCTGTGAGCGGCGAGAAGCACCAGCTCAAACCGGTTAGGAATTTTGTCGACGCAATCTTCGACGGTGACGCGAGCCATGGGGCAAACCTTCCCTTGGTGAAATTCAGCCGCACTCTTTTGGGCGTATTGGGCGCAAACAGCCGTTCGAGACAGCCTTTCGGCGCCGCGCTGATGCCTCTGTGCCACGTCGAAAAGAATTAATCAAGCGCTGAGAAGGAAAAACCGCGGCCGAACGTTCTATAGGCACATCGAAGGAAATATACGCTCTTAGTAGACTATTTGTCACAATTGTTGACTGCGGCGCACTTCTGTTAGTCCTAGCAATGATAGTATTCTACGCCGTAGAAACTTGTGGACTTCGAGCCTTCGGTCAAGTCCCGATGCTCCACAGTCAAGTCCCTGTAGCCTATAGCGAAGTAGAAAATCCCAACGTTATTTTTTAACATTGTTTAGTTGGGAATTTTACTCAGGAACCACCAATGCATTTCTACCCCACGGAACGTATCGCTCTTTTCATCGATGGCGCAAACCTTTATGCCACCGCTAAGTCGCTGGGGTTTGACATCGACTACAAGCGTTTGCTTGGGTTTTTCCGGCAAAAAGGGCACCTCGTCCGCGCACTTTATTATACGGCCCTGGCAGAGGAACAGGAATATTCCTCCATTCGTCCTCTCATCGACTGGCTCGATTATAACGGCTTCTCAATGGTGACGAAGCCGACCAAGGAATTCACCGACGCGACCGGCCGCCGCAAGGTCAAAGGCAACATGGACATCGAGCTGGCCGTCGACGCAATGCGTCTAGCCGATAACCTCGATCACATCGTCATTTTCTCAGGCGACGGTGATTTCCGCAGTCTCGTTGCCGCTCTTCAGCAGAAGGGCAAGCGCGTCAGCGTCGTGTCAACGCTGCAGACTCAGCCGCCGATGGTCGCCGACGAATTGCGCCGTCAGGCCGATCAATTTATCGACCTCGCCGATCTCGAAGAACAGGTCGGCCGCTCACAGACCGGTGGCGGCTCCAACGGCGGCCGTACGTCGCGCGAAGGTGGACGTGGCCCGTCTGCACGCGGACAGGTTTCGTCTCCGCGCGACACCAATTACCTGGGCGACGACGACTTGGCTGAAGAGGAAGTCTGAGCGACAGACGATAATTGAGCGAAGGTAAGATGGGCGCGGCCTTAGTCGAAACGGCATTGGGCCCCGAAGCTCCGCCTAAATGCACGCGCTGCCCGCGCCTCGTTGCCTACAGAGCTGAAAACGAGCGCCAGGAGCCGGACTGGTTCAACGGCGCGGTCGCTTCATTTGGAACGCCAAACTGCAGCCTCCTGATCGTCGGCCTGGCGCCGGGTCGCAACGGCGCCAATCGCACTGGACGGCCGTTTACCGGCGATTACGCTGGCGATCTGCTTTATGGCACGCTGATCCGCTATGGCTTCGCGACCGGCGAGTATCACGCTCGCGTCGATGACGGTCTTCGCCTGCGCAACTGCATGATCACCAACGCCGTACGCTGCGTGCCTCCCCAGAACAAGCCTGAGCCGTCAGAAATTGCAAACTGCCGTCCCTACTTTGCAGCACGGCTTGAAAGTCTGCCAAAACTGAAAGTCATCCTCGCCCTAGGCCGGATCGCGCACGATCAGACACTCACTACGCTTGCAAAAAGAAAGGCGCTTTTTCCGTTCGCACACGGCGCCCGTCACGAACTCGCGCCGGGTCTCGCCCTTTACGACAGCTTCCACTGCTCACGCTACAATACCAACACCGGCCGGCTGACGACGGAGATGTTTCACGCTGTCTTCGAAGCGATCAGGCACGAACTGCCGTAAGGGACTCCAGTAGGGTCCGCGCATGCCCGGCGGGGTTGGTGACCGGATAGATCACGCGATAAATGATGCCGTCGCGGACAATCATCGTCAGCCGCGAAAAATACGCAACGCCGCCGGTTTCAAAGCGTGGCAGATTGAGCGCATCGGCAAACGCCAGCTTCTCATCGCTCAGCAGCAGATACGGAATACCGGCGCGCGCAGCAAAAGCGTGCTGCGCCTCCGAAGATTGCCCGCTCACGCCGAACACCTCGTAACCCGCCAGCTCGAATTCTGCATAAGCGTCACGAAACCCTTCGGCTTCAGGCGTCGAACCGTGCGCGCCGGGAATCGTATTCCAGTCCGGCGGATTGGGAACGCCCGGCGTCCCCGTCATCGGATAGACGAATACAATCGCTTTCTCTTGAAAGCGCGCGAGGTTGACCATCGCACCACGCGTGGCAGGCAGCGCCACATCCGGAAGGCGCGTTCCCGCAATCAGATGTTTCGCTGCGCCATCATCGGTCGGCATGGGCCAGGGCGAATATGCTTCCATAACGCGTTTCCCTTTCGCTAGCGCGAGCGAAGCGGCCCGCGTTCCAGCCGCTCACAAGGTCAGCCCTTTTCGCGCATGAGGCGCGCTTTTTGCCGATTCCAATCGCGTTTCGCGGCGTCCTGCCGCTTGTCCGCGTGGTTCTTGCCCTGCGCTAAGCCCAGCTTGATCTTGGCGCGGCCTTTCTCGTTGAAATAAAGCTCCAAGGGCACCAGCGTCATGCCCTTGCGCTCGATCGCAATACCGATCTTATGAATTTCGGTGGCATGCATCAGCAGCCGGCGCTTGCGCTTCGGCTCATGCGGGAACAGCGCTGCGCCCGGATATTCGGCGATGTAGCTGTTGATCAGCCAGATCCCGCCGTCCTCGACCGAGGCATAGCTTTCCGCGATATTCGATTGGCCACGCCGCAGAGACTTCACCTCGGAGCCGAGAAGCTCGATACCCGCTTCCCAGCTATCGGTGATGAAGTACTCATGCCGCGCTTTGCGATTTTCGGCGACAAGCGTGGTGCCGTCGTCGCGTTTGGATGCCATGACTCAGCGCTTTCCGACAGTCGTCACTCGGCCGCTTTCGCGCTCACGAGGTCGAGGTCGCTCAGCACCTGATCGATCGCCCGCTTCGACGCGTCGGTGAGCGGCACCATCGGCAAACGCATGTCCGCCGTGCCGAAACCGAGCCGCGAGACAGCATATTTGACCGGCGCCGGATTGGTCTCGATGAACATCACTTCGTGCAGCGGCGTAAGCCGGTCCTGGATGGCAAGCGCCTTCTTGAAGTCGCCCGCCATGCACGCGTTCTGGAGATCCGCGCACAGCCGCGGCGCCACGTTCGACGCGACCGAGATGCAGCCCGCGCCGCCATGAGCCATGAAGCCCAGCGCCGTCGCGTCTTCGCCCGAGAGCTGACAGAAATCCGGCCCAAGCGCCGACCGCACCTGCGAGGGACGCGCAAGATTGGCAGTCGCATCCTTGACGCCGACGACATTCTTCAACTCGTAGCAGCGAGCCATCGTCGCGACCGACATGTCGACAACCGAACGACCCGGAATGTTGTAGATGACGATCGGAATATTGATGGCGTCATTGATCGCCTTGAAGTGCTGATAAAGCCCTTCCTGGTTCGGCTTGTTGTAATACGGTGTCACGATCAGCACCGCATCAGCGCCGGTTTTCTCAGCGTATTGCGACAGCTCGACCGCTTCATCGGTCGAATTCGAACCCGTGCCTGCGATCACAGGGACGCGCTTCTTGGCGGTCCCGACCGCAAGCTCGATGACGCGCTTGTGTTCGTCATAATCGAGCGTCGGGCTCTCGCCCGTCGTTCCGACGGGGACCAGACCATGCGTACCTTCGGAAATCTGCCACTCGATGAACCGCGTAAAGGCGGCTTCATCCACCTTGCCATTGCGGAACGGCGTAATGAGCGCCGTAATTGAACCTCTGAACATGCGTTCGCCTTAGATTGAAAAAACCGAGACCGGCACCCTGCGGTGCGGCACCCCTGTCTCGATCAGGAATTCAACGTCATTAGGGACTCGAGCCATACGGCCAGGGGCCACGGTCTTGCCGTACGTATGTGCCATGCGTCCGGCCTGAACCGCTTGCCTCAGCATGCATAATTCCGCTTAATACGGTGTATCGTTGCTAGCGACGCAAGCGCTGTAACATTAGGCGCTCGTAAAGCTTGCCGCAAGGTCGGGGCGAGTAGGGCGTTTTACCCAATGGGGAGCAATGCGACTAAGCCTCAATTCCAGAACGCGAATTCGCTCCCTCACCCGCGTTCTCTGCGGTCTGTCGCCGTCCCTTTTCTTGGTTGGCGTCACGTTAACGGGCGCGCCTTCCCCCGCCGAATCTGGGGTGAAGGCGGTTCCCGCGCCGCTGCTGCTGCCGTCCGAGAAGGCGCAAGAGCGCAAACTTGATTCGGCGCTGAGCCCTTTGCTGTCGCTCTCGCCTGATCCTGGCGACCTGTCCGCCCTACGCGATGCGGCCTCGGCCATCCGCTCGAAGAACCTCGACGACTTTGCGACTGCGAAAAGCAAGATCAGCGACTCCGTCGGCCGAACGCTGGTCGTCTGGATGCGCCTGCGCGCCGGTCTCGGCGACCCCCAGGAATTTCGCGATTTCCTCCGCGAGCATCCCAATTGGCCGGATCGCTCGACGATCCGGGAGGGCTTCGAAGAAGCCGTGTTCATGAATGGCGGCAGCGCCGACGCCATCAAGGCCTATTTCGCCAACAACACGCCCGAGACCGGCGCAGGCTATGCCGCTCTCGCCTCGGCCGAGTTGGCCGAGGGCAACACGACGGCGGCTCGCAAGTACGCCTCTAAAGCCTGGCGCGAGATGTCCATTCCGCCGACGCTCGAAAATGGCTTTCTCGATCGCTTCGGCAACCTGCTGACGCCAGCCGATCACAAATGGCGCTTCGACCGCCTCATCACCGATGACGTGCGCTACGCGGGAAACCGCAAGGACCGCGCCGCGCTTGCGAAGCGTCTCATCCCGCTTCTGCCGGCAAGCGAACGCAAGAGAGCCGTCGCGCGTCTCGCCGTCTTCAACAAGGCCTCAAACGCCCAAGCCCTGATGAGTGCGCTCGCACCAGGCGGTCGCGACGACGTCGGCCTCGCATTTCATCGTGAGCAGTTGCTGCGCAAAGCCGGAAAGATCGAGCAGGCCGCCGCCATCATTCTGTCCATCCCGCCCGATCCCAAGAAGATCGCAGCGCTTGACGAGTGGTGGGCCGAGCGGCGCGAACTGGCCTACGGAGCACTCAAGCTCGATAAGCCGAAGCTTGCCTACGAACTCGTCAAGGATGCCGGCCCCCTCTCCGTCAATCCGCGCAAAGACCAGACGTTCATGGCCGGATGGATCGCATTCCGATATCTCAAAAAGGCCGCCGTCGCCGAGCGCCACTTCCGCGATATGATCGCCGCATCGGACGGGCCGTTGAGCAGCGCCAAGGCGCATTATTGGCTGGGACGCGTCCTGGCGGCGCGTGGGGACAAGGCCGCCGCGGCCCAGCAATACCGTGAGGCAGCCAAGTATTCCGATACGTTCCACGGTCTCCTGGCAATGCAGACGCTGGACCCCAGCCGCACCCATCTCGAAATCACCCCGCCCGCCTATCCGACAGCCGCGCAAATCCGCAAGCTGAACGCCTCCGATCAGGCGCACGCGCTGGTGCTTGCGCAAAAGGCGGGCCTCTCTCGCGAAATTACCCGCACGCTCCTGGCAGGCTTGAGAAACGCTGCGCCGTCCGAGGCGGAAGTCGGTATGGTCGCCTTTCTCGCGGAAGAACTGGGCGACCCGCAAATGTCCCTGCGCATCGCCAAGATCGCCATCGCGCGCGACCAGAACTTGCTGATCTACGCCTATCCCCTGAAGCCGTTTCCTGGCTACACGCCGCTGCGCGCACCGCCCGAGCTTCCGCTCCTTCTCGGCCTTGCGCGACAGGAGACGGAATTCAACGCTCAGATCGTCTCGGGCGCCGGCGCCAAAGGTCTGCTGCAAGTCATGACTGGAACCGCGCGCCACGTATGCCGCGACTACAAGATCAAATGCCAGATTGATCGTTTACTCTCCGATCCTCGCTATAACGCGATGATCGGTTCGGCCTACGTCGCCGACCGGATGGATGACTTCAACGGCTCCTATGTGCTTGGCCTTGCCGGCTACAACGCCGGCCCGGGCCGGGCACGCCAGTGGATGAATGAGTTCGGCGACCCGAGAGACGCAAACGTCGATCCGATCGACTGGATCGAACGCATCCCGATTCCTGAAACCCGCAATTACGTCACCAAGGTTCTGTCGAACATCCAGATCTATCGCGCGCGCATGGGCATGAAGAACCCGCTGCGTCTTCGCCAAGACCTCTGGCGCGGCCGTAGCGATGCACGGATGCCGAAAGACGACGATTCAGGTAACGGCATCGCCGACAACAACAGCGACGGCTGAGTAAACCAAAACGAGGCGCGATATCCCAATGGTGGCGGTGCAGGAATTCGAAGACATTCACTTCACCAGCCGCGACGGGCTGCGCCTCTACGGACGCCATTATCGGCCCAAAGTCGCGTCCAACGCGCGGCCGGTCGTTTGCCTCGCCGGATTGACGCGCAACAGCCGCGACTTCCACGACATCGCGATGGCATTGAGCCAGGGCGCGAAGGCACGCGACGTGTTCACGCTCGACACGCGCGGTCGCGGCCTGTCCGAATACGATTCCGACTGGAAGAACTACGCCGTGCCGATCGAAATGCAGGACGCGATCGACTTCATGATGATGCTCGGGCTGCGCAACGCCGGCATCATCGGAACGTCTCGCGGCGGCCTCATCTCAATGGTTCTGGCGGCTGCGCAACCCTCACTGATGGGCGCGGTGGTTCTAAACGACATCGGTCCGGTGATTGAACAAGACGGGCTCGCACGCATTGCAGGCTATGTCGGTCGCATTCCCCAGCCGAAGAACTGGGCTGACGCGACGCGCATCATCGGCGATCTCTTCAGCCGCGATTTTCCGCAAATGACCGATGACGATTTTGCCGCCATCGCCCGCCAGATGTTCAATGATAAGGACGGCAAGCCGGTCGGCGCTTACGACCCGAAGCTGGCAAAATGCCTGTCCGTCCTTGATGGACCGATCCCGAAACTCTGGCCGCAGTTCGAAGCGATGAAGCGCATGCCGGTGCTCGTTCTGCGCGGCGAAAACTCCGATCTGCTATCCGAAAAGACCGTCGAGGAGATGCGCCAGCGCCATCCGAAACTGTCGTCATTCACGGTGCCCGCCCAAGGGCACGCGCCGCTGCTACGTGATGTGCCGACGATCTCCGCCGTCGCCTCGTTCTTTGCCGAAACCGATGAGCAGAACGACGGCACGCGCTACGGAATCCTGTCCCGCAGCGATTTCGGTCACGTCTCGCGGCTGGTATCGACCTCGCCTCTATCTACCCGGCGCGAAAATTCCGTATAGCCGCCGCTCGCTAGAATGCGCGCCTGCTCGACCCAGCTCTCGCGCTCGATCCGGCCCTTGAATTCCAGCATGCGGCTAACCCGATCGATATCGCCACTGGTCCAGTTCGCGATCTGATCGTAGCGGCGAATGCCCATAGCGTTGAGACGCTTCTCGATCAGGACACCGATACCGCGAATGCGCTTCAAGTCGTCGTAAGGACCTTCGGCCGTAGCCTCCGGCAACGGCGTGCTGTCTTTCGCGATTTCGACGGTCGCAGTGCTCGTACCCTTTTCGCGGATCGCATCCGTGATCCGAGCCGGCATCGAGATTTTCGGATCGACCTTCGACAACGGCGAAATCGGTTCGATGGGTTTGAGCCCGCGGGTCACGCTTGCTGACGAAGCGGCGATCGCCGCCGCAGCAGCAGCCGCCATCTCGGCGACCGAGCGTCCCTGACTTGCAGCCGCGACGCCGGAAAGCCCCTCACGTTGCGACACCGTCCCTGTCGTGGGCTGCGACTGCGCAGGCGCTGCAGCATCATCCTGTGATGCCGGCGGCCCGCCTGTGGAGCTTGGCTCCGCTTTCGTCTCGCTTGCCGCCTCAGTTTCGGCCTTGGCCTTCAGCATCGCCCTGCGGTTGCGCGAGTAATACGTCTCGCCGCCTTTCGCCAAGATCTGGGCCTGCTCGACCCACTGCTCTCTATCGATCCGGCCGGGCATTTCGAGTTCCTGGCCGATCCGCCGGACATCGGACGCGCTCCAGCCCGCGATGTGCTCGAAATATACGACGCCGCGCGTCTTGAGCTTCTGCTCGATATCGCTGTCGATGGCACGAATACGTTGAAAATCGTCGCCGTCTTCGATCAGCGCCGCAGGCACGACGGGCGCAGGCACCACAGGTTCCGGCACAGGCTCAGGCGTCGGTTCTGGTTCACGTGCAAGTTCAGGTTCGGGCTCCGGTTCGAGCGCAGGTTCGATCTCCGGCTCAAGCTCCGATAGCGTTTCGTCATCTGATTGCGGTTGAGCATCAGCCTCCGGCTCGGCTTCGAGCGCAGGCTCCGGCACCTGCTCCTCTTCAGCCGCAAACGTCTCTTCCTCTGCCTCAACAGCCGGGGGCTCGGCTGCGGCAGACACGATCTCTTCCGAGGGTTTCGCCGCTTCATCGCGATCCGCATCCGGAGCATCGATCTGGTCCGGTTCCGTCATCACCGGTTCCGCACTGATCTCCTCGATGGGAGGCCGCGTTTCCTCAACGGGCGGTTCCTTCACCGGTTCGCGCCGCGACAACCCCATCCCCGGCATCGCAACCGACGCTGCAGCCGCGGCTTTGGCGGCTGCAACGGCTCCGGCGGCCGCCGCAGTGGTCGCATCGCGCAACCGCGCAGCCAACCCGCCCGTACGCGGCTCACGCTCCGGCGCAGGTTCGGACACCGATTCTGGCTCCGGAGTCGGCTCCGGCTCAGGTTCCTGTGCTTCCTCGTGAATGTCTTCGATATCCGGCACGTCGGGCGGAAGTTCTTCGACGGGCGGCGGGGGCGGCAACTCCGGAGGCGCAGGCTGATAGATATCCGTCACCGGCGGCAGCACCGCAGGGCAAATTTCAATAACCGCGATACGCGGAACGCCTTCGTTGAAATGCGGGCCGGTCAACGCGCGCTCGAAGCGCGACGGATCGAGCACAGCCGGCGCCGGACGCGGCTCCGGACGCCGGAGAACTTCGATTTTCGGCTGAACCGGATCAATCGTCCGCGGCGTGACCGGCGGCATCGGCTGCGCCGGACGCGGACGCACCGGTTGCGGCGGGATGACGATCGGAGGTCCGACCGGCACGTCGGCCTGCACCGGCGCAAGCACGCGCTCAGGTGCTTCACCCCGCGAACTCAACAGAGCGCGTTTCACCGTGCACGCGACAAAAGCGCCGAGAAAATACGACGCAAGCAACAGCAGGAACGTTTGCAGCAGTAGATACGTCATTTCCTACCTAATCAGATGCCCAAGGGCGGCCGGATAATCTCGGCCGCGCGTCATCTCTTTTTTTCACGGCACGAGACCCAACCAACGACAAGCCCCAGCGCGAACGCCGCTGCGATCCACCAGATCAACTTCATGAACAGATAGTCCATTTGCGGTCTTCCTCCGTTCCCCTCAGTTGACCTTGACCGTAAATTCGATGCGGCGGTTCTTGGCCCGCCCTTCCGCCGTCGCGTTATCGGCGATGGGCTTCGTCGCGCCGTATCCGACCGTCGTCATGCGCCGCGGATCGACGCCGTTCTGGGCCAGGAAGTCGGCGACGGCTTGCGCCCGCCGGTTGGAAAGCCGCTGGTTGCGCTCATCCGTGCCTTCCGAATCCGTATGACCTTCGATTTGAATTTTGAAACTCGGACATTGGTTGGCGATCTGAGCCAGATCTCTCAGAGTCTGCGCACTGTCCGCCGTCAAATCCGCCTTGGCGCGCGCAAAGTTGATCGTCCCGTTGGCCGACGCTTGCCGCATCAGCGTCTGACAACTGTCGGCCGCCTTCTCTTCCTGGGACATGACCGTGATCTCGTCCCGGCTCTTGAAGCCCGGCGGCAAATCCGTCGACAGAACGCTGCGGATATCGTTCGCGACCTGATCGCTCTCCGCCGCGCCCTTGATCACAAATTCTTTGCCCGCAATCGAGACTTCGCCGTTTTTGAGACGCGCCATCTCCTCAAGTCCGAGGTGCGCCGCGGACGACCACGGCTCCGCCGACGCGCCGACAATCTTCATGTTGTCGGTCACGCTGGAGCCGGCAAAAATCTGCTGCGCGATCTCAACGATACGCAGGCGCGACGCGTCGTCGGGCGCCTCACCCTCGATCGTCACCATGCCGTTTGGCTCACGCGCCGCTTTCCACGTGAGATCGGTCTTCATCTTGCCGGTGAACGCGATGTTCGTCATCGTTTCGCAGGTCTGCCCGGCGGCCGCCTTCACATCCCCCGGCACCGACTGCGACGCGGCGTAATCATCCGTGTCGCCCGACACCTCAAGTT
Source organism: Hyphomicrobium sp. MC1 (assembly GCF_000253295.1). Classification (NCBI taxonomy): domain Bacteria; kingdom Pseudomonadati; phylum Pseudomonadota; class Alphaproteobacteria; order Hyphomicrobiales; family Hyphomicrobiaceae; genus Hyphomicrobium; species Hyphomicrobium sp. MC1. Next base: position 1,124,768 of record NC_015717.1, on the reverse strand, counting down.
TGTGGTCGGTCAGAACGGACTTGCCCTTTTTGAGCCGCGGCAGCGACGACAAACCGGCGACGACGCATTGCTGCCAGCCATCCGGAGCTCCCGGCGCAACCTGCGATTTGTCGTTGACCTGTTTGCCGGGGAACCGCGCCTTGATCGCATCGAGCAGTGCGCCGCGCGCCGCCTCGCTCGGCACCATGCCGACCAGAGACAGCGACGCCCCATCGTTTACGATGCCCATGACATAGCCGCTCGGTGGCAGCTTGATCTCCGGCTTCGGGAAACGGATGTGTTCGACGATCCGGAAATTCTGCGGCACATCGAGCTTCAATGTTCTCTTGACGGCGGTCGCCGTCTGCTCGTCCGGCGCTTCGCCAGAGAAAGCCATATCGCGATCCGTAAACGCGACGTCGCCGGTACGAAGCTGCGCGAGCTGTTGGAGCGCCACACTCGTCGCCTTGTTCCAGCCCTGCGGCGCCCCGTCGCCGATATCCGAATTGTCGGTAATCGTCATCGCCCGGAACAATGATTTGGCGCGCGCCTTCAACCGCTCGCGGTCGTCGTCGCTCGGCGCAAACCCCGAAATCTCGATGCCCGCGCCGCTCTTCTTAATGCCCCAGACGAACGGCCGGACGAGCGGCGGCGTAATCGCCTCGCGAGCCAAAGCAAGCCCTGCCGGACGCTTCTCGGACAGCGCCTCACGAACATCGCGGTAGGCATCCGCAGTCTTGGCTTCGCCTGCGATCGACAGATCCAGCATGGAGAGCGACGCTTGTCCGCGCTTCAACTCGGCCAGATTTTTCATGCTGAAGATTGCAGCAGAGAGCCACGCATTGCGATTGATGCTTCCCCGCGCCAGCCGCGTCTCATCCTGAATCTTAGCGCCGGAGAAAGCTTTGCGAGCAGCGTCCAGCAGCGCGCGGCGCGCGTCTTCCGATGGTACGTCACCCACAATCCGCACGCGCCCATCGTCCGACGACGTCACCGACCAATGATAGTTGGCGACACTCTCAAGCAGCGCAGCCCTGTCGGCAACGACGCGCACGCCCCAGACGTTCTCGACACTCGCGAGAGCCCGTCCCGGATCCCGCTCGTCCGGCGCACGTCCCGTCAGCACCGCATCGCGGCCGACGACATGCAGCTTGGCCCAATCGAGCCCTGAACGGCGCAGCGCTTCGCCTGCACGGCGCGACAGATCGAACTCGATACCGCCCTGTTCGAAGTGCACGGCAACCCAAGTCAAAAGCGCGATCGGGACGAGTCCCAAAAGCCAACATGATGGATTGCAGCGCATGCGCACGCGACTCCGAATGCTTACCGACGTCTCGCTGTCGCGGAACGACAAAAAACCAACCATGAGGGAAGCGATGCGCTAACCCCGCCCAGCGTGGCAATCTTTGATCCGAGCGGATCCCCCGATCCGAAGTATAGACAAGAGGAAAGACCATTCCAAGCAGGCGAGAGCCACAGAACTGCGCCATAACCGACTGAAAAAGAAAGATTTTATTCCGTCTTCGCCGAACCGGCTACACCCTGTTGCTCCAGTGCCGCTCAGGGCCGTTGCTCGCACCCCTTCACGGCAACCACATGGCAAAAAAGGCAAAAATCGCTTCTTGTCACCAATGGGCATCGCCTTGGCGGCATCTGTCACGATGACAGCACAACCACCGATATGCCGGCGGCTCGAAGTGCCTCCAGCTCTTGCTCCTCGCCTCGTCTACTCGCATCCGCGTTGAGCCTGACGCGCACAACTTGGCGGCCGCTCTTTGCCGACGCGACAACGGCGGATGTGTCGCCGCCTAGGGTGTTCACGATCGGATGACGGCGCGCCTCGCGCCGGGCGAAGTCCAACACAGCGGCCGGGACATCGTCGTCGTAGAAAATATCGTCCGCAGCCCGCAATGCCCTCACGGCTCCAAGCGTCAGCATGTCCGCGTCATTTCCAATCCCGATGACCGTCACGGCCTCCGGTGTGCACGCTTCCGGTTCGCCAGCGATCAACTGCGCAATGTCGTCGGCTCCCGGCCCCCGGTCGAGATGGCGAAGAGCGAAATCGGTAAACCGCCGCCAGAAGCGCCGCTTTTGTTCTGGCGTCTCTCCAAAGCGGTCGCTCTCCCTGCGAAGATCGCGCGCCGCACCTGCCCAGAGCCGGAAACTTTCAGGCAGCAAGCTTTCGACCAGCGAGCGGATAGCCTGTCCGAAAACCGGCGCCGCTCCGTCCGTCGAAATCCCCACGACGAGTGGCGAACGATTGACGATCGCGCCGAACTGAAAATCGCAAAGCGCCGGTCGATCGACCACGTTGACCGGTACGCCGGCAGCGCGAGCTGCAGCCGCAAACGCCGCCCCTTCCGCTTCATTAGCAAAGGAGCCAACCGCCAGCGCTGCGTTCGCCAGATCCCCCGGCGACCATCCTCGCTGAACGAGAAGAATTTGTCCGCTCGGCGGTGCTTCGGCCAACGCGAAAAATTCCTCGGCAAACGCTTCGGCAAAAACTTCCACCAGCGCGCCCGTCGCCGCCAACAGCTCCGCCTTCCAGAGCGCCGGTTCGCCGCCGCCGATGAGCACGACGCGTTTGCCGTCGAGCTTAAAAAAGACAGGCAGCGTTGCGAGGGGCCCGATACGGGCGCCCTGACGTGTAGAAACCGTCTCTTGTTTGGCATTCGACATGAACAGAGGCTCGTTTCCGTGCCGCAGCTTCAATGCGGCGACTCTACGAGCTTCGTAACGATCCAGGCCGGGGCGAACAAGCGCCTTCCGGCCCGGAAGTGATACGTCAATTCGATTGAAAAGCCCTCAGCGGGAGCAAAAAAACTCCCGCTGAATTCGTTAACGTGGCAGTCGGCTTACTGCGAAGCCTGCTTGCTGATGCTCCTGACCTCGTCGGCGGTGATACGCGACTTCTCGGCTCCGAACCGCGCGGTGATGTAGTTCGACACCGCTGCGATTTCTTCGTCCGTATAGGCGGCGCCGAAGGCGGGCATCTTCACAACCCCGTCTGGCGTGTGCCGCGTCACGCCCCAGACAATCGCCTGAGCGACGTTCCTTGCCGTCGGATCGTTGACCGTCCGGCCGCCGATGAAGTCGGCGTAGGAAAGTACAGCGCTCTTGCCGGTCCAGTTGTGGCACGCAGCGCATGCCCCAGCAAAGACCATGGCGCCCCGTTGGTTCTCGCTCATTTCATGGTCGCTTGGGAATGCGGACGCCAGCATCGTCTTCGGAACAGGCAATGAGGTATCGGCGATCGCCGGGATCGTCTTCAGATAGACGACGAGCGCATTGATATCTTCAGGCGCCATATGCCGAAGGCTCATGTCGATGGCTTCACCCATCGGCCCCGAAGCGGTGCCCAAGCCTTCGACGTGGCCGTGCGCCAGGAAGTTCGCCGTCGTTTTGATATCCCAGCTGCCGATGCCGGTCGTCTTGTCCTGCGTGATGTTGTAGGCACGCCAACCCGCAGTCACAGCTCCGGCAAACTTCTTCTTGTTGTCGACGGCCTGCAGCAGATTGCGCGGTGTATGGCATTCGCCGCAGTGCCCGAGCGCTTCCGCAAGATAAGCACCACGGTTCCATTCCGCACTCTGGCCCGGATTCGGACGATACCGCTCGTCGCTGTTGTAGAACAACGACCAGAACATCATGCCCCAGCGCTGATTGAACGGAAACATTAGCGTGTTTTCCGGCGTCGGTTGATGCACCGGCTTCAGGCTAAACAGATAAGCCTTGATCGCCAGCGCGTCGTCATTCGTCAGCAGCGTGTAGGACGGATACGGAAACGCCGGATAGAAACGCGAGCCATCCGGCGCAATGCCCTTGTGCAGCGCATTGATGAAGTTGGCGTCCGTCCAGTTACCGATGCCGGTTTCCTTGTCGGGCGTGATATTCGGCGAGTAAAGCGTGCCGAACGGCAGCTTGAACGCCAAACCGCCAGCGTAAGGCACGCCGCCCTTGGACGTATGACAGGCTTCGCAGTCGGCCGCACGCGTGAGATATTCGCCGCGTGTGATGATATCGGCCTTCGCGAGGCTAGGCGGCACGCCCGTCGGATTTGTGTCCTTGTAGTCGGCAAGCGCCACTGTGCTGCCACCCGCAAACGCGGTCGGATCCGGCACATAGATGATTATGCCGGCGACGATGCACGCGACGGCCGCGAGCGCCAGTAGAACCCAGTAAATACGTTTCATACAGGCTTTCTCCCGGCCAGCGCCTTGCGATCGATCGGAAGCCGCGTCAGCCGCACGCCCGTTGCTGAAAACAGCGCGTTGACGAGGGAGGCTTGTACGGATGCCGTTCCCGGTTCACCGATCCCGCCCGGATGTTCGGTGCTCTGAATGAGATGCACCTCGATCTTCGGCGCTTCGTTGATGCGCAACATGCGATAGTCGTTGAAGTTGCCTTGCTGCACCCGACCGTTCGCAATCGTGATCTCGCTGAAAAGCGCCGCGGTCAGACCAAAGATCATGCCGCCTTCGATCTGCGCGACGATCGTATCCGGGTTGACGGGAATGCCCGTATCGACAGCCGTGACGAGCCGATGAACGCGGACCTCTCCGCTCTCATCGACCTCTGCTTCGCAAATGGTGGCAAGGTAGGTGCCCCACGCATTCTGCACCGCAACTCCTCGACCCATCCGTGGGGACAGCGGCGCTCCCCAGTTACCCTTTTCAGCGGCGAGTTGAAGCGCAGCTTTAGCGCGCGGATTGTGATCGAGATGCTTCAGCCGAAAGGCAACCGGGTCAACCTTCTCCTTGAACGCAATGTCGTCGACGAAACTTTCAATCGTGAAGATATTGTTGTTTGGTCCGACACCGCGCCAGAAACCGGTAGGAACCGCTGGCGGCTCGGCGCGGATATATTCGACCTTGAAATTCGGGAAGTCGTAAGGCTGATCGATCGCCGCATCTACCGCGTCGATATCGACGCCGTTCTTGAACGCCGGCGGAAGCCAACGCGCGATAACGGCAGATCCCGTAATGCGATGTGACCAACCCTGGATCTTCCCGTCCTTGACGGTCGCCGAGACCGCATTGTGATAAACCGGCCGATAGACGTCATGCTGCGTGTCTTCTTCACGCTTCCACGTCACTTTGACCGGAGCATCAACGTGCACGGCGACGCGCGCCGCCCGCACCGCCATGTCGTGGTCGAGCCGCCGTCCAAAACCGCCGCCAACATAGAAGTTATGAGCAGTTACTTTCTCGACCGGGAGCCCGACGGCCTTGGCGACGTCTTCCTGCACGCGGCCGATGACCTGCGTTCCGATCCAGACTTCGCACGCGTCTTTCGTGTAGTGGACCGTGCAGTTCAGCGGCTCCATCGTCGCATGCGCGAGGAAGGGCAACTCGTAAACGCCGTCGTAGCGCGCTCCGTCCGACAGCGCGGACTTCACGTCACCTACGTCCTTCGCGACTGCGCCCTGCCCTGTGCTGGCCGCCCTCAGGGCCTCCCAGATTTGCTCCGAATTGACGTTCGCGTTCGGTCCTTCGTTCCACTCGATATCGAGCGCATCGAGCGCCTGTATCGCGGCCCACGTCGTATCCGCGACCGCCGCGACAAAATCATCCTCGGCAACGAACTGCCGATAGCCCTTGATCTCTTTCGCCTTCGTATCGTCGACGTGTCCGACCTTGCCGCCGAACACCGGGCATTGCGCGATGGCAGCAAACTTGACGCCTGCCGGCATCGCATCGATGCCGTACTTCGTCGCGCCCGTCGTCTTATCGGGCGTGTCCTTGCGCTTCACCGGCTTGCCGATAAGCGTGTAATCCTTGGCATCCTTGAGCTTCGGATCGGCAACAGGCTTCATCGTGGCCGCCGACGCCGCGATAGAGCCGTAGCTGACCTTGCGGCTGCTGGCGTCGTGAATGACTTCGTTGTTCGACGTCCGGCATGACGAAGGGTCGACACCCCATTGTTGCGCAGCCGCTTCGACCAGCATGCCTCGCGCCGAGGCGCCCGCCTTGCGCAGCGGATCCCAGAAAGCCTTAACCGACGTCGACCCACCGGTGGCCTGCAGGCCGAAAATTGGATTGATGTACGCCTTATCGGGCGGCGCGTGCTGCAAAACGACTTTGTTGAAGTCGGCATCCATCTCGTCCGCCAGGATCATGGCGACAGTCGTGTAAATGCCCTGGCCCATTTCAACCTGGGGCATGACGAGCGTCACGACATCGTCGTCACCGACGCGAATGAACGCGTTGGGTGCAAACGAGTCGCTCGCCGCACGGGCGACGGGCATCCTGAAGCTGACAAGGAGAAAACCAGCGGCACCGGCCTTCAACAGATCGCGCCGCGAAAGGCCGCGTGTCTCGGCCATGACATTTGTTCGCATGAACGCCTCCCTTACGCCGCAGCGGCTTTTTTGATGGCAGCCCGAATGCGGACATAGGTGCCACAACGGCAAATATTGCCGGCCATCGCCGCATCGATATCGTCGTCAGTCGGGTTCGGCTTGTGCGCCAGAAGCGCAGCCGCGGACATGATCTGTCCGGACTGGCAATAGCCGCATTGAATGACTTCGAGGTCGAGCCAGGCCTTCTGAATTTTAGCACCTGTTTCCGTCGCGCTGACGCCCTCGATGGTCGTGATCGGGCGATCACCGACCGATCCGACCGACAATTGGCATGAGCGAACAGCCTGACCGTCGAGATGGACTGTGCAGGCACCGCATTGCGCGATACCGCAACCGAATTTCGTTCCGGTCATGCCTAGCACATCGCGCAAGGCCCACAGCAGTGGCGTTTCGGGCGAAACGTCCACCTCGTGCGACTGACCGTTAACTTGAAGGGTGATCATCGAGAGCTCCCGGCACAAAATGATCGACGTTAGACCGACGATCTTTATCGCAGTCTGAGAAGGCTCTTATATTACTTCTATCATTCCTTCGTTCAATGTCGCGGGAATGTCGGAATTCATGCGATTTCCGACATGCGATATAGCCGGACAACGATATCGAATTATCGTTTTAGTCCGAATCTCCGATTGCCATCGCAGTCGTCGCTCCGCGATCCGCTCGAGAAAGATATGAGACAATCGCACGCATCACCGGCGGTGCGAACAAGATGTTTCGATGACCGAAACCCTGGAACGACAGCAACTCCGCTGCGGCGACGTTATTGGCGATCTCTTCGGCCGCCTCGAACGTGACGTCACGGTCGTCCCGATCGTGGACGACGAGCGCTTTCGCGCCGATAGCCGGCAAAAGCTTAGTGATCGCGAAACAGCGAAGCGCACGGCCGCCGACGCGTTCCAGCCGATGCTCGAAGGCCTGTTGTCCGGCAAGTGTCAGGCCCCAATGCACCGAAAAATCGGCAGTGACTTGCGATAGACGGTTCGGACAAGCAACCAGCACGAAACGCGGAATATCGAGCTTGCAGGGCATCGGCATGCGCCCCTCCGCCGCAACGAGCGAAATCATGCCGCCGAAGGAATGTGCGACGACCGCGCTGATCGGACCAAAATGCGCGGCCACTGCCGCCGTTGCGCGCGCGCAGTCGATTAGGTTCGTCGAATGAGCGCCGCTCAAGCCATGCGCCGGCAAATCGAGCAGGACGACGCGATATCCTGCTCGCCGGATCGGCTCGGCAATCGCAGTCATGAAAGAGGCTTCGGCCGTCCAGCCGTGAACGACGAGAATCGTGCCCCTCGGCGCATCGGTGTCCGGATCGAACGTGTACGTCTGGATATCGGCGACCGGCGTCGGAATACGAGCCCAAGACGCATTGCGCAAATGAAACCGAGCCCGCTCGACGAGCTGATAATGATTTGAAGCGCGATATTGCGATAATTCCGGCGTACAAAAAATCCTGAATGCCGTATCGCCCGCAATTCCCGGAGGAAGCGCGGAAAGTCGCTGCCCATTCAGCAATGTCTTGGGAATCCAAATCATCGGCTATCTCTGAATTCCGATATTCAATTCCGCAAGGCGCAGCCTGCGACGATGGTTGATGCACCGTTTATTGCGCCACGTTCGCGCCAAGTGCGCAATTAAGAACCACGAGTTCGATTATCTTGCCAGCCAAGAGATATACGGAAATGCCGCCTATTGCATTTCGCTGGATGGTGCCGCCGCGAACGGACGGGCCGCCAATCGACGTGAACAATGCAATCCACTCCAGCGAGTTCGATTGACATTAAAATGACAGCACAATTAGTGGTGCTGACGGGCGTTGCGTGTTCGCTGCGCCGTCACAGAGAGGGATACGCTTGCTTTCTCCAGAACAGTTGCACCACCTATTCCAAACCTATGGCGTCTGGACGGTTGCCCTGATCGTCGCACTCGAAAGCCTAGGTATTCCGCTGCCCGGCGAAGCCGTGCTGATCCTGGCGTCGGTCTATGCCGCAACCCATGACGGCAATATCGCGATGGTCATCGCCGCAGCGACGATCGGCGCCATCGTCGGCGACAACATCGGCTACATGATTGGCCGTGAATTCGGCTATCGCCTCGTTCTGAAATTCGGTGCTTACCTGGGGTTGACCGAAGGACGCATCAAGCTCGGTCAGTACCTTTTTCAGAAGTATGGCGGCACCGTCGTTTTCTTCGGCCGCTTCTTTGCCGTCTTGCGATTTCTTGCCGCGTTCCTCGCCGGCGTCAATCAATTGGCATGGCCGCGTTTTCTTGTCGCCAACGCTCTGGGAGGACTCGTCTGGGCGAGCATTGTCGGCATCTCTGCCTACACATTCGGACGGAGCATACACGCGGTTCAGGGGCCGGCAGGAATTATCGGCATCACGATCGCTCTGGTCATCCTGTTTGCGATCTTTATCTATTTGAAACGCCATGAAGCGGAACTTCAGGCCCGGGCGGAAGCTTCTCTTCCAGGACATCTTCCCGGCTTTGAACCCCGCGACTGAGTTGCGTCACCATCTGAGCAAGATCGTCGTTTGCTGACACTCTTCAATAAGTGGCAATGGAAACGTCTTCGTTTGGATTGAACCGGCGGTGTAAAAACATGCGGATCGCAGTTTTCGCTGCCAATTTGTCCGCCGTTGCCATACTTAAGCCGCGTCGAGGGCGGTCATGCCGCTGATGCAAGTTTGCTCGGGTTCTGCCCCTAACAATTATCGTCGTATCTCAAAGGCTTATATCTGATGAGAGGATTTCTCCGGGCAGTCGTGGATCAAGTGAAATTGGCGCTCGCCATTCGCTCGCTTTTGCCACCACGCCCCGAAGACATGGAAGCCCGCGCCGCGGCGCGGGAAGCCAGGTTTCGCAAACTCCTGAACTACGCCAACGAAAACTCACCGTACTATCGCAAGCAGTTTCAGGGCATCGACTTGAATACCTGCTCCATCACAGATCTGCCCACGCTCACGAAGGCGCAGATGATGGAGAATCTCGACGATATCCTGACCGACCGTGCCGTCCGGCGCGAAGGTCTGGAACGCTTCATGTCCAATCCTTCGAACGTCGGCTCGTATTACAAAGACAATTACGCCGTCTGCCATACGTCCGGCAGTCAGGGACAGCCGGCAATTATCGTCCAGGACAAACCCGCGATCTTGACGACCTTCGCAGCGCAATTTGCGCGCGGCACACCGGTTTCGCGGCGCTTTCTGCCGTTCCTGCAGAAGCTCTTCAATCCGGCCCGATTTGCGATCATCACGCAGAAACCCGGTTTCTATCCAAGCAGCACGTTCTTCAACTATTTCCCCGAGCGTGCGCGCCGATACATCAAGTTGCAGCGCCTTTCCGTTTTCGATCCGCCAGAGGTGCTGGTCGAAAAGCTGAATAGCTTTCAGCCGAACTTCATCACCGGCTACACGAGCGCGCTCGAAACGATCACACATGAACTCCACGCTGGTCGCTTGAAGCTGAACGGTGATCTCCAGCAGATGACAAACATCAGCGAGCCATTGCCGGAAGCCATCGCCCAGCGCGTCGAGAAAGCCTTCGGCGTTCACATCACCAACGTCTACAGCATGGCGGAATGCATGGCTCTGACCTGCGGCTGCCAAGCGACGCACGGCAGCCACCTGAACGACGAGCTGGCCTTCCTTGAGGTCGTGGATGCAAACAACCGTCCGGTCCCCAAAGGGACCGCGGGAAGCAAAGTGCTGCTTACGAACCTCTACAATCTCGCCCAGCCGATCATCCGCTACGAGATCGACGACGTCGTCACGATCAGCCCAGAGCCTTGCGAATGCGGCAGCCTGCTGCCCCTGGTCAAGGCTGTCGAAGGCCGCGCCAAAGATCAGTTCTGGGTCGACGTTAATGGCGAGATCCGCGACCTACCGTATTATGTGTTCCTGCTCGCACTCCATACGGAGACCGATCTCGCGGAGCATCAGTTTCTGCAAACCGGCGTCAACAAATTCGTCTTGCGCGCCGCGCCGCTCGCTGGCCGCACGCTGTCCGCCGAAAAACTGCGTGAACTCATTCAGCAGTCGGTGACGGCTGAGGGCTTGGCCGACGTGATCACGTTCGATATCGAAATTGTCGATAAAATTGCGCCGGAACAGTCGGGCAAAGTTCGCCGCGCCAAGAACGTTTTCGGCCCACCGCCATCGGCTCCCAACCCGGCACACGAATTGGCGAGCGAGCCCTAAGCCGCAGCAAAACCGCACAAATCGAGAATGCCATCGGACCGGAAGGAACGACGTACAATGACGTCGTTCCTTTCCGGCAACCGGCATTATCCTGCCGCCGCCACCGAGCACATCAAATTCGCCCCGGATATCCGGCAGACATATTGAATTAAGCCTACTCATCAGAAGTCATAAATTTTTCTAATCAATTCAAGAGTGCTTGAACTACCATTTGTCCCATGGCGCATCGAATAGGGCGCGTGCTTACCACTTATAGCGAGCGACTTTGCACCCAGGTCGAATGTCGCCGCACCGAGAGCGCCAGGCTTCTTCCGGCGAGCCTGCACAGGACAGGTTACGGACCGAATGTTGAAAAATAAAAATTTGCCTTCGCCTATGCAGCCGAATTCCCATCTCAATTCCGCACTTGCTCTTCTCGGCGCGACGGCGATTTTTCTGATCGATACATTCACGCCGCTCGATATCGCGGTCGCGGTGCTTTACGTGGCCGTCATCATGCTGTCGGCGACATTCCTCAGCCGCACGGGACTGCTCGCCATCGCTGCCACATGCGTGTTCCTGACGATCTCATCGTTTATCATCACGCACTGGTCTGATCTGGAAACCAGCGCTCTCATCCGTTGCCTTGTTAGCCTGAGCGCAATCATCGTCACGACGCTGCTGGCGCTTAAAAACAATCAGGCGACCCACGATCTACGCGATCAAGCTGCCCTCCTCGATCTCACCCACGACGCGATCTACGTCCGCGACAACCACGATGTCATCACGTATTGGAACGCCGGCGCCGAACAGCTCTATGGCTGGCCCCGCGAGGATGCGATCGGCAAGGTCGCTATCGACCTGCTCAAATCGAAGTTTCCCAAACCGCTCGCGGAAATCACCAGAGACCTTGCGGCCGAAGGTCGTTGGCAGGGTGAAATCACGCATGCCAAGCGTGACGGTAGCAGTGTCGTAGTCGCCAGCCGCTGGTCGCAGCAGCGCGACGATAAAGGCCGGCCCGTTGCCACGATGGTCACGAACAACGACATAACCGATCAACAGCTTGCCGAAACGGCGCTGCACAAAGCAGAGTCCGAACTTGCCCACGTCACACGCTTGACGACGCTCGGCGAACTGATGGCCTCGATCGCCCACGAAGTGAACCAGCCGCTCGCAGCGGTCGTCACGAACGGCGAAGCGGCATTGCGCTGGTTGAAGCGTGATGTCCCTGATCTCACTGAGGTCAATAACTCGCTCGAACGAATGATCAGCAACGGTCGCCGGGCGAGTGACGTCATTGCGCGGCTGCGGGCGCTGACGCGAAAAACCGATCTCATCCGCGCGCCGCTCGACGCCAACGAACTGTTGGAGGATGTCCTGCTCCTCGTTGAACGGGAGCTCATCGCCCGGGACGTTGCCCTGCGGCTGGACCTCGCGGCCACCCCGTTGCCGCTACTCGGAGACCGCGTTCAGCTCCAGCAGGCCGTCATCAATCTGGCATTGAATGCCGTCCAGGCGATGTCGTCTGTCACCGACCGGCCGCGAACCCTTCGCATCTCGACCAGGCTCGAACAGGACGACAAGGCAGAACCGCCGCAGAAAAACGCGATTATCGAAATTGCCGACAACGGCCCCGGCATCGATCCGGCTGTTATTAGTAAGCTTTTCACGGCATTCTACACGACGAAGTCCGAAGGCATGGGTATGGGACTATCTATTTGCCGTTCGATCATTGAAAGCCACGGTGGCACGATCGTCGCGACGTCTGAACTCGGACACGGCGCGACGTTCACGATCCACTTGCCAGTCCGGGAGGACGCAGCGTGAAAAGCAACCCTAGTTCAGATCGTTCGACCGCCGGCCGTGCCGTCTACGTCGTCGACGACGATCCCGCGCTTCGCGACGCGCTCAGCAGCTTGTTTAGATCCGTCGGCCTGCAAGTTGAGGTGTTCGGGTCCGCCGCAGAATTCCTGGAAAAGAAGCTGCCGGAAATTCCGAGCTGCCTCGTTCTCGATATCCGCTTGCCCGGCGTCAGCGGCTTGGATTTCCAGGCCCAGCTCGCGAAGGCTGGCATTCGGATGCCCGTGATATTCATGACCGGGCATGGTGATATTCCAATGTCGGTCCGCGCCATGAAGGCCGGCGCCATCGACTTCCTGACCAAACCCTTCCGCGACCAGGATATGCTCGACGCCGTCTTTTCGGCGCTGGAGACTGACCGCAAGCAGCTCGAATCCGATCAAAGCATCGCGGATCTGTCGGCTCACTACGAAAGCCTGACGGCCCGCGAGAAAGAAGTCATGGCCTACGTTACGAAGGGGCTCATGAATAAACAGATCGCGGGCGAGATGGGTCTAAGCGAGATCACCGTCAAAATCCATCGCGGTCATGTGATGCGCAAAATGGCTGTAAGGTCGCTCGCCGATCTCGTGCGCGCGGCCGAGAAACTGGGGCTCTCAGGCGTCAGCGCCTGAACGTTCCGATTGCACAAATCGTCTGTCTTCAAAAATAGGGGGCGGCGCCTCGAAGACGGGAGTATTCGAAGGCCTTTGGGGACCAAGGGGGATTGGTTCCGCAGACGACTCGCCGCCCGCCCATAGTTCGTCTAGCCCAAGAAAATGCTTATCGAACCGCGAATTTAGAAGGTCTGCCAAGCATCCCGGACATCCCGCCGGCCATTGAAATTCTGCACACCTTCACGGCATGCCAAATAGTATAAGAGCATCCCGCAGCGATCGATGCTCAGCCACTTCGAGCTTCATGCTTTGCGCATCCGAACGCGTTAAAAAGAAACGGCTGCGCTCTCAGCACTTGATATGAAGCTGATAGGTGCGCTCGGCACCCCCAAACAGATCCGATCCGGAATGGACAACGAACTCTTTGACGATCTGCGGCGCCTCGCATTGATTTTTCAGCGCCAGCAGCGCCATACGATCGCGGGCCAACTGATTATCGGCGTTGATGCCTAAATCCTTCCCGTTCTTGATCGTGACGAGATAGTCGTATTCAGGCGATGGCGATCGCTCGACGCGGAAATTTTCGGACATCGGAAGTCCCGTCACGACGCCGCTGTTGGATGTGCCCGTGCTGGCGCAAGCGGATAGCCCGGCAGAAACAACGAGTGAGCTTAGCTTGATCCAGTCCATAATACGCCCACGCAGGCTCGACGCATCTCGCCTGATCTGACAAATCCATTCTTGTGGCAGCCCCGACCCAAGGCGCCGGAGCGACGCTCCGGCCTGTCCCGAAGCAAGCCCCCTGAGCTTCACGATCTGGAACGCCATTGTGAACAAAAAACGGAAACGCCGTCGTCCATCCACGATGGCATCAAGTTCCGGTGCCTGTGCACTGTCTGTTATCTCGGGATGGGGTGAAGCAATGGTACTGGCGGAGACGGAGGGATTCGAACCCTCGATACGCCTTTAAAGCGTATGACGATTTAGCAAACCGTTGCCTTCAGCCACTCGGCCACGTCTCCCCAAATCAATGGGCAATGGCCCCCTATAGAGGGCACGCCACGGCAATGCAAGACGCGTTGGATGAAGCGGCAAAAGGATACGGCCTTGTCTGGCTACTGCCGCAAAGTCGTCCTAGTCTCTTGGAAGCAATGTTGCTCCATCGAAACGGGTACTGGCTGTGAATTATCGGCCATATTTTCTGACGGGCATGGCCCTCCTGGCGCTTTCAGCCGCAGCACAGGCGGGGGCGACGGAACTCTGCGTCAAATGCACCGGTCCCGACGCGAACTACGCTTGCGTTGTAGGCAACACTTCGAACCCGACGCTCGACACCGTATCGAAATTCTATTGCATCACGAGCCTCGCTAAAGCTGGCTCGCATGCAAGTTGCGCGATAGATCGTAACGTGACTGCGCCCTGCCCTGGCGAGCGCCGAAACCTGCCGATTCCGGCTTTCCTCAATGGCGGCGACGATGGCGCTCCGCCGGGCGACGTGCCAGCGGCGAAGCAGGATCACTCGAGCTTACAGACCCAAGACGCAGCTGCCACCCCGCCAGCCGCCCCGGATGGCGCCGCAGGCGTACCGCCCAAGCCGCCTGTAGAGGAATTGCCCGCCAAGGAAGCGCCGCCAAAGACGGTGCAGGAAATGGTGGAAAAAAGCGGCCTGTCGGCGAGCACCGGCCTCAGCCAGACACAAAAAACTGCTGGCGAAGCCGCAAAATCCGCAAGCACGGCGCTCGAAAAAGCTGGCTCCGCCGTCGGCGGCGCCGCCAAGAGCTCGTGGAAATGCCTTTCGTCGTTTTTCTCAAAGTGCTGAAGCCGATCATGGTGGCCGCGTATAGCGACCGTGGAAAGCGACCGTGGAAAGCGACCGTGGAATGGCCTCAGTGCACTGAAGCCAACCACTCGCGCGCCAACCGCTGCGCCCGCATGATCTCGGCCTTGCTCATGTCGCCAGCAAGTTCCGACCGATAGCGCTTTGCATCGTCGTTGCCGCGGATCGCTGCGATGTTGAACCACTTATGTGCCTGAACGAGATCGATCACCCCGTCACGACCCGAGCAATAGCTGAGGCCGAGTTCGAAAAGAGCGTCCGACTGCTCGCCTTGAGCGGCGTACTCCGCAGTCTGGCGGAACAACACGTCCACACGTGCCATAACTGAATACTCCCAAACCTGACCGCCCAAACGGACTTGATGTCGAAGCACGGCCTGTTACGCGCGCCTTCAAATCGCTGACATAAGGCGCAATCGAACAATCTCAGTCCTTGGATGAAATCTCGTAAAAACCCGCACAAAATTACTGTAAATGCCGGGTAAACTTGCTTTATTTCGAGTTATGCGCCGTCACGCGGTGACCCATTTTTTCCACAACATTACGGTCGGTGACAGGGCGTTAAGCCGGGTTGCCATCATTTGCTAACCATGCTTGAAAAAAGCCCTCTGACGGCCGGTTACGCGGACGGGGTGCAACGGCGTTCAGATGGGGTTCAGCGAAATGCTGGTAACCATAATAACCGGGCCGTAACCGTGCCCGGACAGCAGGAGGGTTCAAGCTGCCAGGCAGCTTGATGAGGGATAATGGATCACGCGATGGTCTGCCGCGTGCTGGCGGCGACAGCATTGTTGGCGCTCGCGGGTTGCGCCCAGGAAGGCGTGCGCCCGTCTTATCTCGGCCTGTCGGATCTTGCCGGGAATAGCCCTGCTTTGAAGCAGCCGTCGCCCTCGACCGGCGACGTGCCGGATATCCTTCGTCACGTTCAATCGAACAAAGTCCTCGGGGCCATGGCGTTCCAGCGCATGACGGGCAGGACAGTCGATCCTGACAGTCTCGTCCGCGGCGACAGCGAGTAAAAAGCTCGCAGTAACAGGCCATCTGAACTGACGAGATTTAGGG
The DNA here is from genome assembly GCF_000253295.1 of Hyphomicrobium sp. MC1. Taxonomy (NCBI): domain Bacteria; kingdom Pseudomonadati; phylum Pseudomonadota; class Alphaproteobacteria; order Hyphomicrobiales; family Hyphomicrobiaceae; genus Hyphomicrobium; species Hyphomicrobium sp. MC1. The sequence continues at coordinate 1,108,896 of NC_015717.1, read as the reverse complement.
CTTCTTGACTGCAAGACCTTTGATCACCGCCGGCCGTGCCTCGATATCGGCAATCCACCGCGCAAGGTTCGCGAACTTGCTGATGTCCTGGTCGAGTGTCTTCCAGTTGTGCATCCATGGAAAACACGCGATGTCGGCAATCGAATACTCGCCCGCGAGATACGGCCTATCGGCGAGCCGTTTGTTCATCACCGAAAACAGCCGCTCGACTTCTTTCTGATAGCGATTGATCGCGTAGGGAATTTTCTCCGGGGCGTAGTGGGCGAAGTGATTGTATTGCCCGGCCATCGGGCTAAGACCGCCAACCTGCCAGAACAGCCATTCGTCCACGTCCGCCTTGACGCGCTCGTTCGCGGGATAAAACGCACCGAACTTGCGTGCGAGGTGACGCAGGATGGCGCCCGATTCAAAAATCGCGAGCGGATTGCCGTCCGGTCCATCTGGATCGACGATAGCCGGAATCTTGTTATTCGGCGAAATAGCGAGAAACCCCGGCTCGAACTGCTCGCCCTTGGTCAGATCGACGAACCGCACGTCATACGGCACGCCGAGTTCTTCGAGCATAATCGAAATTTTAAATCCATTCGGCGTCGTCCAGAAATAGAGAATGATCGGCTCGTCTTCGAGATCGTCCAGCATCTTCCTCCTCAGGGAACGAGAATGACCGAACCCGTCGTTCTTCGAGCCTCAAGATCGCGATGAGCATCGGCGGCACGAGCGAGCGGATATCGATGGTTGATCGAGATCCGAATTTTTCCGCTCAGCACCATCTCGAATACGTCTGCGGCGTTTTCTTCCAAATCCTGAGTTGTCGCCGTATAGGCTAAAATCGACGGTCGCGTGGCGAACAGCGAACCTTTAAGCGCCGTGAGCTCAAAAGGGGGCACCGGTCCCGACGCATTGCCGAACGAGGCCCACAAGCCTCTCGGCCTGAGGCAATCGAGCGATCGCGGGAACGTATCCTTGCCGATGGAATCGTAAACGACGTCGCATCCCTTTCCCGCCGTTAACTCTCGAACGCGCTCGACGAAGTCTTCGCGGGCGGTGTTGATCACGTGCGTACAACCGTTTTCGCGCGCCAGTTCCGCTTTCTCATCGCTGCCCACCGTGCCGATCATCGTCGCACCGAGCGACCGAGCCCATTGGCAGGCGATGAGGCCAACGCCCCCTGCCGCAGCGTGAAACAACAGTGTCGTGCTAGCATCGACCCGATAGACGTCGCGAAGCAGGCAACGGACCGTCATGCCTCGAAGCAGCATCCCCGCTGCCGTCTCGTAGTCGATCCCGTCCGGAATTTTGACGAGGCGGTCGGCCCGCACGGTGCGCACCTCTGCGTAGCCGCCGATCGCCCCCGCATAGGCGACACGATCGCCGACCTTCAATCGGGCCACTTCGGGCCCCAGCGCGATTACCTCGCCCGCACCTTCCGAGCCGATCGTCACCGGATATTCGGGAAGCTTGTAGAGGCCACTCCGGTGATAGATATCGATGAAATTCACGCCAATGGCGTGCTGACGAAGAAGCACCTCGCCCGGTCCCGGGACCGGCATTGCGACTTCTTCGTAAACAAGCGCCTCGGGGCCTCCGATAGAATGCACGCGGACCGAATGTGGCATCGAATGTTCCTTCCGATCGAACTTGTGGACCAAGTGATGCCGTTTCACAGCGAATCCCGCTAGTGGCTTGGCAAGGGTCACATCTTAGACTGCCCTCTGCCACGAGCCTGCCACGCTGACTTTCTACCCGCAGGGGGCAACGACAACGGAATATATCTTGCGAAGCCCGCCGACTGTGCAGCGCCCCAGAAAGCCGCGTACCGCCTTGATGCTCGTCTTGGCGTCGTTGGCCGTTGGCGGCTGCGCGGGCAACCAGGCCGCTCTCGGCGATCCGGCGCGCGGCCTGAAGTGTGTCGACGACAGCCACGTCTGCATCAGCCAACGCAAGATGGTCTACGATTCCTACATGGCGGATTCGTCCCGCGCTTGGATCAATCAGCCCGCAGGTCCCCACGAATACGCATCCGGCGTACGCCTCATGGCCCTGAGCAAGAAGCGCAAGGAACTCTCCTGCGCCGAGTTGCAACACGGCAAAGAAGAGGCCGACCGTGGCCCGACCGTGTTGACGGGCGGCGCCTATGTCGGGATTACGTCAACTCAGGTCGCACGCGGCGCGATGCTGTCCCGTGAAGTCTCGAAAGAACTCGCGAAGGAAATTGCGCGCCGATGCAGGTGAGGCTTGACGCGGCCCGTCGGCTCCCCATTTTGCCGGGAGGGCGTTTACGCCGTGCACGCCAACAAACAACAATAACACCAGCGCGAAAGCTTCAGAATGAGCGTGCATGACTTCGTCGATGCAGTCGTCACTTTCGTAAGAGCGAACGAAAACTGGGCCGTGCCCGTCGCCTTCGCCGTAGCCTTTCTCGAAAGCTTCTGCTTTCTGTCCATTCTCTGGCCCGGCACCGCAATTCTCGTGGGAATTTCCGCGCTGCTCGCCAAAAGCGGCGTGGAATTAAGCGTGCTTTGGCCGGCTATCGTGGCAGCAGCCGTGGGCGGATCGTTTGGCTATGCGCTCTCCTATTGGATTGGCCTCTATTTCAAAGATGGCATCCGCGAGATGTGGCCCTTCAATCGCAACCCCGCGCTGGTCGAGAGCGGACAGGCGTTCTTCGATAAGTGGGGTGCGCTGAGCGTGTTCTTCGGCCACTTCTTCGGGCCGATCCGGGCGGTCATTCCTGTCGTGGCCGGCATGTACGCTTTGCCGCAGTGGCAATTTCAACTCGCCAATATTGTATCAGCGTTCATTTGGGCGGCTGGCATTATTGCCCCATCCTATTTCGGCTTTGGCTATCTTCTAGGCACGGAATCCCCGCCCCCGTCCCCATAATGCAGCCTGAGCTTGCGCGACGCAGCGCGATCCCTTAGAGGAACGCCCAATGCTGCGCTTCGATGCGCGGCCTTCTCATCCACCCCTTTCCTGGCATCGAGGCCGTTTTTCATGTCTAAGACGTCGTTGAAGAATATTCAGAAGCAGAAGAAGAAAGCCCGCCGCACCATCGACCGTCCGGCTCAGTCGCGGATCCAGGGCAACACGGCCGCCGCTCGCAAGCGCCTCAAGAAGCTTTCCGGCATCGCCCGCGCGAAAAAGGCAGTGGCCGCCTAGACATCGGGCCGCCGCTACCTAGCTATACTCCGTCAACGCCGGCGCATCGTGACGACGTGAGCAAGAAGCCTTATGACACCTGCGCTCTATCCGCCGACGGTGACACCGCCGGCGCAGCCTTTGCCGCTGCTTCCCTTCCTGAGGCGTTTCATCCGCAATCCGCTGCGGGCGATTCCTCAGGCGGTCTATGAAGAGCCGGTCGTTACCTATGGCAAGAAGCGTCCGCTGCTTGCCTGGGTGACAAACCCGGCGCTCATCGAAAACATTCTCGTCAAAAACGCTGAGCAGTTCCCCAAGACGCGCCTCGATCTGCGCGTCCTGCGGCCCATCGTCGGCGACGGCCTGCTGACCGCCCAGAACGAGAGCTGGCGCTGGCAGCGTAAGATTGCGAGCCCGCCGTTCCGGCACACCGAGCTTTTGACGTATGTGCCGACGATGGTCGACGCGGCCGACGAATGCATCGCGCAATGGCGTCAGCGCGGTTCTGCGCCGTTCACGACCGACGTCGAAGCCGCCATGACCGATGCGACGTTCGCCGTCGTCGCGCGCACCGTCCTCGCCGGCATCAACACCGCCGAGGGCGATCGCATCAAGGCATCGAGCCGTTCCTATCTCGATCCGATCTCATGGGAAGTTGCCGCGTCGATGCTGCAGTATCCCGAAACCTATTGGCATCCGGGTAAAGCCCGCATGCGTCGTTCTGCAGACGAGCTGAGGGCAATCATGCGCCGCCTCGTCGCGCATCGCCGTAGTGGCGGAGCATCAGGTAACGATCTTGTCGCCCGCATGCTGGCTGCGAAAGATCCCGACACGGGCGAACCGATGTCCGACGACATGCTCGCCGACAATCTGGCAACCTTCCTGTTTGCCGGCCATGAGACGACCGCGAAGGCCCTCACCTGGACCCTCTATCTTCTCGCCCGTGCACCGGAATGGCAGGACCGTCTCCGCGACGAAATTTCAGCCGTCGCAGGTTCGGCGCCGATCACGCCCGAAACCGTCACCAAATTGCCGACGGTGTCGCGCGTGCTGAAAGAGGCGATGCGCCTCTATCCGCCGGCTCCCGTCATGACGCGCGTCACGGCAGTGGAGATGGATATTGGCGGCAAGACGCTGCCGAAATCGACACTGATTGTCATGCCGATCTTCATCATCCATCGCCATCGCGCATTGTGGGAAGACCCCAATCGCTTCGATCCGGATCGCTTTCTTCCCGAGAAGGAAGCTCGGTACGCGCGCACCCAATTCATGCCCTTTGGCTATGGCCAGCGCATTTGCATCGGCTCGTCGTTTGCGATCCTCGAAGCGACCGCCATCCTGGCAACGCTTCTGCGCCACGCCCGTTTCGAATGGGACGGCAAGTTCGCGCCGGAACCCGTCAGCCGCGTAACGCTCCGGCCGAAAGGCGGCATGCCGCTGACCGTCCGCCCACTGTGAAGTTGCTCCACGCGCGCAGCGGCGACATTAGGAAAGCATTTACGCCGCGTTAGCGAAGTCCAAATTTTACTGTCGCAATTGCAGCCTTGGCGTGAGCGCGGCTGAAAACAGTCAGTGCTATGATTTGTCGCATCATAAGAACCGCCTCCAAGGAGAGGCCAATGACGATGACAAAAATAGCCTACCTGATCGCAGCAATCGCACCGGGCGGACTGATCCTACTGGCGTGCCTCGGCATCGCTCACGTCGCAATGACCGGCCTGAAAGACAGAAGGGCCAGACTGGCCCTTCAAACGGTGCCGGTCAAAGCCGGACGTTAAATCCCGAGCTTGCCTTTCAGGATCTCGTTGACAGCGGCCGGGTTCGCCTTGCCGCCAGTCGACTTCATCACCTGACCGACGAACCAGCCGAGCATCGAGGGCTTCGCCTTCGCCTGCTCAACCTTCTCGGGGTTGGCGGCAATGATTGCATCGACGGCCTTCTCGATGGCGCCGGTATCCGTCACCTGCTTCATGCCACGCTTTTCGACGATCTCCGCCGGATCGCCGCCCTCAGTCCAAACGATCTCGAACAGATCTTTGGCGATCTTTCCCGAGATGGCGTTGGAGCCGATCAGATCGACGATGCCGCCGAGCTGCCCCGCCGAGACGGGGCTTTCCTCGATCGACTTGCCTTCCTTGTTCAAGCGCCCGAACAGCTCGTTGATGACCCAGTTGGCAGCGAGCTTGCCGTCGCGGCCCTTGGCAACCGTCTCGAAGTAATCGGCCGATGACCGCTCGGCGACGAGCACGTCGGCGTCGTAGCCCGACAACCCGAAGCTCTTCATGAAGCGCGCACGCTTCTCGTCCGGAAGCTCCGGCAGCCCCGACTTCAAATCGTCGACGAAGCCCTGCGTCAGCTCCAGTGGCAGCAGATCGGGATCGGGGAAGTAGCGATAGTCGTGCGCTTCTTCCTTCGAACGCATCGACCGCGTTTCGCCTTTGCCGGAATCGAACAGCCGCGTTTCCTGATCGATCTTGCCGCCATCTTCGATGATGTCGATCTGACGGCGCGCTTCGTACTCAATCGCCTGGCCGATGAAGCGGATCGAGTTGACGTTCTTGATCTCGCACCGCGTGCCGAGCTCGTCGCCCGGCTGCCTTACCGACACGTTGACGTCGGCACGCAGGTTGCCCTTCTCCATGTCGCCGTCGGACGTGCCGAGGTAACGCAGAATGGTCCGCAGCTTCGTGATGTACGCCTGCGCCTGCTTAGAGGACCGGAGATCCGGCCGCGAGACGATTTCCATCAACGCAACGCCCGAGCGGTTAAGATCGACGTAGGAATAATCGGGATGCTGGTCGTGCAGCGACTTGCCCGCATCCTGTTCGAGATGCAGACGCTCAACGCCGATCTTCAGCGTCTCGCCATCCACTTCGATCTCGATCTCTCCCTCGCCGACGATCGGCTGCTTGAACTGCGAGATCTGATAGCCCTGCGGCAAATCCGGATAGAAGTAATTCTTGCGGTCGAACACGCTCTTCAGATTGATCTGAGCCTTGAGACCCAGTCCCGTGCGGATCGCTTGCGCCACGCATTCGCGATTGATGACCGGCAGCATGCCCGGCATTGCCGCGTCGACGAGCGACACATGGCTGTTCGGATCCGCGCCAAAGCCGGTCGAAGCGCCAGAAAACAGTTTCGACTTCGAGGCGACCTGGGCGTGGACTTCCATGCCGATCACCACTTCCCAGTCGCCGGTCGCGCCTGCGATAAGGTTCTTCGCCTTCGGCTTTTCAGCGACCTTCTGAGAACTCATTTTCCGCCTCCAGTCCGGGCCTTCATGGCGTAGCCGATAGCTGCATAGATAAAGCCGAAAACAAGGGACACGATGAACACGCCCGCTGCAGCCCGGCCCAGGTTTGGCGCGTCCCAGATGCGCAGCAACGTCACGATGTAAAGCAGTGCCGCGCCGGCCGCCGCACCGCCAAATCCGGCGATCAAAATCTTGGATTTATCATCAGCGCGCTGGCCGAGCATATACGCCACGATGATCGTTGCCGGATTGAAGATGCCGTAAAGCAGAACCTCTGTCAGCGGCACGTCCGGCTGAAAGTCAGGCCCCACCGTTTGCTCCCGGCTTGTCACTGCTGTCTTGCACCTGACGAAGCTTCTCTTCCTCGTACTGCACGAACCAACCGATCATGTTGCGCCATTGGGCGCCGACCATCTCGATCATCTCAGGCGGCATCCCCTTTTCGGAGGCCCGCGCTTTGACCCGGTCGATGACCTGTTGAATGCGCCACTGAACGACGGCGCCTTCGCGCGTCGACATCTTGAGTTGCCACGCCCTGTCGACGTAGCCGTAGCGCTCGGTGATCAGATCGACGAGCGCATTATCGATCCGATCGATCTCGCTACGCACCTGGGACATGTCTGCGCATTCCCACGGACGTTTTGGGTCCATGATCTTAGCCCTTCATCCACCATGCGTCCGGCACGGCAAACCGTCCGGCAGCGTCTTCAATAACCTGTGCGGTCCGGAACAGCGTTTCCTCGTCGAAGGGCTTGCCGATGAGCTGCAGCCCAAGCGGCGTGCCCTGCGAGGAAAGTCCGCCCGGAATGGACATGCCCGGCAGACCGGCCATGTTCACCGTCACAGTAAATATGTCCTCTAGATACATCGCCAAGGGATCGCCAGACTTTTCGCCGAATGCGAACGCGGGCGACGGCGTCGTCGGCGTCAGCACGACATCGACCGAATTCCAGGCGTCGTCGAAGTCCTTCTTGATGAGCGTGCGGACCTTCTGCGCCTTGAGATAATAGGCGTCGTAATAGCCCGCTGAGAGCACATACGTGCCGATCAGGATGCGGCGGCGCACTTCCTTGCCGAAACCGGCAGCGCGCGTCTTCTCGTACGTGTCGATCAGATTGTCGCCGCTAACGCGCAGGCCGTACCGCATACCGTCATAACGAGCGAGGTTCGATGAGCACTCGGCAGGCGCCACGATGTAATACGCGGGAAGCGCATATTTCGTGTGCGGCAGCGAGATGTCATGGATCGTCGCTCCGGCCGATTTCAGCCACGCGATGCCATCGTCCCAGAGCTTCTGAATTTCGGCCGACATGCCATCGACGCGATACTCTTTCGGAATACCGACGCGCAGGCCTTTGACGCCCTTGCCAAGCGCCGCCTCGTAGTCGGGAACCGGCGCATCGACCGACGTCGTATCCTTCGGATCGTGGCTCGCCATGGCTTTCAGCATCATCGCACTGTCGCGAACTGTCTTTGCGATCGGCCCGGCCTGATCGAGCGACGAGGCAAACGCCACGATGCCCCAGCGCGAGCAGCGGCCGTACGTCGGCTTGATGCCCACCGTACCCGTCAGCGCTGCGGGCTGGCGGATCGAACCGCCCGTATCCGTTGCCGTCGCCGCCAGGCAAAGGTTGGCCGCAACCGCCGATGACGAACCGCCCGACGAGCCGCCGGGAACAAGTTTGTCGGCCGACGTTTTGCCGTCAGCGCTTTTCCGCCGCCATGGGTTGACGACGTTGCCGAACGCGCTCGTCTCGTTTGACGATCCCATCGCGAACTCGTCGTTATTGAGCTTGCCGAGCATGACCGCACCGGCGTCCCACAAATTCTGCCCGACCGTCGACTCATACGTCGGCTTGAAATCGTCGAGGATCTTCGAGCACGCCGTGGTGCGGATGCCGTTCGTGCAGAACAGATCCTTGTTGCCGATCGGCAAGCCTTCCAGGGGACGCGCATTGCCTGCTGCGATCCGCTTGTCGCTTTCTTTCGCCTGTGCGCGCGCGTGTTCCGGCGTCGGCAAGACGTAAGCATTCAGGGCGCCATTACCCTTATCGATTGCCGAGAGAAAGGCATCCGTCAGCTCAAGTGCCGTGAATGACTTTTTCTGAAGTCCGTCCCGGGCTTCAGCCATGGTGAGTTTGGTAAGATCGGTCACCGCTCGACTTTCCCTTTTAAACCTTTGCAGCGCTCATAAACCAGCGCCTCCGTTCCGCTTCTGACCTCGATGCGGTCGGCATCCAGACGCGTGAACGTCACCGTCTGTGCGTATTCTTCTGCGCCTTCTGAGCACTGCATCTTGCCCTCGAAGACGTTCGACTTCACTTCGCGTAGCGCTGCAAAATTGCAGCCGCCTTCCCAACTTCCCGTTCCTTCACGCGTCAACGTCAGCGGATAGGTCGCGATGTTCGGCGCATCCTTGCCGTTCTGGATATCCTCGAGTTTCTTGCATCCGGTTGTCGGCGAGTACGTCCCGTCGCCGACGAACGCGGCGTCAAGCTTCGTTTCCTCAGCCTGCGCCATCCCGGAAGCCAGCATCACTGCTGCAACAGCAAGCAACGCATGAAACATTCGGTCACTCCACGACCTTGGGCACCACGAAGAAATTGTCTTCCGCCATCGGCGCATTCGCCGTGATCTGGTCGGCAATCTCGCCGTCCGTCACGACGTCGTCCCGCATCTTGAGCTTTTGATCGACGACCCGCGTCATCGGCTCGACCGCCGACGTATCGACCTCATCGAGTTGCTTGACCCAGTCGAGAATGCCGGAAAGCTCCTTCTCGAGACCCTTGGCCTCCTCGTCGCTCACCTTGATACGGGCGAGGCGCGCGATACGGCGAACGGTCGCTTCATCGACCTGCATGAAAAGTCCCTTCAAGAAATCGGGGGATTGCGCCGCTCTCATAACCGGGCGAACGCCACCAATGCAACCAGCGGCGGCATTCCGCAAGGGGTTCAAGTCACGGAAACGGACCGGGAAAGCCGGATAAGGCCCGTTGGCGATGCCAATTTGTCGCCGGACCTGCTAGAGCGTTGCGTCATGACCCTTTGCAGCCGAAATTAGGCGCCCAGTGACACAACCCACCGTTTCCCCGCCGTCGGGACTAACCACCGAAGATCACCATCACTTTCGCGACGCCACGACCGGCGCGGGCCGGCTGATCGGGATCGACGCCGGAACGAAGACGCTCGGCCTTGCCCTGTCTGACGTACGGCGCACGATAGCGTCCCCCCTCGAAACGATCCGCAGGACAAAGTTCACCGCTGATGCGGCACGACTGTTTGCCATCGTCGCCGAGCACGGCGTCTCGGGGTTTGTGCTTGGCCTGCCGCGAAATCTCGACGGCACTGAAGGCCCACGCGCCCAGGCCACCCGCGCACTTGCCCGCAACCTCAACAAGTTGTCGCCGCTGCCGATTCTGCTCTGGGACGAACGCCTGACGACTGCCGAAGCCGAACGCATGCTAATTGACGCCGATCAGACCCGCAAACGCCGCGCCGCGGTCATCGACAAGCTCGCTGCCACCATAATCCTGCAAAGCGCCCTAGACCGCCTGAAGCAGGACAACTAGCGGCAATCGTCCAAATGTCATCCTCCCGCTTGTGCTGAGGATGACAAAAGGCGCAGCTGGTGACCCCGTCGAACGGTGCGCCACACTCGCTTTGTCCCCGACTTTCGGCCACACGAAGCGTGGCATTTCAGGCTCCGTTAAGAGGTTTGCGATTGATGTCGCGCCCCGAGCTTGCGGCCCCGCAAGACTCCCCCTATAGAAGCGCCTTTAATGACAACGAAATCGAATTCCAACGCGCTGAAGGTTTTTCCGCGCCGCCATTTGCTGACCTGCGAAGGTTTGTCAGCCAATGAGATCAATTTTCTTCTCGATCTCGCGGACCGGAACGCTGATCACATCCGCAACAATGGCCGCAAGCGGCAGGTCCTCGCGGGCCGAACGCTGATCAATCTCTTCTTTGAATCGTCGACACGCACCCAGTCGTCATTCGAGATGGCGGGCAAGCGCTTGAGCGCCGACGTCATGAACATGAATGTCGCGACGTCGTCCGTCACGAAGGGCGAAACGCTCGTCGATACCGCCGTGACGCTCAACGCCATGCGGCCGGATATCATCGTCGTGCGCCATCACGCGGCTGGCGCAGTCGAACTTTTGTCTCAGAAAGTCGATTGCTCGGTCATCAACGCAGGTGACGGCGCGCATCAGCATCCGACGCAAGCCCTGCTCGATGCGCTGACGATCCGTCGCGCAAAAGGCCGCGTCGCCGGACTGACGGTCGCGATCTGCGGCGACATTCTCCATTCGCGCGTCGCGCGCTCCAACATCAACGTCTTGAACGCGCTCGGCGCTCACGTCCGCCTCATTGCTCCGACGACGCTTCTGCCCTCCTCGCCCGAACGGCTCGGCTGCGAAGTTTTCACCGACATGTGGAAAGGCATCGAAGGCGTCGATATCGTCATGATGCTGCGTCTGCAGCGCGAACGGATGGAAGCATCCTACGTTCCCTCCAGCCGTGAATTCTTTCACTTCTTTGGCCTCGATCACGAAAAGCTCGCTCGCGCCAAGCCCGATGCGCTTGTCATGCATCCAGGGCCGATGAACCGCGGCGTCGAGATCGCCTCGACCGTTGCCGATCATTCCAGAAGCGTTATCCGCGAGCAGGTAGAAATGGGCGTTGCAGTTCGCATGGCCGTTCTTGAAGCCTTGTCTGCGCACCTTCCCGGCTTCGCGGAGGATGCGCCATGAGAAAACCGATCGAAAAGCCGAAGAGCGTCGGCCCCGCAACCGTCTTCATCAATGCTCGCCTGATCGACCCGGCATCGAACCGCGATGAGCCCGGCGGCCTTCTGGTCAAGGACGGCTTGATCGCCGATCTCGGCAGCCATCTGCGCCGCAACGCACCGGAAGGCGCGTCGGTCATAGACTGCAAAGGTCACATCCTGGCTCCTGGTTTGATCGACGCACAGGTCTTCACCGGCGAACCCGGCTACGAACATCGCGAAACGCTCAAGACTGCGAGCCACGCTGCCGCGGCAGGCGGCGTTACGACCATCGTTGTCATGCCGGATACCAATCCGGTGATCGACCAAGTCGCGCTCGTCGATTTCATTCAGCGCCGCGCCCGCGACAACGCCCTCGTCCACGTCCACACCATGGCCGCGATGACGAAAGGCTTGCAGGGCGAGGAAATGACCGAAATCGGTCTGTTGAAACGCGCCGGCGCCATCGCCTTCTCGAACGGCAAAGCGAGCGTGGTCAACACCCGCGTGATGCGCAACGTCCTGAGCTACTCCAAAGACTTCAACGCCCTCGTCGTGCATCACACTGAAGACCCGTATCTCTCGACAGGCGCCATGAACTCGGGCGAAGTCGCGGCACGTCTCGGCCTCTCCGGCGTTTCCAAGATCTCCGAGACCATCGCCCTCGAACGCGACGTTCGCCTCGTCGAAATGACGGGCGGGCGCTATCACGCCGCAACGATCAGCTGCCAGGAAAGCCTCGACGTCATCAAGGCCGCCAAGGCCAAAAAACTGCCTGTCAGCTGCGGCGTCTCGATCAATCATCTGACGCTAAACGAGAACGACATCGGCCCGTACCGCACGTTCTTCAAGGTGCGTCCGCCTCTGCGGCGTGAGGAAGACCGCGTCGCCATGGTCCAAGGTGTCGCCAACGGCGATATCGACATCATCGTATCGAGCCACGACCCACAGGACGCCGACACCAAGCGGCGACCGTTTTCGGAAGCCGCCGACGGCGCCGTGGGCCTCGAAACGCTGCTCTCTGCCGCGCTCCGGCTCGTTCACTCCGGCGACATGACGCTGTCGGCCATGCTGAAAGCGCTGACCATCAACCCCGCGCGACTGCTCGGTCTGCACTCCGGCCGACTTGCGAAGGGCTCCATCGCCGACCTCGTCCTGTTCGACCCCGGCGAACCCTGGGTCGTGAACAAGGATCTCCTGCGTTCGCGCTCCAAGAACACGCCCTTCGATGAGGCCAAGATGCAAGGCCGCGTCTTGAGGACGATGGTCGCGGGCCAGACCGTTTATGAATACGCTGGCGTCGAACGCACCTAGGCATTACCTCTCTCGGCGACGCTCCATTTCGCACACGAGAGATTCCAGTCATGAGCTTGTTGTCACCCTTGGCTTTGCTGACGGACAACGGCTCATGGCAGCCGCACGCCGTGGCGGCACTTCTCGGTTATCTGCTCGGCTCCATTCCGTTCGGCCTACTGCTGACACGCGCCGCCGGACTGGGCGACATCCGCAGCATCGGCTCGGGCAACATCGGTGCGACCAACGTCCTCCGAACGGGCAATAAAAAGCTCGCCGCAGCGACGCTTCTGCTTGATGCCGCCAAAGGCGCCGCCGCCGTCCTGATCGCACGCGCCTGGCTCGGCGAAACCGCCGCGATGGTGGCCGGTCTCGCAGCCTTCCTCGGACACATCTATCCGGTTTGGCTTGGTTTCAAAGGCGGCAAGGGCGTCGCGACGTACGTCGGTGTTCTCATTGCCCTCGCTTGGCAACTCGCTCTGCTTTTCGCCGTGCTTTGGCTTGCAGTTGCGAAAGTCGGCAAGATATCCTCGCTTGCGGCCATCGTTGCGACGATCGCCGTTCCCGTCGCCGCCTGGATATGGGGAGACCGCGCGCTCGCCATCACCGTCACTCTGATGAGCATCGTGGTGCTCATCAAACATCGCGCCAATATCGAACGTCTGATGGCTGGGGAGGAGCCGCGGATTGGCTCCAAAACCTGATCAGCCCGAGCTTTTCATTCCCGCGCCGCCGCCTGCCGGGCTCTCCGATGAAGAACGGATCGCCTGCCTGCGCCTGATCCGCTCGGAGAATGTCGGCCCTGTCACCTTTCGTGATCTGATCAATTATTACGGCGGAGCGGCGAAAGCGCTAGAGATCCTGCCGACGCTCTCGCGGCGTGGCGGCTCAGGGCGGCCGATCCGAATTTGCCCAAAAGCCGACGCCGAACGCGAACTCGCAACTGCCGCACGCATCGGTGCAATGCCGTTCTTCACGATCGAGCACGGGTATCCGCAGGTTCTGGGAGGCATCGAAGCTCCGCCGCCGATGCTTTATGTGAAGGGTGATCTGAACCTGCTGAAACGGCCGTCCATAGCCATCGTTGGCTCGCGCCAATCCTCAGCAGCAGGCATGCAACTGACCAGATTGTTTGCGAGCCAATTGGCGGAAGCAGGCTTCGTCATCGTATCCGGCCTTGCCCGCGGCATAGACAAAGCTGCACACGACGCGTCTTTGGGCAGCGGAACGATCGCTGTGGTCGCCGGAGGCATCGACTGGGTCTATCCGCCGGAACACGCCGAGCTTCAGGCCCGCATCGGTACGGAAGGCTGCCTCGTCACGGAACGCCCTCCCGGATTGAAACCCCGCGATAAGGACTTCCCCCGCCGCAATCGCATCATTGCGGGCCTCGTCTATGGCGTCGTCATCATCGAAGCCGCCGCCCGCTCAGGCACGCTCGTCACCGCCCGCTACGCGAACGAGCTCGGCCGCGAGGTCTTCGCCGTCCCCGGCCACCCACTCGACCCGCGCGCGGAAGGCACTAACCGCCTGATTAAGCAGGGCGCCACGCTGGTGACGGAGGTCTCGGATATTATAGAGGTCTTGAGGCCGATCCTTGGTATCGAAGAACGCCGGTTCGATTTCACCGACCGAGAGCCGCAACCAACCGCCCTCCCATCACCTCCCGCACCCGAGATGGCATCCGAAGACGTTCTGAATGCCGTTCTGACGGCCCTAGGGCCCGCGCCCGTCGCCACTGACGCCATCGCCCGCCAAACGGGCCTTAACGTCCAAGCCGTGCAGGTTGCCCTCCTGGAACTCGATCTGGCGGGGCGTATCGAACGGCAGGGCCAAAGCCTTGTCGCCCTGAAGGCGACCGCGATTTGAGCCCAGCGACCGCTCCTTACGCTCGTTAGGAGCCTCACCTGAGCGTCTCGCGTTGTGCCTCGGCGTGCGATATCGCGAGCATGCGAGACAGCTTCCGGCACCCATGCTGGTCCGCCATTTGCTGCAATTGTCCCAGCAAATCAGCGAGATACTCAAGCCGTTCCCGCCGCTCATCGCCCGAACCGCCGGAAAGCCGATTATGATGCAAATCGTCCATTGTGCTTGCGATCATTCCCACCACCATCCATATCCCGAGAACATCTTACTCGCCAAATGGTGGCAACATCAACAAAAATACAATCAAAAATAGAAAGACCGGGCATTTGACAGCGCCGCGACGATCAACCATGTTCCCGGCCCGCCGGGCGGCAGAGATGAAGCCCGCCAATCCGCAGCAATTGCGGGTTTAACGGCGTGAGGAGCGAAATCGCCAGATGAACGTCGTCATCGTCGAATCCGCCGCTAAGGCCAAGACGATCAATAAATATTTGGGCTCGGGTTACAAGGTCATCGCGTCCTACGGGCACGTGCGCGACCTGCCGGCCAAAGATGGCTCCGTCGAGCCCGATCATGATTTCAACATGCACTGGGAAGTCGATACGAAATCCCAGAAGATCATGCGCGAAATCGCCGAAGCGGTGAAAAAGGCCGACAAGCTGATCCTCGCGACCGACCCTGATCGCGAAGGCGAAGCCATCTCCTGGCACATCCTGCAAATTCTCAATCAGAAGAAGGCGCTCGGCAAAGACACCGAAGTCGAGCGCGTAGCGTTCAATGCCATTACCAAGCAGTCGATCCTCGCCGCGCTGAAAGAGCCGCGCAAGATCGACGAGCCGCTGGTTGACGCCTACCTCGCCCGCCGGGCGCTGGATTATCTCGTTGGTTTTACGCTGTCTCCCGTTCTGTGGCGCAAGCTTCCGGGCTCGCGTTCGGCGGGCCGCGTCCAATCGGTGGCGCTTCGCTTGGTTTGCGACCGCGAAGCCGAGATCGAGGCGTTCAAGACCGAAGAATACTGGACGATCGAGGCGCTCCTTTCGACCGCCAAGAACGAAGACGTCCGCTCGCGCCTCGTCGCTATCGACGGCACGGCGCTGAAGAAACTCGACATTAAAGACGAAGCGACCGCGACAGCAATCCGCAAGGCGCTGCTCGGGCAGGATTTCCGCATCGCGTCCGTTGAGAAGAAGGCCACGAAGCGCAATCCGTTTCCGCCGTTCACGACGTCCACGCTCCAGATGGACGCTTCCCGCAAGCTCGGCTTCTCCGCCAAGCAGACGATGCAGATCGCCCAGCGCCTCTACGAAGGTGTCGACATCGGCGGCGAGACAGTCGGCCTCATTACTTATATGCGAACCGACGGCGTCCAGATCGTACCGGAAGCCGTCAGCCAGATCCGCGACGTGATCTCGGCCGAATACGGCAAGAACTACACGCCCTTCGCGCGCGAATACAAAACCAAGGCCAAGAACGCCCAGGAAGCGCACGAAGCCATCCGCCCGACCGATCCGCGCCGCAAGCCCGACCAGGTCCGCAAGCACCTCGAAAAGGATCAGGCCGCGCTTTACGACCTGATCTGGAAGCGCACCATCGCCAGCCAGATGGCCGCCGCCGACATCGAGCAGACGACAGCGGAAATCGACGTCAAAGGTTCCGACGGCAAAGCTTATGGCCTCCGCGCCAACGGCTCGGTTCTGATGTTCGACGGCTTCCTCAAGGTCTACGAGGAAGGCCGCGACGACCGCGTTCGCACCATCGAAAAAGGCAAGGACGACACTGCCGACGAGGACGACGACAGCCGTCGCTTGCCGCCGCTCGCAGTCGGCGATCGCCTGAAAGACAAAGAGATCAGCGCCGACCAGCATTTCACGCAGCCGCCGCCGCGTTTCTCGGAAGCGACGCTCGTGAAGCGCATGGAAGAGCTCGGCATCGGCCGGCCGTCGACCTATGCTTCGACGATGGCCGTGCTTGTCGATCGCGACTACGTCCGCATCGAGAAGAAGCGTCTGATCCCGGAAGATAAGGGCCGCCTCGTCATCGCGTTCCTCGAAAGCTTCTTCAAGCGCTACGTCGAATACGATTTCACCGCCGACCTCGAAGAAAAGCTCGACCTCATCTCCAACGACGAGCTGGAATACAAGCAAGTGCTGCGCGACTTCTGGCGCGACTTCATGGCGGCCGTCGGCGAGATCAAGGATCTGCGCGTCGGCGACGTCCTCGAAGCGCTGAACGAGATGCTTGGACCGCACGTCTTCCCCGATAAGGGCGACGGCAGCGATCCACGCCTCTGCCCGAAGTGCGGCACTGGACGCCTGAGCCTGAAAATCTCAGGCAAGTATGGCGCCTTCATCGGCTGCGGAAATTACCCAGAGTGCAACTATACCCGTCAGCTGACGCAAAGCTCCGACGGCGACGCCGCCGCGCTCGACGGCAAAATCCTCGGCTACAACGATGACGGTCTTGCCGTCACGATGAAGACGGGCCGCTTCGGACCTTACATCCAGCTCGGCGAAGCCGAAGGCGACGAGAAGCCGAAGCGCTCCAGCATTCCGCGCGGCATCGACGCTGCGACCCTCGATTTCGAACGCGCGATGCAGCTTCTGTCGCTGCCGCGCGATGTTGGCGAACATCCCGACGAAGGCGGCATGATTACAGCCGGTCTCGGCCGTTTTGGACCGTTCATCGTACATGAGAAGGACGGCGCGAAAACGTACGTCAACCTCGAAAGCCTGGAAGACGTCTTCACGGTTGGCCTTAATCGCGCTGTCACGCTCATCGCTGAAAAGCGCGCAGGCGGTGGCAAGAGCCGCTTCCAGCGTAACGCACCGAAGGTCGTGAAAGACCTGGGGCAGCACCCGAGCGAAGGCGGAGCAGTGCAGGTGCTCGAAGGCCGTTATGGTCCCTACGTCACGCACAATAAGGTCAATGCCACCGTTCCCAAGGCGAAGAACCCCGCCGAGCTGACGATGGACGAAGCCGTCGCCCTCATTAACGAGCGCACCGCCAACGGCGGTGGCAAGAAGGGCAAGCCCGCGCGCGGTGCCAAGGCAAAAGCCGCGAAGGACGACAAACCCGCGAAAGCGCCAAAAGCTGACAAGGCCGCCGCACCGAAAGCCGCGAAGAAGCCAGCCGCAACGAAAACCGCAGCGGCCAAAGCCGAAAAAGCGCCAGCCAAGAAAGCACCTGCAACGTCCGCTGGAGCCAAGAAACTCGCGAGGGCAAAGGCCTGACCGCAAAACGACGAGGCGCAAAGGTGGCCCGCAAATCGAGCCCGGCGCGAGCCCCGGCCGATGGCGGTCTGCCGAGCAAGGAGCAGATTCTCGAATTCCTGAATTCCGCTCCGGGCAAAGCCGGCAAGCGCGAGATCGCTCGCGCCTTCGGTGTATCAGGCGGCGCGAAGATTGCGTTGAAGCGCCTGCTCGCCGAAATGACGGAAGAAGGCGCCCTCTCAGGCGACAAGAAGCACTTGCGCGAAAAGGGCAAGCTGCCGCCCGTCACGACGCTTGAAGTCACCGGCCGCGATGACGACGGCGACCTTCTTGCTAAACCTCTTCAGTGGGAAGAGTCCGACGGCAAGCGCCCAGTCGTTCGCGTTGTCGCGACCCGCGATGGACGCGACGCTGAGATCGGCATCGGCGATCACATTCTTGCGCGCCTGCAAAAGTTGCCCCGCGGCAGCGGGCAGGCGTCTTACGAAGCGACGCCGATCAAGAAGCTGCCACGCGAGAAGCGCCGGCTGCTCGGCATCTTCCGCGCGTCGAAGCGCGGCGGCGGCACCATCGAACCGATCGACCGCAAGGAATTGAAGAGCTGGCCGATCCTGCCCGACGATACGGGCAGCGCGGAAGACGGCGACCTCGTGCGCTTCCAACTCAACCGACGTGGCCGCTTTGCGACGCCGCGCGCCGAAATCGTCGAAAGCCTGGGCAATCCCGACGATCAGCGCAAGATTTCGCTCATCGCCATTCACGCCCACGGCATCCCAGAGGACTTTCCTGAATCCGTCCTGCAAGAGTGCGAGACGCTCCCGCCTCCGACGATGGATGGCCGCACGGACCTCCGAAACGTCCCGCTGTTGACGATCGACCCCATCGACGCCCGCGACCATGACGACGCGGTGCACGCCGAGCCCGACACCGATCCGAAAAATTCCGGTGGCTTCATCGTCACCGTCGCCATCGCCGACGTTGCCCACTACATTCGTCCGGGCTCGAAGCTCGACCGCGAGGCGCAACTGCGCGGCAACTCGGTCTACTTCCCTGATCGCGTCGTGCCGATGCTACCAGAGAAGATTTCAAACGACCTCTGCTCGCTGCGTGAGCTTGAGGAACGCCCCTGCCTCGCCGTTCGCATGATCTTCGACAAGCATGGCGAGAAGCGAAAGCACACGTTCCTTCGCGCCATGATGAAGTCGGCCGCGAAGCTCTCCTACCAGGAAGCGCAGGCCGCCATCGATGGCAAACCCTCCGACAAATGCCAGCCGCTGATGGAGCGCGCGCTGCTCCCGCTGTGGGCAGCCTATCGCGCCGTCGCGAAAGCCCGCGACAACCGCGGCCCGCTCGACCTCGATCTGCCCGAGCGCCGTATCGTGCTCGACGAGGAAGGCAAGGTTGCGCGCGTCGTCACACCGGAACGACTCGAAGCCCATCGCCTGATCGAAGAGTTCATGATCCAGGCGAACGTCGCTGCCGCCGAGACGCTCGAAGAAAAGCGCCTGCCGCTTGTCTATCGCGTTCACGATCAACCGAGCCCCGAGAAGCTCAAAGGCCTGCGCGACTTCCTCGAAACGCTCGATATGAAAATTCCTCACGCGGGCGCGCTAAAGCCGGAAGCCTTCAATCGCGTGCTTGAGCAGGCGAAAGACCTTCCCGTACCGGATCTCATCAGCGAAGTGATCCTGCGCTCGCAATCGCAAGCCGAATACAATCCGAAGAACATCGGCCACTTCGGCCTGAACCTCGTGCGCTATGCACACTTCACGTCGCCGATCCGCCGCTACGCCGACTTGATCGTCCATCGCGCGCTGATCCGCGCATTGAGCCTCGGCCCCGACGGATTGACCGACGATGAAATTCCGCGTCTCGCGAGCGTCGCCAAGGCCATCTCAGATACCGAGCGCCGCGCCATGTCCGCCGAGCGCGAGACGACCGACCGTCTGATCGCCGCTCACCTGGCCGATCGCATCGGAGTGACGTTCACGGCGCGCATCGCTGGCGTAACGCGTTCTGGTCTATTCGTGCGCCTGAAGGACACCGGCGCCGACGGCTACATTCCGATTGGAAGCCTCGGAAACGACTACTATCACCACGTCGAAGCCGCCCACGCATTGATCGGCGCGCGCTCCGGCGAAGGCTATCGCCTTGGTGATACTGTTGAAGTCCGCTTGCTTGAGGCAATTCCCTCGGCAGGCGCATTGCGTTTCGAAATGCTGACGGAGCCCTCGCCCGGCAACTTCGGCTCGGGAAAGACCTTGCGGCGCAACACAGGTGGCAAACGAAAATTCGGAAAGTTCCGCGGGCAACGACGCTAACGCCGCAGGACAGGAGGCCCACCTTGACCTCGGAAACGGAAAACCCCATCACCTAGCCATGGCCAACCCAGCCGACAAGATTATCGACGCTGACGCCCAGACGGATCGTAATCTCTGGCAAGCGATGGGGCGCGGCTGGCGACAGCGCTGCCCATGCTGTGGCACCGGACGGATCTACGGCAAATATCTCAAAGTCAACGACATCTGCTCCGATTGCGGCACGGAGTTTTTCCATCAGCGCGCCGACGACGCTCCTCCTTATTTCGTCATGACGATCACCGCACACGTCATCGTCGCTGGCATTCTCATCACCGAACAGCTCTATTCGCCGCCAACCTGGGTGCAGCTTTCGATCTGGATGCCGGCGCTGGTGATCTTGAGCCTCTGGCTGCTGCCGCGCGTCAAAGGTGCGTTGATCGGATATCAGTGGGCGCTTCGCATGCATGGCTTCGGCGATCCGAGCCTCGACGAGCCTGAGAAATGGCCGCCAGCTCCGGCCGAGACGGACACGCGGTAACGAGCCGTCCATGTCCGCGGAGCCACTCGACAATCCTACGTCCGATGTTCCCGTTCGCGACGCCGCGTGCCTGCTCGTCGCCGACCTCAGCAACGCCGAACCCAAACTGCTGATGGGACGCCGTCATTCCAATCAAGTCTTCCTGCCCAACAAATGGGTCTTCCCCGGCGGTCGCGTCGAAGACGAAGATCGCCACTTCGCAAAGCAGTTCGCAGGACAATTCTCGCCTGCCGATCTGGCCGACGAGATCAAACCATTTGCGCTTGCAGGCATCCGCGAGCTTTTCGAGGAGACAGGGCTGCTGATCGGCAAAGAAGGTGCACTGCCCGAGACATTGCCTGCCTGGCAGACGTTTGCCGCATCAGGGCAGGCACCAGCTCCCGCGAACCTCATTCCGTTCGCGCGCGCGATAACGCCGCCGGGCCGCGTTCGCCGTTACGATACTTGGTTCTTCCTTGCAGTTTCCGAAGCGGTCTCTGCCGATCGCTCTGCGACGGACGACGAGCTGCTGGATCTTGGATGGTTTACGCTAACGGAAGCCGCGGCGCTCGATTTGCCAAACATTACGCGGCTTGTGCTTAATGATGTGGCCGAACTTCTCGAAGCCGCGCCGGTATTTCGCAACAGCGCCGAACTCCTGCCTTTCTATTATTCCGCAGGCTCATCCTTCCACCGCGACCTGATATCGTGTAAAGTCGCACCTCCGATGCCTTGACACGGCAAAGTTGACGCGTATGTTGCGCGCTCCCTGGCCAAGGTTTCTTGGCATTTTTCACTTAAGGCCACTATCCATGGCAAAGCCAGTTACGCAGAAAATCAAATTGTTGTCGTCCGCCGGAACCGGTTTCTTCTACGTCACGAAGAAAAATCCGCGCACGGCAACCGAAAAGCTTGTTTTCAAGAAGTACGACCCCGTTGCGCGTAAGCACGTGGAATTCAAAGAAACAAAAATTAAATAAACCGCGCTGCTGCTCAGCCGATTACGGCTGAACTTGACGGATATCAATCGCGTTGAGGAAGCTCTGGCTGATGATGTGGCCAGGGCTTAAAGCAAACTCGGCAGCGGGGTAAATCGTTCCGAGACAGCTTCGCAACCCTGGCCACGACCGGGCGAGGTTCAAAGAGGGCGTTGTTCCCCACCCAGCTTCGCGATCGATCCTCCGCAACCGTTCGAGGAGGCCACTCGTGTGGTCGCTTGGTTCGATCATACCCACTCTACCAGGCTTTGCGGCGGGCCCGATAGCGCGGGATTTTATAGGCGTCACCTCACAGCGAGTGCACGCAAGGCCGACGTCAAAATCGCAAGAATTCCTATTTATCCCCACTTAGACGCGTAGATTGGTGCCAGATTACGACGCGGAAAGCAACAACTGCTTTACTGTGTCGCTGGCGCTACGATTCACGCAAGCTTGGCTGTATGGCGTTCACAACTAACTGACAGAAAAGCATAGCTATTTTCTGACATCTGCGTGACGGTTGCGTTGTTCTCAAATTGCGGCTTGCCCGCAAGCAACGTGACTTTCGGCTAAAGTCTCATTTACGCGGCGTCGACGACAACGCGGTTCCGGCCGCGTCTTTTGGCGATGTAGAGGGCGCTATCCGCCCGCTTGAACATCGTCTCCGGCGTGTCGTCTGCCGTCTCCAACGTGCCGATCCCTACGCTCGCCGTCACCCGGATATTCTGACCATCACCGATCCGGAATTCATCGGAGGCAACGCATGCGCGCAGGCGCTCGCCGACCTGATAAGCGTGCGTTAGATCAGTGTCCGGCATAATGATCACGAACTCCTCGCCGCCGAACCGGCAGGCAAGATCGATCCCGCGCGTATTGCGCCGCAAGCGCACGGAAAACTCCCTCAGCACTTCATCACCGACATCGTGCCCGTAGGTATCGTTGACGTTCTTGAAGTGATCGATGTCGGCGACCAGCATCGACAGGCTGCGCCCGGTCCGGGCCGCTTCCGAAACAAGCGTCCGCAAATGGCCTTCCATGTAGCGACGGTTATGTAGCCCGGTCAGCGAATCCGTAATCGACAGCTCGACGCTTTCCGCGAGCCGATGGCGAAGAAAATCCGAATGCCGCTTCCGCTTGATCTGGGTTTTGACACGCGCCAGCAGTTCATGGCGATCGATCGGCCGCATCAGGTAGTCGTTGACGCCCATATCGAGGCCGCGCAGCAATCGTGCTTCATCGCCGGGTTCGACCAGCATGATAACCGGTAGATGCCGCGTCCGTTCGAGCGATCTGACCTGCGAGCAAAGCCGCAAGCCGTCCGAGCCGCTCAATGAAAGACTGACGATGAGCAGATCAAATCCGCCCTCGGCGAGCCGAACGAGCGCCGTCTGCGCATCCCGTTCGAGATGCGCGTCGTTCGCGCGCGACAGCACTTCAAGCAAACGCGTCGCCGACCGCTCATGATCGTCGACCAGCAGAACACGCCCTGTCCTCGCCGACAGAGCCCGCGCGAGGGAGCCGTCGTCGGGAATGCCCATGGTTCGGCCCGTCGACGCGCGCATCATCATTTCGTCGTTGAGCATTTTGAGGCGTGCAAGGTTCCGCACACGCGTCACGAGCGCGATGTCGTCGACCGGCTTGGTGAGGAAATCATCCGCACCGCTCTCCAGCCCGAGAACCTTGTCGGACGGCTGATCGAGGGCGGTGACCATGACGACGGGAATGTGGTGCGTGAGATGACTACCTTTAATGCGGCGGCACGTTTCGAAGCCGTCCATGCCGGGCATCATGACGTCGAGAAGCACGACGTCGACGCTCTCATGCTCAAGGATATCGAGCGCCTGCTGCCCGCTGTTCGCCGTGAGAACTTCGAAATATTCCGCCTGAAGCCTCGCTTCGAGAAGCTTCACGTTTGCCAGAATATCGTCGACGACGAGAACGCGCGCGGTCATGAGCTGAAAAATCTTTGAAGAATACTAGGCCTTCGATGCACCGATGAACTTCCGGACGGTTTCGAGGAAAGACGTGACGGAGATCGGTTTCGAGATGTACGCTTCGCAACCGCCTGAACGGATGCGTTCTTCATCGCCTTTCATCGCAAAGGCCGTGACCGCGACGATGGGAATTTGGCAAAGCGTATCGTCGTCCTTTAGCCAGCGCGTGACCTCTAGCCCGGATACCTCCGGCAGCTGAATGTCCATCAAGATGAGATCGGGACGATGCTTGCGCGCGAGTTCGAGAGCCTCGAAGCCGTTGCGCGTCTGAATTGTCTGATAACCGTGCGCAACAAGGAGATCGTTGAAGAGCTTCATATTGAGCTCGTTGTCTTCAACGATCAGGACAGATTGCGCACCGAGCAGCGGCTCGGGCGAACGACGCTCGACGCTCATTCCCGTTTCCTGATACGTCATAGCAACCGCCTAGGCTCCTTGCGGCCGTTGTGCACCGATTCTCCGTTGAATTGGCGCTCGACTTTGCCCCTGAAAGCGGTAACCAACAGTTAACGACACCTCGACGATTAGGTAACCATATGTTCCGATCGAAGCCCGCGCGATTGACCGAGGAACGGGCAGAAGCACTCGCGTTGCAGATACTGACGTACGTGCTCGCCGACCCCAAGCAGATTTCGCGCTTTCTGGCGCTGACCGGAAGCGACCCGCAAGACCTTCGCAACATCGCCTCTTCGCGCGAGATGCAGCTGGCGACGCTCGAGTTTCTATTGTCCGATGAAGGGCTTCTTCTGGCATTTTGCCAGGAGAACGGGATTGACCCGGCGCTGATTGCGCCGGCCCATCAGCTACTCGCCGGCCCGATCGACGACTGAAGTAAATTTATTTCGTCGGCGCCGCCGTGGCGGGGCACTTACCGGGTTCAAGGAACGTCAGCTCCTTGAGATCGCCCCTGATCGAAAACTCACCGTAATCGATCTTGAGATCGCTCGTGACGCCATTCTCGAAATAGCGGAACGACAGCTCGTAAGCGGGCGTCTGATCTTCGTGCTCTTTGCCGGCGTCGAAATAGCTGATCGTCATCGGCCAGGATTCGACCTTCGCCAGCTGATCGGCACCCTTGAACGTGCCGACAGACGCATCCGGACCAGTCCCGAATTTTTTGCCGATGATCGTATTGGTTAGGTAGTATTTCTCGCCCTTCTCCGAACCGTCGTAGAGATTGGCGGTGAACATCTTGACACCGCTCTTGGCGGCTTGAACCAAGGTTGAAGCGTGCTGCATCGGGAAATAAATGTCGGTCGGCAGCGACAACCGCTTCTTGGCGGGCTTCACGAGATCGACGCCGACGACTGGCGTCGCGCCCTTCGTCCTTAGCGCATCGCCTTGGCTCGAATCCGCTAGCTCATCGTTCTGATATTGCGTCGATGAAAAACGGAGCTTCTTGGCGTCCGCCTCTTCCCAGCTCGAATTTCTAAGATCGCTAACCGTCTCGACGCCATCCTGGTTCGTCATCACAGTGACGAAGCGCATGTTCTGCGTATAACCCTCGCACGGCGAGCCCTTCAGCTCATAAACCATCCGGCCGACGATTCCGGTCACGCCCGAGCCCGCCGAAGCATCGCCCAAAGACAGATCGTATACGGCGCGATGCGGCGAAAACGGCACAAGCTCTGCAGCTGCCGCAGAATGGCTCGCCATTCCCGATGCAAGGCCCGCTACCAGGGTCGAAAGCGCTACCAAAGCGTAGCCAAAACGCGTCGTCATCGAACTTAGCTCGCTCTCCGGGCGGAAAAGGCTATAGGTACCGCAAACAAGATGGCAGATAAAGCATTTACAAAAGGGCGTTGCGACGGCCACAAGCTACTGAACAACCTAAACATCGAGTAATCTTTCAATGACCTCCATCGAACAGCGGCTGGCCGAATTGGGCTTAAAACTCCCCGAGGCTCCGCAACCCGTTGCCAACTACGTGCCGTTTCTTCTTTCGGGCGATCAACTCTTCATTTCAGGTCAGGTCGCCAAGGACGGCGCCGGCCGCATTCTCACGGGAACGCTCGGCGCCGGTGTCTTGATCGAGGAAGGCCAGGAAGCCGCTCACCACTGCGCACTCAACCTGCTGGCGCAAGCCAAGGCAGCCCTCGGCGATCTCGGCCGCATCGTGCAGGTCCTGCGACTCACGGGCTTCGTCGCCTCCGCACCGAACTTCTACGACCAGCCGAAAGTCATCAACGGCGCATCCGACTTGATGGTCGCCGCCCTGGGCGATGCAGGCCGCCACACCCGTTCCGCCGTTGGCGTCGCGAGCCTGCCGTTGAACGCCTGCGTCGAGATCGACGCTATCTTCAAGGTGCGCTGACGTCATGGCCAATCATGCCGCGTTTTTCCGGCCCGTCGCGCACCGTGGGCTGCACGACAGCAAACGCGGCATCATCGAAAACACCGGCCCCGCATTCGAAGCGGCCATTGCGGCCGGTTACGGCATCGAATGCGATATCCGTCCGATCAAACGTGGCGTTCCGGTCGTTTTTCATGACGAGACATTGCAAAGGCTCGTCGGTGGCCGCGGCCTCGTCGCTGACCTGAAGGAAAGCGACCTCAAAACACTGCGCCACCGCGACAGCGACACGCCCATTCTCACGCTCCCCGCACTGCTCGATCTGGTCGCCGGACGCGTGCCACTTCTGATCGAGATCAAAAGCGAGTGGGAGCCGCCGAACAAAACGTTCATCGCCAATATCGCAGCGGCAGTCGCTGCGTACCCAGGCCCCATCGCGTTGATGTCATTCGACCCCGCCGTTATGGTCGCGATAAGGACAGCCGCCCCTGAGATCCTGCGCGGTATGGTCTCCGGCAGCTATGAAGGACCGGGCTGGTGGCCGCGCAAGATCGGTAAGGCCCGCGCCAAAGACCTTCGCGATCTGCTCGAATCGGGCGCCGTCGCACCTGATTTCTACGCCTACGAAGTCGATGCGCTGCCGACGCCCGTCACCGAATTCGTGCGCCGGACGTTAGGTCTTCCCGTTTTCACCTGGACGGTCCGTACCGCCAAACAGCGCCGCATCGCCGAAACATGGGCAGATGCCATGATCTTCGAAGGCTTCCGGCCCGAGTAGCCGCAGCCCGCGACACTGCGTGCCTCCCGCGCCGCGCGTGACAGCCCTGCCGTGTAATCGCTTTGATCCTATATCAAGGCGTTGCATAGACTTTGCGCAGGCGCGACAAACGACCGAATGCCTATATTTTCCGACACCGCCGTCAATCTCGTTCCTTCGATCGCGACACTCGATGCCGCGCAGTGGGACGCATGCGCCAATCCCGATCCGGCGACTTTCAATCCGTTCGTCAGCCACGCCTTCCTGAAGGCATTGGAGGATTCGCATACTGTTGGCCGGCAGACCGGCTGGCTGCCGCGCCACCTCGTCATCAATGACGATGATGGAAACATCGCTGCCGTTGCCCCCGCCTACGTCAAATCCCACAGTCAGGGCGAATACGTTTTCGATCACGGCTGGGCCGATGCTTATGAGCGCGCAGGCGGGCGCTACTATCCAAAGCTTCAGATTGCCATCCCGTTCACGCCTGTTCCCGGCCCACGCCTCCTCGTCAAACCGGGCGAGAAAGCGCGCGCCGACGAACAGGTGCTGGCAGCCGCCGCAATTGAAGTCGCGCGCCAGGGCGGACTGTCATCCGTACACCTGACCTTCCTGAATGCCGAAACGGCCGAACGTTTGAAAGAGTTCGGCTTCCTGACGCGCGTCGGCCAGCAGTTCCATTGGCAGAACGACGGCTACGCATCATTCGATGATTTTCTGGCGTCGCTCGCCTCGCGCAAACGCAAGGCCGTCAAAAAGGAACGGCAGGCCGCCCTCGCACCCGGTATCGAGATCGAGCAGATCTCCGGCAAAGACATCACCGAAGACCATTGGGACGCGATGTTCACGTTTTACATGGACACCGGCAATCGCAAATGGGGCCGCCCTTACCTCAACCGCACGTTCTTTTCGCTGCTGGGCGAGACGATGGCCGAACACTGCCTCCTCGTATTCGCTAAGCGTGACGGGCGCTACATCGCAGGCGCTCTCAACATGATCGGCGGCGATTGTTTGTACGGCCGCTACTGGGGCGCCACGGAGCACCATCCGGCCCTGCATTTCGAGGTCTGCTATTACCAAGCCATCGACTATGCCATCGCCAACAAGCTGCCGCGCGTCGAAGCGGGCGCCCAGGGCGAGCACAAGCTCGCGCGCGGCTACTTGCCGGTCGAAACCTATTCGGCCCACTGGATCGCCGATCCATCGTTCCGCCGCGCCGTCGAGCGTTTCCTGACGCAAGAGCGTGAGGCCGTCGCCCAGATGAATGCCGACTTGACCGAAATGGGTCCCTATCGCAAAGACGAGGCCTGAAGCGGCCCCGGCCGGGTGCCGCGATACCGGGCCGAGCGAACACCATGTCCTATGACAATTCCAATATCTTCGCGAAAATCCTGCGCGGCGAAATCCCGTGCCACAAAGTCTACGAGGATGCTGACGCCATCGTCTTCATGGACGTGATGCCCCAGACGTCGGGCCACACGCTCGTTGTGCCGAAAGCGCCGTCGCGCAACCTGCTCGATGCCGATCCGGCTGTGCTCGCAAAGATCATCCCGCTGGTGCAGAAGGTCGCCATCGCCGCCAAAGCCGCCTTCAACGCCGACGGCATCAGCATCGCCCAGTTCAATGAACCGGCTGGCGGGCAGACAGTGTTTCACCTGCATTTCCACATCATGCCGCGCTACGAGGGCAAACCCCTTCAGTTGCATGCGCGCCAGATGGAAGATGCCGCCATTCTTGCAGCCAACGCCGAGAAGCTGAAAGCAGCGCTGGCGTAACTTAACTGAGTGAGGAGCCGGGCGTGCTCCCCTTCACGGCACGCCCTCGGAAGCCCACTTCTAAACTCGATAAGGAGGTGCGCCATGTCCGTTGTCCTTGTTATCGGCGCTAGCAGCGGGATCGGCTACGAAACTGTGAAAGCCGCACTCTCTGCTGGTCACGAAGTCCGCGCATTCTCGCGCTCGGCAAAGAACATATCGATCAGCCACCCTAAACTCGTGAAGCTCAACGGTGATGCGCGCTCGAGCGCAGATGTCAGTGCCGCGATGCAAGGCGTGGACGCTGTCATTCAATCACTTGGCGTCAAAACGCTAACCGAGCTTGCCTTTGGCACAACGATCTTTTCCGAAGCAACGCGCGTTATGGTCGACAGAATGCAGCAGACCGGCGTTCGCCGCCTTGTCATGGTGACCGGTATCGGCGCCGGGAACAGTCGTGGGCGCATTCACCCTCTCTATGATTACGTGATGTTTCCGCTGTTCCTGCAGCGCGTTTATTCCGACAAAGACATCGCCGAAGATATCGTTCAGAAAAGCAACCTCGACTGGACTATCGTCCGGCCTGGATTGCTGACAAATGCGCCAGCCAAGAAGCGCTATAAGGTACTGAATGACATGAAGGACTGGCGCCGAGGCGCAATATCCCGCGCTGATGTTGCGGACTTCATGGTCAAGAGCCTCGCCGATCCAACCACGTACGGAAAAACGCCGATCCTCGTCGACTGAGACGCTCCAACAAAAACGCCGGGCTTCGAGCCCGGCGTTGTGAATTTCAATCTAAAAAGAACTACTCGTCCTTCTTCTTCCGCGGCACGCTCGGCACCGCACCCGATCCGTTGGGCTTGTCGCCCTTCTCCTTCGGACCGGGAAGCGCCTTCTTTGGCGTCGCGTCGGCCAGGACCGGCTGTGGGCCATCGTCTTCGTCGGTTTCTTCGTCGTCCGGCGTCTTCACCTTCTTCGAAGGATCAAGCGGCAGGAAATCGAACGTCAGCGTCCGATCCGGCCCTTTGCCGGCAACCAGCACCTTCACCGTGCCACCGTTTTCGAGCTTGCCGAACAGCAGCTCTTCTGCCAGCGGCTTCTTGATGTACTCCTGGATGACGCGCGCCAACGGACGAGCACCGAACTTCTCGTCGTAACCCTTCTCCGCAAGCCAGCGCGTCGCCTCATCCGACAGCTCGATCGAAACGCCGCGATCTGCGAGCTGCGCTTCGAGCTGGAAGATGAACTTCTCGACGACCTGCGCGATGATCTCGGGCGACAACCCGGCGAACGGCACGACGGCATCAAGACGGTTACGGAACTCGGGCGTGAACAGCTTGGCCACGGCTTCCGTATCCTCGCCTTCGCGCTTCGTCCGATTGAAGCCCATCGGCGGCTTGGCCATGTCGGACGCCCCCGCGTTCGTCGTCATAATCAGCACGACGTTGCGGAAATCGACCGACTTACCGTTATGGTCCGTCAGCTTGCCGTGATCCATGACCTGCAACAGGATGTTGAACAGGTCCGGATGCGCCTTCTCGATCTCATCGAGCAGCAGCACGCAATGCGGATGCTGATCGATGCCATCAGTCAGAAGGCCGCCCTGATCAAAACCGACATAGCCCGGAGGAGCGCCGATCAGACGGGAAACCGTGTGCTTCTCCATGTATTCCGACATGTCGAAGCGTAGCAGCTCGACGCCCATCAGGTTCGCAAGCTGCTTGGCAACTTCCGTCTTGCCGACGCCGGTCGGGCCGGAGAACAGGTAGCAACCGATCGGCTTCTCGGGCTCGCGCAAACCGGCACGGGCCAGTTTAATCGCGCTCGAAAGCGCTTCGATCGCCTTGTCCTGACCGAACACCAGCCGCTTCAGATCGCGCCCGATGTGCGCAATGACTTCGGCGTCGCTCTTCGTGACGGTTTTCGGCGGAATGCGCGCCATCGTTGCGACGGTCGCTTCGATCTCCTTGGTGGTGATCTTTTTCTTCCGCTTGCTTTCGGGAAGCAGCATCTGCGACGCGCCGGTTTCGTCGATCACGTCGATCGCCTTGTCCGGCAGCTTACGGTCGTGGATGTACTTCGCCGACAGTTCGACCGCGGCCTTAATGGCCTCGTTCGTGTACTTGATCTTGTGATAGTCCTCGAAGACCGACTTCAGACCCTTCAAGATCTCGATGGCATCCTCGACGGACGGCTCCTTGACGTCGATTTTCTGGAATCGACGGACGAGAGCGCGATCCTTCTCGAAGTGCTGGCGATACTCCTTGTAGGTCGTCGAGCCGATGCAGCGCAGCGCGCCCGACTGAAGCGCCGGCTTCAGCAGGTTCGAAGCATCCATCGCGCCGCCCGACGTCGCACCCGCACCGATAACGGTGTGGATCTCGTCGATGAACAGCACGGCTCCCGGGAAAGCTTCGACCTCCTTCATCACGGCCTTAAGCCGCTCTTCGAAGTCGCCACGATAGCGCGTGCCGGCAAGCAGCGCGCCCATATCCAGCGAGAAGATCGTTGCGCCCTTGAGAACGTCGGGAACCTGCCCCTGCACAATCTTGCGCGCCAAGCCTTCAGCAATGGCCGTCTTGCCGACGCCCGGATCGCCAACCAGCAACGGGTTGTTCTTCTGCCGGCGGCAGAGAACCTGAATCGTGCGCAGCACCTCTTGCTCGCGGCCGATCAGCGGATCGATCTTGCCATCGCGGGCCTTTTTATTGAGGTTGACGCAGTAAGTGTTGAGCGCGTCGCCGGGCTTCTTCTCTTCGCTCTCGGTCGAATTGACTTCCTCGTCGACGCCACGAACCGTCCGCGGCTCGAACATGCCCGGCCGCTTCGCGATGCCGTGTGCGATATACTGCACCGCATCGAAGCGAGTCATTTCCTGCTCCTGCAGGAAGTAGGCGGCATGGCTCTCGCGTTCCGAGAAAATCCCGACCAGAACGTTCGCGCCCGTCACCTCTTCGCGTCCGGATGTCTGCACATGCACGATCGCCCGCTGGACGACGCGCTGGAACGAATTCGTCGGGTGCGCATCCCTGGCCGACTTGGATACGATCGGCTTCAGTTCCGTATCCAGATATTCGATCAGGCGCGCCCTGAGCTGCTCAAGATCAACCGAGCAGGCACGCATCACGGCGGCCGCATCCCGGTCGTCAACGAGCGCCAGAAGCAGATGCTCCAGCGTCGCAAATTCGTGGTGACGGACGTTTGCATACTGCACCGCCCGGTGCAGCGAGGCTTCAAGATTTTTGGAGAGCGATGTCAATCGAGTCCTACTCTTTCTCCATGGTGCATTGAAGAGGATGGCCATGCTGCCGCGAGAAGTCCATGACCTGCGTCACCTTGGTTTCAGCAACCTCGTACGTATACACGCCACAAATACCGACACCTTTATGGTGGACATGAAGCATGATGCGGGTGGCATCTTCCTGTCCTTTATTGAAGAAACGCTGCAGCACGAGAACGACGAACTCCATCGGAGTGAAGTCGTCGTTCAACAGAAGAACTTTATATAGGTTCGGCTTCTTAGTTTTGGGACGGGTCTTCGTGACAATACCCGTCTTGGAGTCACCATCACCGTCATCACGGCGCGGACCATCGGGCGGCTCATTCGCTGCCATGCGGGCAGCGTGCACCAGGGAGTGGATGTCCACCTTCTTCATCGCGTGCCTCGGGCAAACCCCGAATCCATCGGATCTCCTAAAGCTATCCCGCAACCTTCAACCGTTGGAGGCAGAAAAGTTACGCTTTCACTGCAAACGCATGCCCGCAGGGACAACTGTCTCTCTCGCCAAATGTTCAAGCTAAACACCCGTGTTCATCAAGCCTGTAATATAGGCACGCTGACGAGCAAAAAATAGAACGAGCCATGCGGCGCTTCAGACAGGCTCGAAGCATGGGACAATGTCGTTTCAACAGATGCTCGCCACCCTCATGACACCCCCCTCTTGGCCCTTCCACAGAAGCCGCGGCGGCCAACAGTCCGGTCTCGCCCCACGCGTCGTCACGCGGGCCATAATCAAGACCTTAGCGCCCAATAATGGGACAGCCAAAGGGGTAAATTTTACCTTGCTCCTTAACGCTAACGAAGTCCTTCAGCTCCTACAGTGGCGCTGGCACCTGGAAAGCGCCGAAAGCCTCTTTGACGCCAAAAAGGTGCCCAAAAACAATGCTCTTCTTGCCGATATCGGTGGGTGGGGCGCCAGTGGGAACCGGTCGGCAATCCCACGAACAGGGTGTCAGTCATTGCCGCTTTTCGAGGGCGGCCAGAGGGATAGAGCGTCGTGTTGCGACGAGTATTTGCGTACGCATCAGCTTTTCTCATCGTTTTCGCCGTTGGCCTGACGAGCGCGGAAGCTCGGGACAACCGCCACGCTGCGTTTATCCTGGACGCCAACACCGGCGCTGTTCTCCACAATGAAGACGGTGATGCGCCGCGTCATCCCGCGTCTCTCACCAAGATGATGACGCTGTATCTGACATTTGAGACGCTCCAGACCGGGCGTCTACGTATGGCCGACAGGATTACGATCTCCGAGCATGCTGCCGATCAGGCGCCCTCGAAGCTCGACCTCAAACCGGGCGATCAGATCACTGTCGAAAACGCCATCAAGGCGATCGTCACCAAGTCCGCAAACGACATCGCCGTCGCGCTTGCCGAAAAAATCGGCGGCTCCGAAACCAATTTTGCCCGTCTGATGAATGCCCGCGCCCGCGCATTCGGCATGTCAGGTACCCACTACGAGAACGCCTCGGGCCTCCCGAACGACGAGCAGATTACCACAGCACACGACATGGCGACCCTCGCGCTGCGCCTGCAGGACGACTTTCCACAGTACTACCCGTTCTTTTCCACCCGGGTGTTTTCGTATGGCGGCAAGTCCTACCGCAACCACAACACCATGCTGAACACCTTCGCAGGCATCGACGGCATCAAAACCGGATACACGCGCGCTTCCGGCTTCAACCTCGTGACGTCCCTTCATCGCGGCGAGAAACATTTGGTCGGCGTTGTCTTCGGCGGCCGCACCGCGGCGACGCGCAATGCCGAGATGCGCGCCCTGCTGACGCGGATGCTGTCGCGCGCCTCCCGCAACAAAACCCGCAAGCCGCTGCTGCTCGCCCGTCTAAGAAACGAGCCGAAGATCGCGCAACGCCCCATAAAGCGCGCGCCGGCCCGCGCGGAAGCTCCACAACCGGCTGTCCAGGCCGACGCCGATGAAACGCCGGTCCGTATCTTCAAAGTCCGTGCGGTGCCGATCTCGACGAAGGCGCGCGCGCCCTCGTCCGACGACACGACCGACATGGAAGACACAGGCCCCGAAGAAGCCCCGGCCCGAGCCGTTCCGCCGATCCAGGCAACGCCCGGCTACACGCGCGTCGGCAACGCTTCCCCGGCGACGGGAGCCCAGGTCGCGCCAATTCGCCCATTCGCTCCGGCGAACCTTGCCAGCTCCAGCACCTCGTCGATAACCGCGCCACCTCGCCCTCTGCAGCGCGTCGCGGCCTATGAACCGCCGCCGCCAGCGCTTGCCCCGCGGCCGCAGCGACGTCAGCAGCCGCAAGAGACCGAACTGCACGACCCGCCGGTTATCCGTGGCATGCCGCCGTCTACGCTGGGCGCCCAAGCCCGCGCGTTAGGTGACGCGTCAGACGATCGGTTTGAACCGCGCCGGGACACGGCTCGGACGGCAAATGGCGGTCGCTATGCCGTTCAGATCGGCGCCTATAGCTCGATCGACGACGCCCAGCGCGCCTTGAGCAACGTCCAGGATCGTGCCGGACGCCTTCTCGCCGGCGTTTCCTCGGTCACCAACCCGGCGATGAAGAACGGCCACCAGATCTTCCGGGCCCGCTTCACCGGCTTCAACGCCAATCGTGCCGCCTCGACGTGCAACGCACTGCGTCGCCAGGCGGTCGATTGCTTCGTCATGGCGGGCGAGTAACGCCTTGCACTGGAAAGCAGCGCAGACGTAGCATCGCCGCCCAGCTTGCAATGTAAGGCCCGCCCGTGACCGCCAACAGCGAAATTCCCAAGCTCGTCGTCTTCCAAGGCGTCCTTCCGCCCGGCGACGTTTATCACCCAGCAGCCGATCGCATCGTCTCTGGGAACCCGGTGCAGTGCGCACAAAACCTGTTTCAAAGCCCCGATGGCCATTTCAGCTCGGGCATCTGGAGCGGCGATCCAGGAGCATGGCGCGTCGTCTTCACCGAAACCGAGTTCTGCTACATCTTGGAGGGCCTCATCGTCGTCCGCGGCGATGATGGTTCCGAGGCGACCTTCCGCGCTGGAGACGCCTTCCTGACGCCCGCAGGCTTCACCGGAACCTGGGAAGTCATCGAACCCGCCAAGAAGTTCTACGCAGTTTATGAGTGACGAAGCCTCCTAACTCTTCCCACTCAGCAGTGTGTAATTGCCGCCGGTCGCGGTGATATCGGTCGAACGCGTCCGCTCGGTCGCAAAGCGCGCAAGATAGTTCGGTCCGCCAGCTTTCGGTCCGGTGCCGGAAAGCCCCTCGCCGCCGAACGGCTGGACGCCGACGACCGCCCCGATCTGATTGCGGTTGACGTAGAGATTACCGACGTGGGCGTTCTCCGCCACGTAATCGGCGACGCTCTCGATGCGGCTGTGCAGCCCAAGCGTCAGGCCGTACCCAGTCGCATTGAGCGCAGCAACGACCTTGTCGATATGCCCGCGCTCATAGCGAACCATGTGAAGGATCGGCCCGAACACTTCATGATCGAGCCTGTCGAGCCGGTCGATCTCATAAAGCGCTGGTGTGACATAGGTCCCAGCCCGGCAGGCTTCCGGCATCGCAAGATCGATGATCTCGCGCCCCTCACGCTGCATCAAGACCTTGTGGCTTTCGAGATTGTCCTGCGCCGCTTCGTCGATCACCGGGCCGATATCGGTCGCGTAATCCAGCGGGTCGCCGACATCAAGCGCTTCGATGGCGCCAGCGAGCAGCGCACGGATACGCGGCGCATTATCGTCTTGAACGAAGAGAATGCGAGCCGCCGAGCAGCGCTGACCGGCGCTATCGTAGGCCGACCGCACAGCATCGCGCACCACCTGCTCAGGCAACGCCGATGAATCCGCGATCATCGCGTTGATTCCGCCCGTCTCGGCGATGAATGGCACGATGGCCGAGCGCCGATCCGCCAGCGCCCGCTGAATGGCCCAGGCTGTTTCGTTCGATCCCGTGAATGCAATTCCTTGCAGGCGCGCATCTTTCACCATCGCTTCGCCGAGCTTGCCGCCGCCCGTCACGAGTTGCAGCGCCTCGCGCGGGACACCCGCTTCATGCAGCAGCCTAACGGCCAAAAAGCCTGAGATCGGCGATTGCTCGGCAGGCTTTGCAATGACGGCATTCCCCGCCGCCAGTGCTGCCGCCACCTGGCCGGTGAAAATTGCAATCGGAAAGTTCCACGGCGAAATGCAGCCGAACACACCGCGCCCGCGCAGCGTCAGAGTGTTTTCCTCGCCCGTCGGGCCCCGGAGTACGACCGGATCGGAAAAAAGCCGCCGCGCTTCGACGGCGTAATAGCGCAGGTAATCGACAGCTTCCCGCACCTCGGCCTGCGCCGCTTCGATGGTCTTCCCGGCCTCGCGGATCAGCGCCGCCATCAGCGCTGCACGATCTCGCTCGAACAGGTCCGCAGCAACTTCGAGAATGCGCGCACGCTCGGCAGCGTCGGTTTTTTCCCATAACGGCGCTGCGTTTTTCGCCGACGCAATCGCGTCTTCGAGGTGCTGCGGCGTTGCAAGCCGCACCGTTCCGATCCGATCGCGATGGTCGTGCGGTGACGCGACAACGCCTGCTGCCTCGCCCCCCGCCGTGACAACGCCGTTGATGATCGGCCCCGCCGCGAATGGCGTTTTCAGGGCTTTCGCGATCTCGGTTTGCAACGCCTCGCGCACGCCGGTCTCGGTTAGAGCCAGCCCGGCATTGTTCTTGCGTTCGGGCAGAAAAATATCGCGCGGGCGCGCAATCAGCTTCGGCCGCTCGCCCGAGCTGAATTCCCGGTCTGCGATCTCGACCGGATCGGCGATGATCTCGGAAATCGGCGTTTCTTCGTCGCCCAACCGATTAACGAACGACGTGTTGGCTCCGTTTTCGAGCAGTCTCCGCACGAGATAGCCGAGCAGATCCTCATGCCCGCCGACCGGCGCATAGACGCGGCAGGCGCGATTGAACTTACCTTCGCCGACGACCTGCTCGTAAAGCGCTTCGCCCATGCCGTGCAGGCGCTGATATTCAAATTCGACAGCGCCCCCCGCGACTGCCGCCGCCGCAATCGTATGCGCGTTATGCGTCGCAATCTGCGGATAGAATGCGACGGGATCGGAAATCAGCAGCCGCATCGCTGCGAGATAGGAAACGTCCGTATGCAGCTTGCGCGAGAATACCGGGTAATCTTCAAGACCACGCTCTTGCGCCCATTTGATCTCGCTGTCCCAGTACGCGCCTTTGACGAGCCGCACCGGAATGCGCTTGCCCGTCTGCTCACTCAGCCGCCGGAGCCAGCGAAGCATCGGGATCGCGCGCTTCCCATAGGCCTGCACGGCGATCCCAAGCCCATGCCAGCCTTCGAGCTGTGAACTGACGAATGTATCACCGAAAAGCTGCGCGGTGAGATCGAGTCTGTCTTGTTCTTCGGCATCGACCGTCAGCCCGAGACCCTTCGCCCGCGCCGCTCGCGCCAGCGTCAACAGTCGGGGGCCGAGTTCCGCACGCAGTCGTTTCTCTTTCCCCGGCTCGAACCGCGGATGCAGCGCCGAAAGCTTCACCGAAATCGAAGGGCGCCCAAAGATCGCGTCGGCATGCTGCGTTGTGAATGGCCGGGCCTCCGCCCCAACGGCATCGATCGCCGCCATGTAGCGCTGGAAATAACGCTCGGCATCATGTTCCGAGCGCGCCGTCTCGCCCAGCATGTCGTAGGAAAACCGGTAGCCCTTCTCTTCATAAAAGCGCGCTCGCGCCAATGCGCTCTCGATCGTCGAGCCCAGCACGAATTGCTCGCCGAGCAGCTTCACGGCATGGCGGATGGCCAGCCGGATCGTTCCTTCACCCGAACGCGCGACGAGCCGCTTCATCGCCTGAAACGGATTGGCGCCTTTCGCCTCCTTGAGCCGCATGATGCGGCCCGTCAGCATCAGGCCCCAGGTCGAGGCGTTGACGAACAGATTATCGGAATGGCCACGATGCTTCTCCCAGGCGCCGCCGGAAATCTTGTCGGCAATGAAGGCGTTGGCCGTTTCGGCATCCGGGATGCGCAGCAGCGCCTCAGCGAGGCACATCAGGATGACGCCCTCATCGGTCGCCAGCCCATACTCGTGCATGAAAGCATCAATGCCCGCATGGCTTGCTTTATCGGCGCGTGCGGTATGAACGAGGCGGCGCGCGATGTCGGCCGTGCGCCGGCGTTCGTCTTCAGTGAAAAACGCCCGCTCGATCAAAGCCCCGACGAGACGCGGCTCGTCCATAAGATACTGGGCGGCGAATTCATCCCGTGGTGGGAGAGCCCGCTGTGTCACGCTGTCCTCACGCCGCAATGTCGCGACCATGTCCTACCCGCTGATATAGGGCGGCCGATGCGATTCGCCCGTTAAGGAATACTAGCAGATCGTTAAACCGTCGCCTCCCCCGGCCGTCGCCGCCCACCGTGTCCCCTTGACGGTTCGCCCCTATTCCCGGCACCTCTGGCCGAAATTTAAGCTCGGGGGCTTCGCCTGTGTCCGATAAAATCAAGATCGTCCGCACCGTCCACGACCTCAGAAAGGCCGTCGCCAAATGGCGCGGCCGCGACCAGACGGTTGGCCTTGTACCGACGATGGGTGCGCTCCACGCCGGGCATATTTCCCTGGTGAAACTGGCGAAAAAGAAAGCCGACAAGGCCGTCGTCTCTATTTTCGTCAACCCGACGCAGTTCGCCGCCAATGAAGACCTGTCGCGTTATCCGCGCGATGAAGCGGGCGACCTCGCCAAGCTCGCTGCTGCCGACGCCGACCTCGTCTGGTCACCCGGTGTTGAAGAAATGTACCCAAACGGTTTTTCCACAGGCGTGCGTGCCGGGAGCGCCGCCAAGGACCTGGAAGGCGCATTCCGCCCCGGTCATTTCGATGGCGTCGCAACCGTGTGCGCCAAGCTTTTCAATCAGGTGACGCCCGACATCGCAGTTTTCGGCGAAAAGGATTTTCAGCAGCTTGCCGTACTGCGCCAGATGGTCCGCGACCTGAACATGCCGCTGAAATTGATCGGCTCACCGACGAAACGCGACGCCGACGGACTGGCGCTTTCTTCGCGCAATGCCTATCTCTCGGAAGCCGAACGCAAGATCGCGCCGGCTCTTTACGCAGCAATTTCCGCACTTGCCAAAGATGTCGCCAACGGTGCCGACATTCCGGCGGGCGTGGCTGATGCCAAACGCAAAGTCACCGCGGCAGGCTTCACGAAAATCGACTATATCGAGGTCTGGGATGCCGAAACACTCGAACCGGCATCAACCGCAAGTGGGCGGCCGATGCGCGTTCTCGCCGCTTGCTGGCTGGGCAAAACCCGGCTGATCGATAACGTCGCAGCCTGATCCAGCCCGCGAGTTGCCGGACCGACACAGAACCGAAACGCCATGGTAGCCCCGGCCCGGCTCGGGCTATAAGAAGCTCTCTGAGATTCGCTTCAGCGGCCCAGCTGTCAGGCGTCCCCGCCGCTTCTTTCCGAATGCGTGGTTATGCCATGGCACGATTGGGGGCCGCTAATGAGCCGATCGCAAACTGACCTTTTTCCGGAATTCGAAAGCGAAATGACTGAGAAATCGTCGCGTGCCCGCAAGCCTGTCGAAAGCGCCTACAGCGAAGAGCACATCGAGGTCCTCGAAGGCCTCGAACCCGTGCGCCGCCGCCCCGGCATGTACATCGGCGGCACCGACGAAAAAGCCATGCATCACCTTTTCGCCGAGGTCATCGACAACTCCATGGACGAGGCCGTTGCGGGCCACGCCACCTGGATCGAGGTCGAGCTTTCGGCAGACGGCTTTCTGACGGTCACCGACAATGGCCGCGGTATTCCGATCGGCCCGCATCCCAAGTACAAGAATAAGAGCGCGCTCGAAGTCGTGATGACCGTTCTGCACGCGGGCGGCAAATTCGATTCCAAGGCCTATAACACCTCGGGCGGTCTGCACGGCGTCGGCGTGTCGGTCGTCAATGCGCTGTCCGAAACGCTCGAAGTTCAGGTCGCACGCGACCAACAGCTTTATCGCATGGTGTTCTCGCGCGGCGAGCCGCAGACCAAGCTCGAAAAGCTCGGCTCCATCATGAACCGGCGCGGCACGAAAACGCGCTTCAAGCCAGACGAGAAAATCTTCGGCAAAGGCGCTGCGTTCAAGCCTGCGCGCTTGATGAAAATGGCCCGCTCGAAGGCCTACCTGTTCGGCGGCGTCGAAATCCGCTGGAAGTGTGCACCGGAGCTCATCAAAGACGACACGCCCGCCGAAGCGACTTTCCACTTCCCCGGCGGCTTGAGCGACTATCTCACGTCATCGATCGACGGCCGCACCCGCGTCACCAAGGAAATCTTTTCAGGTCGCGTCGAGAAGGACGAAGGCCACGGTTCCGTTGAATGGGCCGTCGCCTGGATCTCCGACGAAGACGGTTTCTCATCGTCCTACTGCAACACGATCCCGACGCCAGAAGGCGGCACGCACGAAAACGGCCTGCGCCAGGCGCTCTATAAGGCGCTCCGTGCCTATGGCGAACTCGTCGGCGTAAAGAAAGCCCAGCAGATCACGTCCGAAGACGTGATGGGAACGGCCGCGTCGATGCTGTCCGTCTTCATTCGAGAGCCCGAATTCCAGGGCCAGACCAAAGACAAGCTCGCGACCGTCGAGGCGACGAAGATCGTCGAAACCGCTGTGCGCGACGCCTTCGATCACTGGCTGGCAGACTCTCCACAGCAGGCAACGAAACTGCTCGAATGGACGATCGACCAGTCCGAAGAACGCCTGAAGCGTCGCCGCGAAAAAGAGGTCGGCCGCCAATCGGCAACGCGCAAGCTGCGTCTTCCCGGCAAACTTGCCGACTGTTCGATCCAGCAGGCCGCCGGCACCGAAATCTTCATCGTCGAGGGCGACTCGGCCGGCGGCAGCGCCAAGAGCGCACGCGACCGCGAAACCCAGGCCGTGCTGCCTTTGCGCGGCAAGATCCTGAACGTCGCCAACGCCTCGTCGGCGAAACTGTCACAGAACCAGCTTCTAGCCGATTTGATCCAGGCGCTCGGCGTGGGCACGGGCACCAAGTATCGAGACGATGACCTGCGCTACGAGCGCGTGATCGTCATGACCGACGCCGACGTCGACGGCGCGCACATTGCCTCGCTGCTGATCACGTTCTTCTATCAGGAAATGCCGGAACTGGTCGAAAACGGCCACCTCTTCCTGGCGGTGCCGCCGCTCTACAAGATCTCCGACAAGAGCGACGTTGCCTACGCCCGCAACGAGGCGCACCGCGACGAGCTGCTCGCGACGCATTTCAAGAACAAGAAACCGAAGGTCACGCGCTTCAAAGGCCTCGGCGAGATGGACTTCAAAGACCTGAAAGAGACGACGATGGACAAGAAGCGCCGCACGCTTCTGCGTGTCGCCATCGATGAAGCCGCGCGCGACGGCCTGTCAGAAGTGGTCAACGCTCTGATGGGTTCGAAGCCTGAAGCGCGCTTCCGTTTCATTCAGGAGAACGCTGCCTTCGCGAAGGATCTGGATATTTAAGGCCTTCGCTCGGCTCAACCTGAAAGCATTCCATTTGTCATCCTCGGGACAAACCCCGAGGACGACAAAATTCGCGGATTACTCCCCGCGCGATGAGGCTTCGTTCTCGCGCTGGATGGCCGCCGCATTGCTGACCTTGGCGTATTCAAGCGTATCCGTATCGACGTAAACTTCGCCATCCGGCTTCGGCGCATACTTCTCGCCCAGAACCTCAATCACTGTCGGATTGCGCTCCGGGGTCTCACCATGCGGCGAGTTGAAATACCCTTCGACGACGATACCCTTCTCGCGATACTTCGGATCGTCCAGCAACAGCTCGTGCAGGTCCTTGAGCTTGTAATGCGGGACCGACGCGTAGATGTGGTGCGGCAAGTGATAGTCCATGCCGAACGGAAACACCGCATAGCGAATGAACGGATTGACCAGGAACACGCGCGTGTTCGTATAGCGCCCGCGATCGGCGTTCCCGTGCTGCACCCACTGCCGCATGATCATGAACAACGGGAAAGCCGTGAATAGCGGCAAGATCCACAGCAGGCC
Organism: Hyphomicrobium sp. MC1; assembly: GCF_000253295.1. Lineage (NCBI taxonomy): Bacteria > Pseudomonadati > Pseudomonadota > Alphaproteobacteria > Hyphomicrobiales > Hyphomicrobiaceae > Hyphomicrobium > Hyphomicrobium sp. MC1. The sequence goes on along the minus strand of NC_015717.1, from coordinate 1,067,475 downwards.
GTAATAGCTCCAAGCCGGTCCCCAGCCCGCCACTTCGACTGCTGTCAAAGCCGTGTAGACGATCGCCATGTAAATGATGCGGCTGATATTCGTCGCCCGATGCGAAATCACCGTCTCGACGTGTGCGTGCGGCAGCTTGTTTTCATCGAGAAAATAGAAATACGCGACGACAGCCGCCGTCATCACGCCGAGCGCCGCAAAGGCCCATGGGCCGTGGCCCGTCTTGATGAGTGTGATAGCCGCAATCGGCGCCGTAACGGCATAGATGACACCGGCCAGCGTCGGCAGCCGTTCGCCCTTCCGCTCCCGGTCCATATATGGATTATTGTCCGTCCCGAGCGCGCTGTAACGCGCACGCACGATCATGTAGCGGAAGAGGTTCGGCAGCCAGAGCTGCTTCGCCAGCTCCTTCAGCATGTCGACGTGCGTGATCGGAAAATCGAGATCGTGGCCGCTCTCATTCAACTGTGCCCAATCGGGATCGCGCAGCGGATCATTGATGAACTGATGATGCGCTAAGTGGTGCAGCCGATACTGGAACGTCGATGTGTAAATCGGAAAGCCGCCAAGCCAATCGGACACGGCTTCATTCATGAATTTGTTTTCGAAGAGCGTGAAGTGCGTGCCCTCGTGAATGACACCGCCGAATTGATGCTGCGAGGCGCCAACCGTCGCAATGCACAGCAGCGTCATCGGGATGTTCCACCACCAGCCGAGGCCGGCAGCCGCGACGGCGCCATAGCTCCAGATCGTCAAGCCAATCGCGGTGGCAATCACCAGGTAGACAAACCCGATGTGTGCGAAATTCGTATAATTATCCCGCTTCTTCAATTCGCGTATGACATCGCCACGACGAATGCCGCGTGGCCGGGCTTCTGCCATTACCGCCGGAGTTTCGCGTGCGGTCACACCGCCAACCGCAGAACCAGCATCGATTGTCATTGCTCGACATCCTTGCGAGGTCGCGAGACGGTTCCCGCGTTCAAAATTGCACACGCGAAACGCCACGCAACAGAGCGCTCTTAACACCGCCCCTATACCCAGACCGTGACAGGCGCCGCCTCGCCGAAATCTACGGCACTAAATATCCGCTAAAAAGGCAATTTAGTTGATACGACAAATAAGCTCCTCGGAGCTTGTGGAGGTTCGTTAAGATTTTTTCAACGGGCACGGCAAAAAAGCACTCGCCGCAACGCCCACCATGTTGCACGCATGCCCCTGTTCCGAATGCTGATTCGCATTCATTATGCCAACATACGGCGGCAGAATTCTGAGCGACCTCAGAATACGGCGCCCGGGGGGAATATAATATTATGAACATAAGAGCCTTGGCTGCCGAGACGTTCGGCACATTTATGCTGATGTCGTCCATACTTGGATCGGCGTTCTATTCGTTTGGAGCACCGTCCGGCGCGGCGGGCATACTTGGCGTCGCGTTTTGTATCGGTATTACCGTCATGGTGACGGCCTTCGCGATCGGCCACGTCTCCGGTGGGCACTATAATCCCGCTGTCACTCTAGGCTTGGTTGCCGGCGGCCGCTTCGAGTTCGGTCCCGCCATTCTCTACATCATCGCCCAGCTCGTCGGCGCTTGTGCCGCCTGCGGAATCTTCTCCCTCGTCGGCCATACGAGCCCCACGTTCGCCGCCAACGGCTACGGTGATCTCTCGATGCTGAAAGCGACCCTGGGTGAGGTTTTCATCTTGGAAACGGTCCTGACTGCATTTTTCCTTGTCGTCATCATGGGCGTCACGCGGGCAAACCACCCCTCGATGATGGCGCCCATCGCTATCGGCCTCGCCCTGACTGCAATCCACATCATGTCGATCCCGATCTCCAACACTTCGGTTAACCCGGCCCGAAGCTTCGGCCCGGCGATCTATGCCGGGGGCGAGCCGCTGTCGCAGGTCTGGGTGTTCTTCGTCGCGCCGATTCTCGGCGGCATCATCGGTGGACTGTTCGGCCGCTGGTTGCTTGAAGACTAAACTTGGAGTTTAGGGTTTCTAGGGCCGCCCAAAAGCGGCCCTGGAGCTGCCTGTGACACAAGCCCGCGGCTTACAGGCTCAAAACTAGTGGGTTTTCCTTGCGATTTGCCGAGATGTATGCGAGCACGCGATCGTGCCGGAGCGCAGGGGATCGATTTGCGCATTTTTTAATGCTTTTTTGATCCGCACTCCTATTTCGGCTTAGGTCCTTTCGGCACCCGTCCCCCCTGCGCTCTCTTAAAGACCGTCTGACGCCCCTCGCGCCGGACAGCCAGATCCTGTGCAGATGGAGATACCTGCTTTTGGAAACCAAGACGTTCGCTGACCTGGGGCTCTCGCCCAAGGTTCAAGCCGCCATCGCGGCTGCGGGTTACGTCGCGCCAACCCCGATTCAAGCCGCTGCTATTCCCGTCGCCGTGACCGGCCGAGACGTTCTCGGCATTGCTCAGACGGGCACCGGCAAGACCGCCTCCTTCACCTTACCGATGATCACACGCCTCGAAACGGGCCGCGCACGCGCGCGAATGCCCCGCTCATTGATCCTCGCGCCGACGCGAGAACTCGCCGCTCAGGTCGCGCAGAGCTTCGAGAAATACGGCGTCAATCACAAGCTGTCGCTCGCGCTGCTGATCGGCGGCGTCTCGATGGACGACCAGGTGAAGAAGCTCGACCGCGGCGTCGATGTTCTCATCGCCACCCCCGGCCGGTTGCTCGACCATTTCGGCCGCGGCCGCGTCATGCTGATGGGCGTCGAAATTCTCGTCATCGACGAAGCCGATCGCATGCTCGACATGGGCTTCATTCCCGACATCGAGAAGATCTGCAAGCTGCTGCCGCCGCGCCGCCAGACGCTCTTCTTCTCGGCGACGATGCCGCCCGAGATCACACGCCTCGTCAATCAGTTCCTGAACAATCCCGAACGCATCGAAGTCGCCAAGCCAGCAACAACGGCAAAGACGATCACGCAGCGGTTCGTCTATTGCCAGAACGGCGAAGACTGGGCCAAACGCGAAGTCCTGCGTGACATGATCCGCGACGGCAACGTCAAGAATGCGATCATCTTCTGCAACCGCAAGCGCGATGTCGCGGTGCTCCATAAATCGCTGACCAAGCACGGCTTCAACGCCGGCGCGTTGCATGGCGACATGGACCAGACGAGCCGCATGGAGACGCTCGACAAATTCCGCGCTGGCGAGATCATGCTGCTGGCAGCGTCCGACGTTGCGGCACGCGGTCTCGATATTCCGGAGGTCTCGCACGTCTTCAACTTCGATCTGCCGTGGGCAGCCGATGACTACGTGCATCGCATCGGCCGCACCGGCCGCGCCGGACACGAAGGACATTCCATTTCCCTCGTCAGTCCGGATGATTTGAAGTTCGTGAAAGACATCGAAAAGATCACAGGTGAAACGGCCGTTTGGCTTGGCGAACCTCCATCGGAGGAAGACATCGCCGGAGCCGGAAAGCGCCGCCGCGGTCGCGGTGGACGCGGCCAAGCCTCGGGCGGTCGCGAGAAGTCGGCCAAGCCGCAGCACCGTGGTTCTGAGCACGGTCGTCGCGAGCAGAAGCCGTCGGCGGACAAGCAGCCGCGAAGCCATGCACCGTCGCGCGACAACGAAGCTCCGCGTGCTCATGGGCGCGGAGAGCAACCGCCGTCGCCAAGCCGTCAGCATGCGCAGCCGCGCCGCGAACATCCTCAGCGCTCAGCCCATCGCAACGAACAGCCGACGGTCGATGCCTGGACGGATGAGCCAAAAGCGCCGCGTCGCCCCGAGCGTGCGCCGGAGAAGCGGCAAGCGGCGCAAGAGCAGCCACGTAGCAAGGCCCCGCCTCCGCCGCAGAAGGGTGGCGAGCGCCTCGGCTTCGCTGAAAACATGCCGGCGTTCATGCGCAAGCCCGCCCGCCCAATAAAGGTCCCGGGCCGCGGCTGATTGATCTTACCTCTCCCTTTGAGAGGCCACAGAGCGAGGGGACCAGCCGCTGGCTTGCTTCCTCGCCAGTCATCCTCGGCCTCGTCCCGAGGATCTACCGGCCAGAATCCTCAGCAGAAAAACAATCCTCGGCTTTGTGCCGAGGATGATGTTCAACGGGATGATCGGGCGGCCGATTTTGTCTTTCGCGCTGCTTTGGGCTTTGCGGTTGTCGGCTTCCGCTGTTTGCTAGCAGCGAACTCACGCGCGGCATCAATGGATGCACGCGCCCAATCCCTCAATTCATCGACGTCGTCGAGCAGGCGCTCCGGCAGCCGCCAATAAGACGTAAGCTGCGTCCTTCCGCTTTTGGTCTGGTAGGAGAACGGCTGCGAGCGCTCCGCCTCGAACCGCGCTCGCATTCCTTCAGAGGTCTTCAAATAGATCGTGCCGCCGGTGATGATGGCGAAGAACGTGCCGTCAAAATAAACACCAACGCCGCCGAACATGCGCCCACCGCGCACGAAACCTTCGCGTTCCAGAGCATCTTTCAGGATTTGAAGCAGATCATCGTTCGCGGAGGACATGCCCCGGTCCCAAACCCGTGCCCGCGGTTTGCGTCAGCCGACCGGCGCAAACCCTTCCGGCGTAGCCGGTTCGAGGTTGACGCTCTCGCCGCAACCACAAGCGCTCTTCTGGTTCGGATTGTTGAAGACGAACTGCGACGACAGCTTGTCGGTCTTGTAGTCCATCTCCGTGCCGATCAGATACATGATCGCTGCCGGATCGATGAGCACGACCGCGCCTTTGTCTTCGATGACTTCGTCGAACTTCCCGATCTCTTCGGCCCAGGTCATGGTGTATTCCATGCCCGCGCAGCCGCCCTTCTTGATCCCGATCTTCAACGCCTTGACACCCGGCTTCTGCGCGAGCAGAGCAGAAACGCGCGCCGCAGCGGTGTCGGTCAAGGTCATGACTTTTGGCATCATTCTAAGCGAGGGCACGCTGGCCTCCGTAGGTCGTTGCTTCACTGCAAGTATATGGGTATTCGCCGTCCAAAACGATACCCACGTCAGAACATTCCAACCGCAAGCCGCGCTTCGTCCGACATCCGGCTTTGATCCCAGGGCGGATCGAACACGATATTGACCCTGGTTCCAGCGACGCCCGGCACGGCATTGACGGCGTTTTCAACCCAGATCGGCATTTCACCTGCGACCGGACAGCCCGGCGCCGTCAACGTCATGTTGACCACGACATTGCGGTCGTCATCGACCTCAACCTTGTAGATCAAGCCCAGTTCGTAAATGTCCGCCGGAATTTCCGGATCGTAAACCGTCTTGAGCGCGGCGACGATATCGTTCGTCAGCCGCTCGATCTCTTCCGGCGGGAGTGCCGATGCATTGCCGTCACCCTTGGGGGCACCATCTGCCGATACGACACCCGCTGCTGGGTCCGGCGCAACGCCACCGTCCGGCGGCAACGTCGGCGGCGCATCGAGCGCCTCCACCGCCGTCTTCAATGCCTCGCGGTCTTCGATTTGCTTCCCATCCATTCGGAAGCTCCTTTACGCGAAAAGATCATGCGCCTTGGTGAGCGCGGTAACCAGCGCATCAGCCTCGGCTTTTGTGTTGTACAACGCGAAGGACGCGCGGCAGGTTGCAGTCACGCCCAGGCGCTCCATCAAGGGCTGCGCACAGTGATGCCCCGCCCGGATCGCCACACCCGAACGGTCGATGATCGTCGACACGTCGTGCGGATGCAGCCCATCTATCGTGAACGAGAAGATCGCGCCTTTGCCCGGCGCCGTGCCGTAAAGTTTGAGCCACGGCAGCTCCGCCAGCCGCTCGGCGGCATAGGCGCCAAGCTCCGCTTCGTAGCGGGCGATTTTCTCGCGCCCGATCTGCATCATGTAATTCAGCGCCGCCGCCAGCCCGACCGCTTCGACGATCATCGGCGTGCCGGCCTCGAACCGGTGCGGCGGTTCGTTATATGTGACGTTATCGAGCGTTACGCTTTCGATCATGTCGCCGCCACCTTCGTACGGCGGCATGGACTGCAACAACTGGCGCTTTCCATACAGGACGCCGATCCCCGACGGGCCATAGGTCTTGTGCCCCGTGAAGACGTAGAAATCCGCATCGAGATCGCGCACGTCGACGCCCATGTGCACGGCCGCTTGGCTGCCGTCGATCAGCACCGGCACGCCCTTGGCGTGCGCGATACGAATGATCTCCTTCACCGGATTGATCGTGCCGAGCACGTTCGACATATGCGTCACGGCAACAAGCTTCGTGCGCGGCGTAATAAGCGCCTCGAGCTTGTCGATTATCAGCTCGCCGCGATCCGTCATCGGCGCCCATTTCAGCACCGCACCGTTGCGCGCGCGCAGGAAATGCCACGGCACGATGTTGGCGTGATGCTCCATGATCGTGATGACGATCTCGTCGCCCTGTCCGATCCTCGGCTCACCGAATGACCGCGACACGAGATTGATCGCGCTCGTCGCATTGCGCGTAAAGATAATCTCGTCCGCATGCTCGGCGTTGAGGAACCGGCGCACCGTCTCGCGTGCGGCTTCGTATTTATCCGTCGCTGTGTTCGACAGGAAATGCAGCCCGCGATGCACATTCGCGTACTCGTAGCGATACGCGTGATCCATTGCCTCGATGACGGACAGCGGTTTCTGCGCCGACGCTCCATTGTCGAGATAGACGAGCGGCTTGTCGTTCACTTCCCGAAACAGGATCGGAAAATCCGCGCGAATGCGCTCGACATCGTAAGGCGCGCCGGTGAGCCCCGCCTGCGACGCGGCGCTTCGGGAAGCGGCAATGCTGGCTTCATGTCCCATATGTTATCCGCCCAGACTTTCGGCCCTAAACTATCGGCCCGCCGAGCGCCCGAGCCACTGCGTAGCGTAAGCCGCTAGCGCACCTCGAAGCTGCTCGTTTTCAACCTTCTCGATGGCTTCACCAATAAAGGATTCGATCATCAGCGCCCGCGCCTCTTTCTCCGGAATGCCGCGCGAACGGCAATAGAACAGAAGATCGGGATCGAGTTCCGCCGCCGTCGTGCCGTGGCCGCAGACGACGTCGTCGGCGTAAATCTCGAGCTCAGGCTTCGAATCGAATTCGGCATCTTCCGACAGCATCAGCGCTTGCGACATCTGCTTACCGTCAGTCTTCTGCGCATCAGGGCGAACAATGATCTTGCCCTGGAACACGCCACGACCGTGATCTTCCAGCACGCCTTTGAATAGTTCGCGGCTCTCACAGCGCGGCACCGCATGATCGACGACGAGCGTCGTATCGATATGCTCCGCCCGCCGCGCGAGATAGGCGCCGGAGAGATCGATCTTGCCGCCCTCGCCCTCGAAAATGACGTTGAGGCCATTACGCGCCAGACCGAGCCCAGCCGAAAACTGGAAGCTGCGATAAGTTGCATCGGCATCGAGCGTTACATCGCAATTCGACAGATGCAGAGCCTTCCCCTCATCGACCGCGACCTTTGCATGATGCAGCGTCGCGCCCTTGCCAACGACGACATCCGTCAGCGCGTTGAGCTGCACGTCCTGCTCAGCGCCCGGCAGAACGACGTGCGCTTCGATCACGCTCGCCGACGCACCGGCTTCAACCGTCACGAAATTGCGCACGGCAACTGAAGAAGCCTCGGCGCCTGCTCGAACGAAAACGATCAACAGCGGCTTTGCGACTGACGCGCCTTCCGTCACGCGCACGACGGCGCCGTCGGTCATGAAGGCCGTATTGAGCGTTTCAATCGCATCGCCGCCCTCCGGAGTGGAAACGAGAGCCGCACTCACGTCTTCCGTCGCCGTTGCCAACAACTCGCCAAGCGCCGCAACCTCGAAGCCTGCCGCGTCGGCAAAATCGCTAAGCCCTGCCCGATGGTGACCATTCACGAAAACGATCCGATGCGCATCGACGTGGGCCAACGGCCCGAGCGCCACAATCAATTCCGCGATCGTCAACGGCGTTGCGTCGTCGAGGGCAGCGGGAAAGATGTCTTTCACGTTGGCGCGAAGATCGGTGTATTTCCATTCCTCGATGCGCCGATGAGGCAGGCCAAGGCCACTGAAAGCCCCGATCGCTTGCGCGCGCCGCTCACGCACGACATCGGTTCCCGGCAGCTTTCCGGCCGCAGCCTCGAAGCTTTCCGAAATGGCCTGTTCGGCTTTCGTCTTCATCACTGCAACGTTCATATTAAGCCGCCTTGTGCGTGTATTCCGCGTAGCCGGACTTCTCGAGTTCGAGCGCCAGCTCTTTGCCGCCTGTCTTCTGGATGCGGCCATCGGCAAGGACGTGCACCTTGTCCGGCACGATATAGTTCAACAGCCGCTGATAGTGCGTAATGACGACGAACGCGCGGTCCTTGTCGCGCAGGGCGTTGACGCCCTCAGAGACGATGCGCAGCGCATCGATGTCGAGACCGGAATCGGTTTCATCGAGCACGCACAGCGTCGGCTCCAACAGCGCCATCTGCAGGATTTCCGAGCGCTTCTTCTCGCCGCCTGAGAAGCCCACGTTGACAGGGCGCTTCAACATATCCACGTCGATGTTGAGCTTCGCGCCCTTTTCCTTCACGAGCTTCAGGAACGCAGGCGTCGTGAGTTCCGCTTCACCGCGCTTCTTCCGAACGGAATTGAGCGCCGTGCGCAGGAACGTCAGCCCGGCGACGCCCGGAATTTCCATCGGATACTGGAACGCGAGGAAGACGCCCTTCGCAGCCCGCTCATCGGGTTCCATGTCGATGATCGACTCGCCGTTCCAGAGAATGTCGCCGCCGGTGACCTCGTAGCCGTCGCGGCCAGCAAGAACATAGGCAAGCGTCGACTTGCCCGATCCGTTCGGCCCCATGATCGCGTGCACTTCGCCCTTCGGCACTGTGAGCGACAGGCCTTTAAGAATCTCACGATCTTCATCCGCGAGCTTCACGTGCAGGTTTTTGATTTCAAGCATTTCAATAACCGTTTCTACAAACTTGAATTCTGATTTCGTCACAGCTGCGCGGGCGGTCACCCTCAGCCACGATCAACCAACCGAGCCTTCCAGCGAAATGCCGATCAGTTTCTGGCTCTCGGCCATGAACTCCATCGGCAACTGCTGAAGCACGTCGCGCACGAAGCCATTGACGACGAGCGCCACTGCTTCTTCCGACGAAAGCCCGCGCTGGCGGCAATAGAACAGCATGTCGTCCGAGATCTTCGACGTCGTCGCTTCGTGCTCGAAGTGCGCGCTCGAATTCTTGGCCTCGATGTAAGGCACCGTATGTGCACCGCACTTGTCGCCGATCAGCAGCGAGTCGCAGTTCGTGAAGTTGCGCACGTTCGTTGCTTTCCGATGCGCTGAGACAAGACCGCGATAGGTGTTCTGCGAGAACCCCGCCGCAATGCCCTTCGAAATGATCCGGCTCGACGAGTTTTTGCCGAGGTGGATCATCTTCGTGCCGCTATCGACCTGCTGATAGCCGTTCGATACCGCAATCGAATAGAACTCGCCGCGCGAATAGTCGCCGCGCAGAATGCAGCTCGGATATTTCCAGGTGATCGCGGAACCCGTCTCGACCTGCGTCCACGAAATCTTAGAATGATGCCCGCGGCAATCGCCGCGCTTCGTCACGAAGTTATAGACGCCGCCCTTGCCCTGCGCATCGCCCGGATACCAGTTCTGGACGGTCGAATACTTGATCTCGGCTTCATCGAGCGCGACCAGTTCGACGACCGCTGCGTGCAGCTGATGCTCATCACGCATCGGCGCCGTGCAGCCTTCCAGATACGATACATATGCACCCTTGTCGGCGATGATCAGCGTGCGCTCGAACTGGCCCGTCTGCTTCGCATTGATGCGGAAGTACGTCGAAAGCTCCATCGGGCAGCGAACACCCGGCGGCACGTAGACGAATGAGCCATCAGAAAACACCGCCGAGTTGAGCGCCGCGTAGAAATTGTCCGACTGCGGCACGACCGAGCCCAGATACTTCTTCACCAACTCGGGATGCTCGCGCACCGCTTCCGAGATCGAGCAGAAGATCACGCCAGCTTTCTTCAGTTCATCCTTGAACGTCGTGACGACCGACACGCTGTCGAACACGGCGTCGACCGCAACGCGCGAACCCTGCACGCCGGCCAGCACTTCCTGCTCTTTCAGCGGAATGCCGAGCTTCTTGTAAGTCTCCAGCAATTCCGGATCGACCTCGGCAAGGCTCTTCGGCCCCTCGGTCGATTTCGGCGCGGAATAATAATAGAGGTCCTGAAAGTCGATCTTGGGATAATGGACCTTCGCCCACGTCGGCTCCGTCAGCGCCTTCCAGCGCGTGAACGCTTCGAGCCTCCAGTTCAACAGCCACTCCGGCTCATCCTTCTTGGCCGAGATGAAACGAACCGTCGATTCATCGAGGCCTTTCGGCGCCGTGATGCTATCGATTAGCGTCTCGAAACCATACTTGTACTGGTCGACATCGATCTTGCGAACTTGATCGATCGTCTCCTGAACAGCAGCCATTTCTTCGTCTCTCTATTTACGCACCGCCTCACGACGGCACTTGAAATCTGATCTTTACGCAGCGAGCGCCGGTGCGCCCGCGATTGTCTTCCAGGCGGCTAGAAACGCCGCGATATCATCTTCGGTCGTCGTCGGGCCGAGGCTGACGCGGATGGTGCCCGCTGCGATGTCCGGCCCCAATCCCATCGCCTCCAGAACATGGCTCGCGCCGACTTTGCCCGATGAGCACGCCGACCCCGCACTTACTGCGATGCCTGCAAGATCGAGCCGAATAACGAGCGTTTCCGCAAGCTTTCCGGGAAGCGCCACCGCCGTCGTATTGGCGAGACGCAGTGCACCTTCACCAACGATGACCGCATTCGGGCTGACCCGCTTCAGTTCGGCTTCGAGCTTGTCTCGCAACGCGCCGACCGCTTCGATCGAAGCCAGACTGCGAAGCGCAACTTCGGCAGCAGCGCCAAAGCCTGCAATCGCCGCAACGTTCTCTGTCCCAGCGCGACGGCGACGTTCCTGCCCGCCGCCCCTGATAAGAGACACAAGGTCCACATGGTCACGATTGACGAGTGCGCCAACCCCTTTCGGGCCACCAAATTTGTGTGCGGAAATCGCCAGCGTATCGACATCGAGCGCGGCGAAATCGATCGGCATCCGGCCCACCGCCTGCACCGCGTCGACGTGCATTTTGATACCGTGTGCCCGGGCAAGTTCGGCAATCTCGGCGACCGGCTGGACGACGCCGGTTTCGTTGTTGGCCATCTGAACGGCAATGACGGCCGGGCCGGTGAAACTGCGCGACGCGAGCAGCGCAGCGATATCCTCAACTTTGAGCCTGCCATCCGTGCCGATCGGCAGCATCACAAGCTCGGCGTTTGAAGCCCGCGCAGGTGCAAGCACCGAATCGTGCTCGATGCCGCTCGTCAAAATCGTCGCCCAAGGCTGCGACAACGCCCAAGTGTTGGCTTCGCTCGCACCGCTCGTAAACACGATCTCGGACGACTTCGCGCCGACCAGACGCGCGACGCTCTCACGCGCCGCTTCGATGACAGAGCGTGCACGACGGCCTTCCGCGTGCACCGACGATGGATTGCCGGCAACATCGAGCGCCTCGATCATCGCGGCTTTCGCCTCCGGCAGAAGCGGCGCCGTCGCGTTGTAGTCGAGATAGGTTCGCGGACCGTCCGCGCGTGCAAACGGCAATCCGCGGCTGGCAGCCGGACGGGCTGACATTCGGCCGCCTGCTACGACGTCAGCAAGTTTGACCGAACTCAAAAACTTCCCCGTCGCGTCGCTCAGCGCACTCCACAGCCCATGCGTCACGCACGGCGTCGCAACCGAACAGCGCGGATCGTTGTGCGAGCAGCGGGTGAAACGCGTGTCTTCCTCGACCGCGTCCATCACATCGGCGACGGAAATCTCATTTGCAGGCTTGGCAAGACGATAGCCGCCAGAGCGCCCGCGGGCGCTCTCAACTAGCCCAGCGCGGCGCAACGGCACAAAAAGCTGTTCAAGATAGGAAAGCGGCAAGCTCTGGCGCTCAGCCACGACCGACAGCGGTGTCGCACCTTCATCGGCATGCCCGGCAAGGTCCGCCATGGCCATGACCGCATAACGGCCTTTGGTCGTTAGTTCCACGTATTAATCCCCGGACTATCGTCGCCCCAAGCGGCGGCGGAATCCTTCACCACGCATCCTTAGCTTGCATCCGGCACCCCGGACTGTGCTAAGAGACCCGCCCTATCGGAAGGGCCCTGCGTTTTTGAACGCCAGCCCCTACATTTCGAACGGTTCTAAGGTTATGGAAATCCTGAGCGCTGGAGTCAAGGATTGAGAATTCGAGCCACAAGGATTTGAACGCCAAAACGCCGCAGGTCATCCTGGCGGCGGCATCCAGCCTCCGAATGCAGCCCAATTTCACACGAGCGAGACCGAGTAACGAATGCCCGAACTCATAATAAATGGCCCAGGCGGACGCCTTGAGGCCCGCTACCACCACGAGAGCAACGCGGATAGCCCGATCGCGCTCATCCTGCACCCCCACCCACAGTTCGGGGGCACGATGAACAACCAGGTGGTCTACAATCTCTACCACACGTTCGCAGCGCGGGGCTTTTCCGTGCTTCGCTTCAACTTCCGCGGTGTTGGCCGCAGCCAGGGCGTTTGGGACGGCGGCCCCGGCGAACTCGCCGACGCAGCCTCCGCGCTCGACTGGCTGCAGCTCGTCAAGCCCGACGCCAAGACCTGCTGGATCGCCGGCGTGTCGTTCGGCACCTGGATCGCAATGCAGCTCCTGATGCGCCGCCCGGAAGTCGACGGCTTCATCTGCGTCGCGCCCCCGTCGAACCTGTATGACTTCTCGTTCCTCGCGCCGTGCCCCTCTTCGGGTCTCATCATCAACGGCGATATGGACCGCGTCGTCCCGACCGCTTCGGTTGCCGAAATGGCGGCGAAGGTGAAGGTCCAGAAGGGCATCAAGATCACGCACGAGGTCGTGCCCGGCGCCAACCACTTCTTTGAGAACAAGACGGAAGAACTCGGCAATATCGTCGGCAGCTATCTCGACGAGCGCATGGTTCAGTTCGAACTCGATCGCGAGCGCAACAAGGAACGCGAGCGTGAGCGTGAGCGTGAACGTCAGCGCCAGCGCGAACTTGAACGGCTCGAATCCCAGAGCGCACCCGCTGCCGGCGCAGGCGGCGACGAAGAAAGCGACGACGAATAACGCCGTCTTACGTAGCTTAGTGAATGACGTGAGCGGTGGGTTCAGCCCTGAGCCCGCCGCTCATTGGTTCTGAAACGCCCGTCGTGCCCGGAAACGTAATCGGCAGTCCGAGCGTCGAACGAACAGCCAGATAGGCCCACGCCTCCGCTTCCAGGCTATCGCCATCAAGGCCGATTGCTTCCGCTGGAACGACGGCATGATGCACCTGCTCCGCCAGCATCCCCATAATGGTCTTGTTGCGCCGGCCACCGCCTGCAACGACCCACAACTCCGGTTCGCTCGGCATGTGCTCCCGCGCCTTCGCAATCGAGCGCGCAGTAAAAGCCGTCAGCGTCGCAGCTCCGTCTTCGATGCCCAAGTGCTGGACGGCATCGAGCGCAAAGGCATTGCGATCGAGCGACTTCGGCGGCGTCTCGGCGAAATACCCATCGCTCAGCAAGGAAATGATCGCATCTTCGTCGACCTGCCCCTGACCCGCCGTCACGCCGCCGGAATCGAGATAGGCGCCGGTCTTGCGCAACATCCAGTCATTGATCAACGCATTGCCGGGTCCAGTATCGAAAGCCAGCAGAGAGCCGTCGCGCCCGATCCACGTCAGGTTCGCGACCCCACCGATATTGACGATCGCGACCGGCCGCTGCGGCAGCTTTGCCGTCAACGCCCGGTGATAGGCTGGAACGAGCGGCGCACCCTCTCCGCCCGCATCGACATCGGCCGCACGCAAATCATAGACGACCGGACAGCGCGTAAAGTTCGCCAGCAGATCGCCAAGCCCGAGTTGCACCGTCAGGCCAATCTCCGGCCTGTGCAGCACCGTCTGGCCATGAAAGCCGATCACATCGACCGACGAGCGTTCGATGCCCGCCTCCTTGAAAAACTGCGCGACCGCAATGCCGTGGGCTTCGGTCAGCGCCCGTTCCGCATCCGCCAGAGAATACGGTCGCGCATCGCGAACATGCAGATCCCGCGCATCCGCTATGGCGTTGACCAGCACGCGGCGCATGTCATCGTCATAGGGAAACGTCATCGCCGGACCGCGGATCACGTGATCTTCCCCGTCCGTATCGATCAACGCCACATCGATGCCGTCGAGCGATGTTCCGCTCATCAGCCCCACCGCTCTCATCAACTTGCTCATCGCGACCTTCCCGTGCATGGTGCCGCCCCGCGGCGCAGGCCGCAAATCATCAAGTGGCGCAGCCGCAAATAGAAAGCGGCCACGCCGCATACTAAAAAGCGGCACAGCTCAAAACATAGCCCGCGACGACTGAAGTGAAAGCCTGAATTGCAATGACGACACCGAATTCCGAATTTCTTAAGACTATGACCGAGCGCGGATTTTTCCACCAGTGCTCCGACATCGAGGGCCTGGACAAGCTCTCGGCCGATGGCCGTATTGTTGCTTACGTCGGATACGATTGCACGGCGCCGTCTCTCCATGTCGGCTCGCTGATCTCGATCATGATGCTGACCTGGTTGCAAAAGCTCGGCGGCAAGCCCATCGCCCTGATGGGTGGCGGCACGACCCGCGTCGGCGATCCATCCGGCAAGGACGAGACGCGCCAGATGCGCACCATCGATGAGATCGAAGCCAACAAGAACGGCATCAAGCAGGTTTTCGAGAAGTTCCTGAAGTTCGGCGATCAGGGCTCCGACGCCATGATGGTCGACAACGCCGAGTGGCTCGCGCCACTCAACTACATCGACTTCCTGCGCGATGTCGGCCGTCACTTCTCGGTCAACCGCATGCTGACGATGGACTCGGCCAAACTCCGCCTCGAACGCGAACAGGAGCTGTCGTTCATCGAGTTCAACTACATGCTGCTTCAGGCCTATGACTTCGTCGAGCTGAACCGTCGCTATGGCTGCAATCTGCAAATGGGCGGTTCGGATCAGTGGGGCAACATCGTCACCGGCATCGACCTTGGCCGCCGCATGGGCGTGAAGGATCAACTTTATGCGTTGACCTGCCCGCTGCTGACGACGGCGTCGGGTGCCAAAATGGGCAAGACCGCTGCGGGCGCCATCTGGCTCAACGAGGCGCAGCTGTCCGCCTACGACTACTGGCAGTTCTGGCGCAACACCGAAGACGCCGACGTTGCCCGCTTCCTGAAGCTCTTCACGTTCCTGCCGCTCGATGAAATTGCCAGGCTCGAAAAACTGTCGGGCTCCGAGATCAACGAAGCAAAGAAGGTGCTAGCGACCGAAGCCACCGCGCTGCTGCACGGTCGCGACAAAGCCGAAGCTGCCGCCGAAACCGCGCGCAAGACCTTTGAGCAGGGCGCGCTCGCGTCCGATCTGCCGACCATCGAAATCCCGCGAAACGAACTCGATGCCGGCATCGGCATTCTGGTTGCGTTCGTGAAAGCCGGGCTCGTTTCGTCGAACAGCGAAGCGCGCCGGCAGATTCAGGGCGGCGGCCTGAAGGTCAACGATGTAGCCGTCACAAGCGACAAAGCCAGCCTCACCCCAGCCGATGCGAGTGCATCAGGCTTTATCAAGCTGTCGCTCGGCAAGAAAAAACACATCTTGCTGCGACCGCACTAAAGGAGTGGTCTAGTGGTTGGTCGTCGTCGATGACCAGCCATCGACCTGTGCCTCGGCCTTTGGCGCTTTTTTCTTGGCCTTCGACTTTGATCTCTTCGTCTCGGAAGACGGGCTGGGTGATACGACCGGAACCTGCCGCTTGGCGGCATCGCGAACTTGGATGGTCGGGTCCATCGACGTCATCTGGAAGATGTCACGGAAGATGCCCGGCGCAACCAGTGAGAACGGGTTGACGATGACTTGCGGGGCGTTCGTTTGCCCTTGCACCGCGAAGGTCATGCCAAGAACGCCCTCACCCTGCGTGCCTGACAGGATCTGTCCGATCACCGGAATGTCGCCGAGCGCACCGTTGAGGCCTTGCAGCGGAATATACGTGCCGCCGATGTTAACCCGCTTCGTCCGGAAATCGACCTTGCCGCGCAGCGTCGCGCCGAGCAGCGGTCCTTTCAGATAGGCTTCCTGCAACACGAATTGTCCGTAGCCGACGGAAAACGGCGCGCGCATTCTATTGAAATCGAACACTTCGCGCACAACGTGATCGTTGCCGCCGATGGCGGGGCGGCCGCTGTCGGCGCTGCTTGCGAGTTCCGTAATGACGGGATCGCCCAAAATCCTGAAATTATCGACGACGAGAAGGCCGGTCTTTTCTGCCGGTCCCGAACCGTCGAGCGCCACGTCGAGACGCATGCGCCCGCCCTGCATGTTCGGATAGAAGTTGACGAGCTTCATCACCTGCCCGGCATCGCTCGACGTCACGATCAGATGCCGCGAGCCCGTGCTTTTATCAAGTGTCGCAACGAAATTGCCCCCGCCATCGAGCGTTCCCCTGGCGTCCAGGCTCGACAGGTTGCCATTCCGCATTTCGGCTTCCAGCTTGAGATTGCGCAGCGATACATCCGAACTGCCGATGACGTTGGTCAGCGAGATCGAAGCATGGGAGCCGCCCGAAGCAGCCTTTGCCGTGCGATCCGGCCCATCCCCGACGCTGAAGAGCGATTTGAAGAAATTACGGCCGTCGTAATTCGAACCGTTGATGTTGACCGTCCAGAAGTCGTCCTTGCTGCGCGTGCCGTCGATATCGAGTTTCGAAATGACGTTGAGGTTGAGATCGGGAAATTCGAATTCCTTGATCTTGTTGTCCGGGCCGAACACGACCTTGCCGTCAGCCGCGATGTTGTCGCTCAGCACCTTGAAATTCTGCAGCTCCGTGTCGCCGTCAGGCGTCTTCACGACATCCATATCGAGCGACGCCGTCCGGCCGGGCGCCTTGCGCCACTGAAGCTTGTCGAGCGTCATCTCGGCGCCGGTCAGATCCGCATGCACCTTGATTGCAGGCTCCGGCCGATCGCCCTTCTGGTACGTCACCTCGACGGGTACAACGCCGTGCACCATGTTGTTGACGTCGAGCCCGAGCTGCGTCCTGTCTGCCTCGTCAAGCTTGGCGACGATCTTGAGCGGCGGCTGGTCACCGGCATCCGGACCGAGCAGCCGCTGTCCCACGACTTTTGCCGGAACGCCATTGACCAGAAGATCGCCCTTCGCATCGAGCGACGTTGCCGTGAGATTGAGGTCGAGCGAAAAGTTCTGCACGTCGAAGCGCCCGGCAACCTTGCCGAAACGCCCATCCGTAATGCGCGCCTTGCCGGTGATGGCCATGTCGTCGCCGCTGACGCCGTCGTAGAATGGCATTTTAATCAGGAACTGCGCATTGACCTTGCCTTCGCCGGCTTTCGGCAACGGTGAAGCATCGCGAACGGCTTTGATCGGAAGCTGCTCAAGCGCTTCGATGAAGGGACCGAGATCACCGGTCGCTGTGAGCGCGATCTCGCCGTTCGGACGCGGCGACAGAATATTGTCCGTCGTCATGCTTCCATCTTTGAGCGGCACCTGCTTCCCGTCCGGCAGTGTCAGTGTTCCTTCTGGGACGGCAACCGACAGGATATTGTTTTCCAGATGGATCGAAGCCTTGGGAGCCGCGATAGGCGGGATACCCGGCAGCGTCGTAAGGACGACATTCTCCGCCTCGAAATCGGCATTGGCCTGTTCCGTTGCGGTCTGCACAGTGCCGGGCTCGATGCCACCGACGTCACCGTTTGAAAACTTCAGTGTCCCGCCTTTGAAATCGACGGACTTCACATTCTCGCCGAACCACTCGCGCGGCCCGGTCGCCACCGCCCGCGGCCATAGCGCCTTGAGCGTGTTGAGCGGCATCGGCGAAACATGGAACTCCGCCGACATGCTCTGGCCCTGTGGCCCAGCTTGCATCTTCGCTTTGACCGTCGCCTCGCCGCCACCGCCCGCGAGTTGAAATTCGCTTAGATCGACGGAACCACGCCGCGGAACGATCGTACCGGTCGCGTTCCACTTGTCGATGGTGACGGGGGGAACTTTGAACTCGGGCGCTTCAAAGACACCATTCTTGCCGTCGAGACTGAACTGCCACGTCGGCGGCTCCGTCCCCTTGGCCACATCCGCCATGTTGCCGGTAAACATGATCGTGCCATCGGCCCATTTGACCGGGCTCGGCTTGAGCTCCCAGCGCTTCTGCTTGCCGTCGTAGGCAAGCTTGAAGATACCGGCCGTAACGTCCATCGGCTGAACCATATAGGGCAGCCGCGCCCGGCCTTTGCCGACTTCGACAGAAAGGTCCGCGGCTTCGATGTTGCCGACCGTCGAAAGGTCTACGGTCGCGTCGCCCGAAACCGGAAATTCGAAGTTTCCGAGAAGCGCGAGCGGCGGCGCAGCCGATGCCAGCGTCGACGGCACCAGACCGCGCACGGTCGCTTTGACCTCGAGCCGGCCCATCTGTTCGCTTTCGTCCGTCAGGAACGAGAGCGACCATGGCCCGCGCGCAGACGCGACGGTGGCGCGCCCCGAAATCACGCTGCGCTTGGCCGCATGATCGAAATCGACACTGGCCTCGTCGATCCGCCAGGAGCTGCGCTGTCCTTCGTAATCGACGACGACGGTGGCGTTCGAGATGCCGAATTCCGTCAGGTAGGACGTCGCATCGAGACGTTGCCGCGCCCGCCGCGAAGACTCGGTCAGCATTTTCGCGAGATTGACTTTCGTGCCCTTCGCGCCGTGCTGTGGCACGATCGTCGTACCGGAGACCACGGCAGGCGCCTCGCCCGTCGCTGGCTGCACTCCTGTGTCAGTTCCGGGATGCAGCGGCATCGGTTTGGGAATGGCTCGCTCGAACACAAACCCGGATTGCTCCGAATAGGCGAGCGCAATAATCGGATCAATCAACTCGATGCGGGCCGGCACGATGCGGCCCCGCATCAACGCCCCCATCGAGATATTCACGGCCGCGAGCGGCGACGACAGCACGACATCGCCGCCCTTTTCGAGCACGCTGACATCCCGCAGACGAAATTCGAGCTCTCCCGTCTGCCCAAGCCGCAACTCCGCGCCATCGATCTTCACCGAGCTGGTAACGAGTTCAGCGTTGATCCCCTGCTCAATCGGAGCGACGACGAAATCGAACGCGATCGGGCCGTGGCGCAAGCGCACATACAAGACGCCAATAGCGATCGCCGCGAGCAGCGTAAGCGGCATCACGAGATAGAACATGACGCGGCACCCGCGAAAGAAATGCTTGGCGCCCTTCGCCATCGCAGTGTCTTTCCGCGGCATGGGCGGCGGCGAGGCCGAGACCTCGCGCTGCGGGATGGCCGACAGGCGTTGCGAAGCGTTTTGCTGCGCGTTTTGGTCAGCGCCGCGCCGAACAGCAGCGCGCCCGCCGGTTACCGGTCTCGTCAACTCCGCTCCTCAAAACCCCCAACCGGCCAGTTGCGGGCCGGTCACCCGTACTGTAGCTCGGAACGAACAGAAAATGCTTTCAATAGAAGGTCTAAACTCTCTGGCCCCCTCTCAGGCATAAAGCCAGCTACAAGGGTCAAAAACGACAAAAGAAAGGCACTTTCAAGATGATCGAGGACGGCAAAAAGGCGCCCGACTTCACGCTTCCCGACGACACTGGGGAAAAGGTCCGCCTCTCCAAGCTCAAGGGCCACCCGGTGGTCGTTTATTTCTATCCCAAGGACGACACCTCGGGCTGCACACAGGAGGCCAAGGACTTCACCTGCCTCGCCGACGATTTCGCCGCGGCCGGAGCAGAGCTGCTCGGCATTTCACCCGACAGCCCGACCAAACACCAGAAGTTCAAGGCGAAACACGAGTTGTCCATCCGCCTGCTCGCCGACGAGCAGAAAGAGGTCGCTCAAGCCTATGGCGTATGGGTCGAAAAATCGATGTACGGGCGCAAATACATGGGAATCGAGCGTTCGACGTTCCTCATCGACGGCAGCGGCAAGGTCGTCAAAAGCTGGCGCAAGGTGAAGATACCGGGACATGCCGAAGAAGTTCTGGCGGCCGTGCGCGCGCTCAAAATATAACCATACTGCGCATAATCATTACGACCGTTGATCTTCCGCCACACTTCTCGCTCAAGAGAGTGCCTTGCGACGTCGCGCCGGGGAATTTCCGGTGGAAAGCCTCGGGCGACACGGTGGACCAACGTTGGAAAAGTGCTACGCGAATCAAACGCGCTCGTCGCAAAGCGATGATGTGATGCGTTGAGTCGTTTCGGGTGCGGATTGTTGCTTAAGTTGTGTCAGAGGGAAGTCCGAGCATGTTGCCAAATTTCCGCCGTTCCGAGCCTGAGTTGTCGAAGTCCCCGACGCTGGCATCCGCTACATCTGAAACGGCCACGCCGACGCCTCCCGCCCCGGTGTTTCAGCCCCGTCCATTCCTGACCGTTCCCCGCGCCGCCGCCGAGGGTCCGAAATCGGTCTCGGTGATTGGCGCCGACCTCACCATCACCGGCAATCTCATCTGCAAAGGTGAAGTCCAAATCGACGGCATCGTCGAAGGCGACATCGAAGGCAGCAATGTCGTCATCGGCGAGGAAGCCACGATAAGAGGCAGCATCACCGGAGATGAAGTCATCGTCCGCGGCCACGTCGTCGGAACCGTCCGCGGCAAGCGCGTGATGCTGCAGACCACCAGCCAGGTCGAAGGCGACATTTTCCATCAGTCGCTGTCGATCGAACAGGGCGCCTTGTTCGAAGGCAAGTCGCGCCGCACCAAAGACGATCCGCGCACGGCAGAAATCAAGGCGGAGCCAATCGGCTTTGTCATCCCAGCGCAGCCGCCTGAATTGCCGAACTGAGAGATCACAAAAGTTTACACGACCCCAAACCCCCAGAGGCCCTTCCCCCAGAGGGCTTAACTTCACCTTTCCGGCCGCCTGTTTGTACCGCTTAGTCGGCGGCCGGAAAGGCTTTCAAATCCCAATTTTCACAAGCTGCGCGCCAAGAAGACGAGGCTACCATCCGGCCCGGCCCGCGCCACCTCCTCAAAGCCGTTCCGATTGTAGAAGCTGACGTTCGCAGCCCCCACGCTCGTCACGACGTGCACGCCGGGCACACCCGCCGCCTGGGCATCGACGATAAAACAACTAATCAGCCGCCCCCCGATCCCTCGATTGCGAAACTCGGGGCTGATGTTGACGTGGAGATGCGCCGGATAGCGCTTCGTCTGCGCGCCGAGCATCGCGAAATACGGAATATCGGCAAACCGCGGCGTCTTCGCCGGATCGTCGATCGCGCCGACGAGATAGCCGATGATCCTGCCGCCGCCATCCCGCGCCAAATATGCAAACGCCGGATCGTGGACCAGATAACGTCCCAGCCACCGCTCGCGGAACGCAGCTCGTGCTGCGTCGCTCGGAAACGTTTTCGTATTGCTCGATTCAAAAAAGATGCGGTCGATCTCGGCCACCCTTTCAGGCGTCAGATCGATATCGCGGTATCGGCAAATCGAAACGGTCTCGGACATCCCTGCGCCTTAGCACACGGCGCGAAAGTCCACATCCCAATCAACCGGCAGCGTCGACCGCCGCCACGAGCTGTCTGCGGAACGTCGGCGGCAGGTCATACGGAATAGCCTGCTTGAACGGCGGCACATCGTTCGACGCCTTGACCGTCGGGTTCGGCGAAATCGTGCTCGCCGGATTTGCCCCGCCGTAGTTCGGGCTGAACGGCTGGCTCGGATCGTCCGGCAATTGCCGGATCGTTGCTGCAGGTGCGGCCTGCACCGGCAAACCATCACTCTCCATCTGCACGGCCGGCCCCTGCGCAACGTAAGCCGTCGGCGTCGCACTCGCGGAATAGCCGTTGCCTGTATTGGCGCATCCGCCCGCCGAAAGAGCTGCCGCTCCGGCTGCAAAAGATGCAAGCACCGCGCGCACGGACGGAGCCGCCGGACGGTGAAAAGAAAACGCGGACATCACATACGCCTTCGTCAACGCAACAAACGCTACGCAAGTTCAACAGTTGTCCGGGATTGAAACAGCCAGGCGTTAAAGGCGCCCTAACGGCCGCCAGCTTTTGAAGCCGCTCGGGTTGCCGAGGTCTCTAAGAAAGCTTGGCTGCAGCCGGGATCAGCCCCGACGCCAGGATGCCATTGAACAGCGCCTGCACCGCAATCGCCGCCAGCAGAATTCCGAACACGCGAATGAGCACCCGTTGCGCCGTGATACCGAGGACGTGGTTGAGTTGATTGGCCATCATCAGCAGGACCAGCGTGATGATCATCACCACGACAAGGGTGATGGCGACGACAGCCAACCCCAGCGGCTCGCCGTGGACGTTGGCGGCCAGCAGGATACCTGCGCTCATTGCGCCAGGTCCTGCGAGCAACGGCGTCGCCAGAGGAAAAACCGCAACGTCATCGCGCGATTGTGCTTCCGCACCTTCCGGAGCCGTAAGTTTTATCGATCCGCCCGGCCGCGCAAAAATCATGTCGAGCGCAATCAAGAGCAGGATCACGCCGCCCGCCGCCTGCAGCGCCGCCAGTGATACGCCGAGCTGGCTGAGGATCGGACCACCCAGCAGCGTAAAGAACGCCAAAATACCGGAGGCGATCAGCGTCGCCCGCACCGCAATCGCTTGACGCTCGGCATAGGCCATCTTTGGCGTCAGCGTCGCAAATAACACCGCGGCTTCGATTGGACCGACCGTTGCAAAGAACGTCGTGAAACTTTTGAGGGCAATCTCAAGCATCCGGCGACGCTACCTTCCAATCGAAACAGCCATCGGCACAGCCGTTGACGCACATCCAGTCAGCGGTCCGCACAGCACTTCGGCAGAAACCGCCAGCACTCGAATAATGCGTTTGCTAGCAATGTATTTTCGCACATCTTCGCAATGGACAAGGAACGAATCTCACTTGATCATCATCATTCTAGGGAGGGCGCCCAATCACCTAATTCAAAGGAGATTGCTACGTGACCGAACGGGAAATGTCTTGCGATAACGGTTTCCGGGCTCAACTTGCAGGGTTCAGCCTGACGACCGCTGAAATCCTCTACCGTCTTCCGGACCATCCTTCGCTGCTGCAAAGCTATATCTGGCAGGAATACGACGCCGCGCCGCGTTTTCCGAAACTCAAATCGTTCCTCGATTTCTGGGTCGCCAAGCTCGAAGGCAAACTTTATCGCGTGACCGTAGCCCATTCCGAATTAATAAGGCCGCGCGAATTACGGCTCATTGGATCGGAATTGAAGCTGCATTGAGTTGGGCGTTCGCGAGTGCGAGAGAGCGCGCCTTATATCTGCGGCAGAACGATGAACGAAAGCGGTCGGCCTTTCCGACCGCCACAATGAGCGCGCGTCTCTCCGCCTCTGCCCGCAGAACGAAATCGACTTTACAAAAGGGTAAGTACCTCCTCCTTACCGCTTCGGTTTAGCTTCGCGCCGTCGCACGAAATATTTCATTGGGTGGGACTAGATCGCAGCCGACACACACTTGGATCTGCGTTGGCGGGGCATCTCGCAAGCAGCGCGCTCCAGGCTGTCTCGACGGGATCAATTGAGGAGAAAATCATGAAGTTTTTTCTGGCAGTCGCCACAGTGGCGACATTCGCTCTGGGCTCTCAAATCGCAAATGCCGCTCCGAGCGTCGCTGCGCTCGACGGCATTCACGGCTCAAGCCTCGTTCAGAAGACGGGCTACTATCATCGCCATCGCCATTGCGTATGGCGCCACGGCCACCGCCACTGCTGGTGGCGCTGAGCTTCGGTCAATCCGAAACTCAGTTCTTGAGGCGGCGCGCAAGCGCTGCCTCTTTTTTTGGGAATTTTTATTTCTCTGTTTTGACAGGAATGACGACGACCACGGCCATGCCCGGCGACCTCGGCTCAAACGAAAGATCGCCATTGAGCTGAGCTGCGAGCATGCCCATCAGACGGTTGCCGATCCCGCCGTTCGTGACGGTTTCGCTTCCCACGCCGTTGTCCGCGATGGTGAGCGTGTACTCCAATCCGACGCGTCGAAAATAGACCGTAATATGCCCTTGGCGCTGTTCTGGAAACGCGTGCTTGCAGGCGTTGGTAACAGACTCGTTGATGATCAGCCCAAGCGGCACAGCCTTTTCCAGGCTAATCGAATGGCTTTCGACCTCGCAATCGAGCGCGATTGGCCGCATCGCCAGCCGCGAGAGGCGAAGATCGGCGCACAGCTCGCCGATATACGCCCGGGTATCGACGACGACCCGATCGTTTTGAAGCTCCAATCGGCGATGCACCCGCGCAATCGTCTGAACACGTTCCGCCGCGGATGCCAGCGCCTCACGCGCCTCGGGGTTGGCGGACCGAGACTGAAGATTGAGCAACGTCACGACATTGGCAAAGTCATTGCGCGTGCGATGAGCAAGCTCATTCAGCAGCAAATCGCGATCCCGGACAGTATCGCGCGCCTCCTCTTTTTCCATCGCCAGCGCCACAAGCCCGCTATGAAGGGCTTCGACAACGGACGAAATCGCAAAACCGATGACGATAAAAAGGACCAATCCGCCTTGATCGCGTGCCTGCAGAATGTCGAGCGAATGGTGTGGCGACAGAAAAAAGAAGACGCAGGCCATCGCGCTCAATATGGTCGCAAGAAATCCGTTCCCACGGTCGAACAACATCCCGCAAACGAATACGACGGGAATGAAGGTCAGAAACGGATATCGATCGACCGTTGAGCCATCCAACGCGAGTTGCACCAAAACCGTTAGCGCCACGAGAAGCACTGTGATTGCGTAGCGCAGCACCTTCGGAATGGTGCGAGCAGCAAGCGCAGCCCGGTGAATAGTAGCGACCCATGTATCCATGCGGATTAATACGCACCGGCGGCCGAAATCGTTCAAGTGCTCATATAGACCGTTCGAACAATCGTCCCGCAATGCAACCGAGGGCGCCCCAGCCGCGTTAACGCCGATCAGCGTCGGATTTTCCCTTCCCGAAGCCACGAGAGCCCTGTCCACACTACGCCCCGTGCCGGCATAACTTTTTTGACGCCAGCGACGAGGGGCGTTAAGTCGGGTCCGTCCGCAGCGTGACGCGCGACGAGGGAGGGGAAATGCATCTGTGGTTGCGACTATTGGCACTCATCGGCTTGATTACGCCGGCATCTGCGGCGTCCATGGACAAGACGCTGATGAAGCTCGAACCTGAAGAACGTGCGCATCAGGCGTGCATTCTGCGCGGCATGGACACGCTCAAGCGCGCCAAAAAACTGAAAAAGATCGACCGGCTGAAAACGAGCATTCTTTCCCGAGCGACATTCGACGGTGCTACCGTAGTCGCCAAGGGCGCGGCCGTTCGAGCCGACGGCCACTGGTACCGGCTCAAGTTCACCTGCACGGTTGGCGAAAACCAGATGACAGCCACATCCTTTACGTACGATCTCGGGACCGAAATTCCGGAAGACCGCTACGAAGACCTGGGGCTCTGGAAATAATGGCAATCAACCCGATGCAGCCCCACGCCCACACGGACGATTGTTTCATGTCAAAACCGCGGATCGCCGATCTATACGAGGCTATTGAGTAATCGTTCGCACATTTGGCAAACTCGCGAACGAGCTTCGTATTGCTGCCTTCACGAGAAATGCCATGCTCCTCAATCGCCGCACGGTCATCACATCGGCTCTGGCAACTGCCGCGGCTGGCTTGCTCCGCACGCCGACCTTTGCTGCCGAAACGCCCGCTACGGTCTTAAGGTTGCAGCGACGTGAAATCGATATGAATGGCAAGTCCGCCTCGGTTTATCGCATCGCCCAGCCAAACGGCGTAAGCGGATTGACGACCGGGATTGGCGAGCGCTTTCGCGTGCGCGTCGAGAACCAGATCGACAAGCCGAGCCTCATTCACTGGCACGGCTTGACCCCACCCTGGCAGCAGGATGGCGTCCCCGGCATCTCATCCCCCGCCATTCCGCCTGGCGGCAGCGCCGACTACGATTTTTCGCTGAATTTTGGCGGCACTTTCTGGATGCACTCGCATCAAGGCTTCCAGGAACAACTTCTGATGACGGCGCCGCTCATCATCCACGACCAGCGCGATACGAAAGACCAGCAGGAGGTCGTGCTGATGCTGCACGACTTCAGCTTCAAGTCGCCTGAAGAGATTTACGCATCCCTGCGCAAGCCGGGCAACATGAGCGGAATGGCGATGCGTGGTATGGATATGTCCGGCATGGACATGAAGGACATGTCGACGCCCGGCATGCAGATGGGCAAAACCGGTGCGCACGCAGTGCCGGACCTCAACGACGTAACGTATGACGCGTTTCTCGCCAACGACCGCACGCTGGCCGATCCCGAGGTGATTAAGGTAGAACCCGGCGGACGCGTCTTGCTGCGCGTCATCAACGGCTCGTCGATGAGCAATTTTCACCTCGATCTCGGCGCACTCTCCGGCAAACTGATTGCCGTCGATGGCTTGCGCATCCAGCCCGTATCGGGACAGCGTTTCCCGATAGCGGTCGCGCAACGCCTCGATATCGAGCTTACGATACCGGCCGGCGCCGCAGCGCATCCCGTTCTTGCCATCCTCGAAGGCGCGGCAAAGCAGACCGGCATCGTGCTCTCGGCAGGTGCGGCAACCGTCTCGCGCATTCCCGATCAGGCTGCACAGCCTTCACCCGCATTGACGCTCGATCTGGAACGCAATCTGAAAGCACTCGATCCGCTCGCCCCTCGCAAGCCTGATCGCGTCCACACCATCAACCTGACAGGCGATATGGCGACCTACGTCTGGTCGATTAACGGCGTGCCCTGGACGAAGGATGTGCCGCCGCTTGCCATTGCTCAAGGCGAGCGCGTCGAGCTGATCATCATCAACAAGAACCCGATGCCGCATCCGATGCACCTTCATGGCCATCCGTTCCAGGTCGTGGAAATCGACGGCCAGCGCTTTTCTGGTGCCAAGCGCGATACGGTCCTCGTTCCCGAGAACGGCCGTGTCGTCGTCGCGTTTGATGCCAACAATCCCGGCTGGTGGGCGTTCCACTGCCATCTGCTCTATCACATGGCAGCAGGCATGTTCACGACGCTGCGATATGTTTAACGGACGCGGTCTGCGGATCGCTCTCCGAATGGAGTAGCACGCCGCAAGCTTTCGGAACGTATACGCCGTAATTAGCCTTTTCGGCGGAATGTCGAGGGCCCGAATCTTGCGCTACCCTTCAAGTTGGCCGCAAAAGCCAAATTCCGGGGGCCTTTCATGCGCGCCCACATATATCCGCTTGACGCAGTCCGCTTTTTTGCAGCGCTCTGCGTCATGCTCTTTCATCTGAGCTTTTACGATTGGGCGTCGACGAACTCCGTCGTCGGCCAAATGTTCGCATCCGCGACGTCCTTTCCGCAGGCTGCGCCCTATACATCGTTCGGCTGGGTCGGCGTCGAGATATTCTTCGTCATTTCCGGCTTTGTGATCGCCAATTCCGCCAACAATTCATCGCCGATTGCGTTCGTCAAAAGCCGGGTGCTCAGACTCTATCCAGCCGCATGGCTTTCCATTTGCTTCACAGTTGCAGCGTGGCTTCTCGTCGGAGGCGTGTCGGGACGTCACCTTAGCGGAGAATTCTTGCGCTCCATCACGCTTTGGATTTTCGGACCATGGGTCGATGGCGTCTACTGGTCGCTCGCTGTGGAATTGGTGTTTTACGCGATCATCTTTTTCCTTCTACTCAGCAGCCGGTTCGATTGTCTAACGCATGTGGCGTGGGCGTTGACGACGATCTCGGCGGCATTTCTGATTTCCGTTAGTTTCTTTCCCAACGCCTACAGATCCCATCTTGGCTGGCACATCGTGGCGTATTCGGACGTGCTGCAGCTCCGATACGGATGTTTTTTCGCTTTCGGCATCTGGATGTGGCTTTTCTCAAGGCGCACATTGGGAATGCCCAACGTATTCGGCCTGGTTTCCGCATTTGCGATCTGCATTCTCGAAATCGTCGGCCGTTCGCGAGATATGGCAAAATGGGAAGTTCACCCCGGTGTTCCAGTTTCGCAGGTACTGCCAGCAGCTGTATGGATCGGCACCATAATGTTTATGCTGGTGATCGTCCGAGACGACAAGCGCTTCACACCATTGTCGCCCAGGCTGCAAAATGCCTTCAAGAACCTGGGGCTGATGACGTATCCGCTTTATCTCATTCATTCCGTCGTCGGGGCCTTCTTGATCCGAGTGATGGTGCGATCTGGAATAAATCCTTGGATTGCTTTGACGATCGCTGTTCTGTCGATGCTGTCGATAGCTTACGAAGTTTCGCTCTATGGCGAGCCGCCCGTTCGCAGACTGTTGCGCGCAGCATGGGAGCGTGGCGAAGCCAGCCTGCGGAGTGTGCAATCGGCGGCGTTCCTGTTCAGATCCGGCGGCCGTATCGCGACGTAGAACCCTACGCACGTGAACCCGGAGCCGGGACACACGATGCGCTACGAGAATAAATTTTTACCTGGGAATATTGGCGGCCGATCGCGCCGCCTCGCTAACCAAAGGCTTTGAAACCCATCGCGGCCTGCCGCGCGCTTTGATTTAAGATCGACAAATCGCCCCTCGATGGACGCAGCAGTACGGTGACACGGACAACGACCATAATTCTCATCCTGCTCTCGACGCTATTTGCTTGCGCAGCGTCGGCTGGAGAAGTGGCCTACACGTGCAATTATCAGCTTGGCTCCGAAGCGGAAGCGACCCGAAGAAAAATCGGATCCGCCATCATCGCCATCAACATTGCCGCCAAAACCGCCAGGGTCGATTTCGGCAAGGGCTGGTTCAAGACGATGTCACTTTTGGTTGACGGCACGGACGTTAAGGAAACGTCTCCGCCAGCAAGCGGCGATGAACTCGGTTTTTTCTATTTCGACTTGGCAGCCAACAGCGGCGGCTTTTCGGGTGGCGGTAAAAATCGCGAATTTTTCGACTCGTGCGTGCGCGCCAAAATCTCTGACATTGTCGCCCAATCGAACCGAGCCGCGGGCGCCCCACGACAATCAGAGCCAATTCCAGGCCAGACGGCACCGCCATCTACTCAGAAGGCCGAGCCGAACATCGAACCAAAGCTCGCCGCTAAACCTGAGCCAAACGAGGCAGCACCGCCGTCGCCGCTGTCAACGTCGCCAAACATGCCTTCCGCACCTGCGGCGACGGACGAAGCGAAGACTGAAGAGAAGGATCACAAAAACCTCGCGGCGATTACTTCCCCGCCACTGCCGAACTCCATCTCCGGGCCGGAAAAGAATGCGGCTGAGCCGCTCTCCGCCGCTCCCCCGCCAAGCCTCGCTGCCGCGCCTCCACCCTCGGCACAGCCGACGACCGGCGACGAACACGCCACCGCCGGCTCGGCAAAGGCATCCGAGCCGCCGTCGGAACCACGTTCCGTTGAATCGCCCACAAGCGCACCTGAGCCAGCGCCTGCCACGCCACCCACAAGCGTGCCCGCCTCGCCTCCTCCGGCCGACGCCCAGACCGCGGCCGACTATAGAGGTAACATCAGCGGCTCTGCGAAAGCGCCGACGGCGCAAGCGGAGCCGAGCGCAACTGTCGAACCCGAGAAAAATGCGACGGAAGCGACACCCGCCACACCACCGCCAAGCGCCTCAATAGCAACTGCCGATACCGCGCAGGCTCCTGCAGCAAGTACCGGCACAGAAGAAAAGCCGTTGCTACACGCCCCGCCGTCGCCGAGCGCGTCCACTGAACCTGCTGTCACCATACAGACCCCAGCGGCAAACCCTGGAGCAGAGGAAAAACCGTCGCCAACCGCCGCCCCGCCGCCATCCGCCGAGTCGACCGTCGCCGCCGTACCTGGCGTCGAACCCTGCCGGGAAACGCTCGATAGCGAAATCCATGCCGCAGCGATAACGTTCGCGAATGCCAGCGCGATCCTCTCGAACGATAGCGTCGCCGAACTCAAAAAAATTGCCGAGATCGCCCGCAGTTGCACGAACGTGGCAATAGAGGTTAGCGGTCACACCGACACTTTCGGCACCCGCCTCGGCAATCGTGAGTTGTCGCAGCGTCGAGCCGATGCCGTCGTTGGCGTGCTCGTTAGCGCGGGCGTCCCAGCCGAGAAATTGCGCGCCGTCGGGTACGGACAGGATCAACCGATCGCATCCAACGCCACGGCCGCAGGTCGCCGTCTGAACCGCCGCGTAGAATTCCACATCACACCCGCCAAGACGTCGGGCTGAGCGTTCATCTCCACAGACACAGCGTTTAACGTAGCGCGCAAGCTTCTATTTGCCGTGGGGCTCCAACAGCGGAATATGCGGCGCTGCCGTCCGCGGCATCAGGCCCGCGCGACGCGGATCGTCCGTCACCTCGGCCACCTAACCGTTAAAGATTGCGATCGTCCCACCAAGGCAAACCCTTAGATCAAGGGCTTTGCAACGTCCGATTGGAAACACGTTTTTGCGCGCTGAACCGATTGCGCTTGCATAGAAGCAGCATTTTTTCTATTGTTTCTCCGTTCGAGCTTCGCTGAAAATGACTTGGCCTCGCCCGCGAAGTGCGCGCCTGACCGACGACCTTCCCAACAAATCTCGACTGTCAGTCCCGGCATTGTCGGGAATAATCGCGCATAAACTAAGGATTTTACCTATGCAGACTGGTACCGTGAAATGGTTCAATGGCCAAAAAGGCTACGGCTTCATCCAGCCGGATGATGGCGGCAACGACGTTTTCGTGCACATCAGCGCCGTCGAGCGTGCGGGCATGAACGGCCTTAACGAAGGCCAGAAGGTTTCGTTCGATGTCGTAGCTGACCGCCGCAGCGGCAAGTCGTCGGCCGACAACCTGCGCGCCGCCTGATCTCCATAAAGATCGGGACCTGGCCAGCCCCTGCTGGCCTCGAACACGAACCGGATCAACGAAACCCGCGTCTGCTCGGCCAGCCGCGGGTTTTTGTTTGCCCGTCAAAATCAAGGAACGATTTCATGGCTATGCCCCGGAAAGACCTGTCGAGTGCAGCAACCGTTAAGCTGCGGAAGGCTCAGGAAGCATCGCAAGCGATGAAAGACCACGAAGCGGAACGCCAAGCCGTTCGCGCCAAGACTGAACGACTTCGCGCCGAGCGGCTCGCCCGGGAAGCAGCCAATCCCCCCGCGACGAAGAAGAAGCGATAACGTAGCAGACTTTCCAACACCCCCAGGCGCCGCCTCCCGCAACACCAACTGGCGCTCACGCCCATCGTCATTCGTCGGAACCTCCCGGCGCTTACACCGGCTTGTTATAAATCTGGGATAAGGGGCGCGGACGGCTGAACTCGTCCGCCAGCGGATGAGTCTCAGACGCTCAAACCGCATTTGGGGGTCCACCTTATGAATTCGAAATTCCTGCTCGCCATCGCAACGATGGCGATCGCATTCGCCGCGACGTCCGCTGCCGAGGCCGGCAAAGCCAAGAAGGCCACGAAGCATCACGGCCATCACAAGACCCATCACGTGAAGGGCTGGAAATCGTGCAAGGGCACGTATCAGTATCTCAAGGGCGGCAAATGCCTGGACGCCCGCAAGAAGCCGTCGAAGTGATGATTTTTTCGACGCTCTAAGCGACGGCACACCCGCGATCGGCGGCCGGTGGAAACGGTCATGCGCCGACGGCCGGCTCGTGGAACGCGTGCCGGTTGCGCGGCCGACGTCCGAAGAAAGACGCAAAAGCAAGCGCCATCGGCGGCCGGCTCCGCGTAGCGGAGTCGCCGATGGCAAACGCAACAAGGGCCAGGGCGGCGGGGCCTCGCTCTCTTGTCTTATTGTACTTCGGATGCAGCCTTCGCCGCCCCGGGACAGTGCCAAGTCTTGTTCATGCACCCAGCGGCGGCCGAACCGGCATTCCGGGGCACTCGCAAC
Source organism: Hyphomicrobium sp. MC1 (assembly GCF_000253295.1). Taxonomy (NCBI): domain Bacteria; kingdom Pseudomonadati; phylum Pseudomonadota; class Alphaproteobacteria; order Hyphomicrobiales; family Hyphomicrobiaceae; genus Hyphomicrobium; species Hyphomicrobium sp. MC1. Next base: position 1,035,613 of record NC_015717.1, on the reverse strand, counting down.
CTGAAAGGAAGCGAGCTTCCTTTCGAGCCGTGAACCCACCATCCTCCCGTGCATCTCGAGTTGGAGCGGGAGTTGAACCGCGATACCACGCCATGGTGGTCCGCTCGCGGCCGGCAGGGATCCCCAGGCGCGCCGATATCGCTGGCGGCCCGGCACGCTCTCATCCGCACGCAAAACCCCATGCTCGAGTTTCGCGCCCTTGCAAGTCGCGGCGGGATAGGAGGGAGTATGCGGGAGCGCGCCAGAGCGGGGATAAGTTTTTTTCCCCCGTCACCACTCCAACAAAGGAATTTGCGGCGCGGCCGTTCGCGGCAGCAGGCCAGCGAGGCGCGGATCGTTCTCCACCTCAACCATAAAGGCATAGGGCCGAAAGCCGGACCGCCGATAGAACGCCAACGCGCCCGGATGATCGAAGCTGCAGGTGTGCAGCCACAGCCTGCGAATGGGATGCGCCCACGCCGTGTCGATTGCGAAATCCATCATGAACCGGCCCGCGCCTTTGCCGATGGCTTCTTTGACGACGCCGAACCACGTAATCTCGCACTCTTGATCTTCGCGAAAATCCAATTCGAGCAGACCGATGCGCGCGTCGCCGTCGGTCAGGACAAAAACCTCGACGCCGGGATTGCTGAGGACGGCCGCCAAGGCCTCATCAGTCAGCCGGAGACGCGACCACCACAACCAATCTTCACCGACGGCGCGGAACAACGCGCGATAAGCATCGAGATCGGGGGATCTCCACCGCGATATCGAAAGCGATGATGATTCATTCGTGGCGCGCGAGGGCGTCGGCCGCTCGCACATCTCGACGAATGTCACGGCATTGACCAGCTTCCCCGCCGGTATCGGCGAATAGCCGTCTGGAAGGTGAGGATTAGAAGTTTCCATCGCGGGAGGGTATGGCGGAACGCGAAGGCGCAGGCAACGCGTCCAGCAGTCTCGGAAGGTGGGGCGGGTTTAGACCTTCGACGTCGCGGCGGGAGGAGAGGGTAGTCAGCGGGAGTGCGTGAGCGGGGATAAGTTTTTTGAGGGCAAGCTCCAACATCAACTGCTTGCAATCTAACTTGACTTCGCCATACCGAGCTTTAGAGCCGAACATGCAGCTTGATCGAAACTTCCAATACTTCCCAATATCAGTGAAAGGGTGGCGTTTACATCGCTTAGTGTATGCTCCGTTCGAACCATTGCGAACGTATGCGCTATTGTTCCTCTCATTTTACCAAACGCGTTCAAGGTATTCATAAGGGATGTATCGATCATTTCGGGATCAACACCGATTGGCAACAAAATATTCTTCTGGTTTTGCTCACAAATCCCGTGATTATCGCCTAACATTTTTTCGTATCTACTTAGAGCCAATTCAGAAAAAACATCCAAGTTATGAACAATGTCCTCAGTCACTCGTTTTCGGGCTTTGTCAGCGACGTCGTCCAATGCTTTAGCGGTCATAAGAGTAACCAAAACCTTAGAGATGCGTCCTTTAGCTTTAAATTGACGTCGAGCATCTCTTGCGATTTGCCTTCCCAGTTCCTCAAGGTACTGCTCGAATGCAGCATGAGATAGCAAAATAAATGACTGTACTTTCAAGTGGTGGAGCGGCGTGACCGATCCGGTTGTGGGAACACCGGCCACAATCTTCCCTGCCTGCCTTATCTCCATTTTCAATTTCTTCAGCATGTCAGTTGGATGACGCATTAGGAGAATCCGCTATTTGCGCCATCACTAGATCAACTTTATATTCCAATTTAATAGCATTATACCATGTTCCAAATCGCTTCCTGACTGAAGCAACACTCTTCGTCGTCGTTTCCATTGATCTGACGAATTCATCATCCTCCTCACTTAGCTTCTGAAACAATTTCTCGTATCTGGGCCGGTCCTTGCTCACAATATTTCGCAGAACGCTCGAAGCTAACGAACCGACCTGAATATCAAAAATGGCTCGATTAAAACGCCGCTCATATTTGGTACCTTTCCATTTCCTGCAGGCGTTATCGATCCCGAAGATCGAGATAACCTCACGAATGCTGTCCTCAAGCTGCGCTAGCCGATCTTCGATCGCACTCTTTGTCGTAACGTTCATGAAATCAACGTTGTACTGACGACATGCGTCGTCGAGAAACTTTTTCAGATTTCCATCGTAAACAAAGCGAGGATCACCGAACGCTAAATGGCGCACAGCAATCTCTACATCGGACATGCGCTTATCAGGGTGCTTCAGTCGCAGGAGCTCATGTATCGCACCCATCTTCTCGGACCAAGAAATTATGTGCTTTAAGAAGCCGCCTGGGTACAACGACATACGAAGTTCCATCGGCGATAACTTCACTGATCCCGAATTGAGCCGGTGGAAAATTTCGTAGAGAACATCTTCTCTATCCCAACCTCTCAACACCGCCGTCCGCTGAGTCGTGTTTAAAAATCGATCTGCCCACTCTCCCGTTTGCGAAATTTCCGACCAGTCTTTTCCCTCTAGTGCAGTGAGAACACGCAACCCACTCAGCACGAATTTGGACCCGTCATCCAAAACACCGTCGTAGAATTGCTTTATAGTTAGTAGCCGCTGCTTGCCATCAAGGACGATGAATGAATTTCGGTTGTCTTTCTTCGCGGCGAGAAGAATTTGGGGAATTGGTATATTCAGAAAAAGAGATTCGATGAAACTGGATTTCGCTTGCCGACTCCAAACACCTCGTCTTTGGAATTCCGGATTAAGATCAATCTGCTTTCCTATTTGGTGAAGAAGAGATTGGATCGTCCAATCGCTCGGCGCAACAAGCAGTTGACCAAAATCGCCGGCGGCAATTGCAAGGTCTTCCGGCCGCTCACGGGGTTCGTCTTCTTCAAATTCTTCATCTCTCGGCTCAACGTCGAACTTCCGTTTTGTCATGTGATTTCTCATATTGCCGTCGCGACACTCGAATTAGCTATCAGAACATCCCCGGAGAACAGAAATCATTTCTAACTACCCCATCCCCCACCACATCCCGCCACTCCAAACCCCGACCGCATCGCCGTCATCACCTGCGGCAACTGCCAACTCTACCAGCTCCGCGTAAACCGCGCGCGTGCACAGCGCTTCCAATCTCCCGCGCACGAGCACGTAGGGCTTCAGCCCGCCGTCGGGTCCGCTCGGCGCGAACCGCAGCGGATGCTCCGCATCGACCGTCACGACGTCATCGAGATTGGTGCGGAACGTCAGCCGCTGCGCTTGCCCCTCGCCCTCGACCGCCATCTCGACGGCGAGGAACGGCGCGTCCTCGACTTGAACGTCGACCTTCTCCGCCGGCGTCACGAGATACGTTCGTCCGTCATCGTCCTTTCTCAGGATCGACGCGAACAGCTTGACGAGCGCGATGCGTCCGATCGGGCTCCTCTGATAGAGCCACGTCCCGTCGCGGCGGATCTCCATGCCGATGTCGCCACAGTACGGCGGATTCCACTTTTCCACCGGTCTTATGCTCGACGCGCCACCTTCCGACGCCGCTCGCAAAAGCGCATCCAATCCACCCGGTCGTGCGTCAGAATTTCCATTCCCGGACGCAACTTGCAGTTTTTCATTCGGCATTTCTGCCCGCGCCCTCAAGGTGCCTTCAGATGCACCTCATCCTAACGTAACATTCACTTGACCCTATGAGGGCTGGGCAGGATCGTCTAGGCTGATGCTTAAGGCCGAGTACGCAGCCGCTCGGCCATTGTTTTGTAAGGCGAATTCGCCACCAAGAATGACAAGAAGCAGCTGCGCGAGGCCCCCTTTATGAGCACTGTCGTCGAAACGCATACCGATATCGTGCCCCGGCTCGAGGCCGCCGCCGAGCGCGTTCAGCGCGCCCACAAAGCGGCAGCCAGCGTCATCTTCGGTCAGGATCAGGTGATCGAGCGGACGCTCATCACGATTTTGTCCGGCGGGCACGGCCTTCTGATCGGTGTTCCGGGTCTCGCCAAGACGCTGCTCGTCGAAACATTGGGACGCGTGCTGGGCCTCGACGCCAAGCGCATTCAGTTCACACCGGATTTGATGCCGTCCGACATCATCGGCTCCGAAGTCCTCGAAGATGAGCCGGGCCGCGGCCGCGCTTTCCGCTTCATCAAAGGTCCGATCTTCACGCAGCTTCTGATGGCGGACGAAATCAACCGCGCTTCGCCGAAGACGCAGTCGGCACTGCTGCAGGCGATGCAGGAGCATCACGTCACGGTGGCCGGTCAGCGCCACGATACGCCCGCGCCGTTCCATGTGCTCGCCACGCAGAACCCGCTGGAGCAGGAAGGCACCTATCCGCTGCCCGAAGCCCAGCTCGACCGCTTCCTGCTGCAGATCGACGTGACGTATCCCGATCTCGTCGCCGAGCGGCGCATGCTCTACGCGACGACCGGCACGGAAACGCCGAAGCTCGAAACCGTCATCTCGGCACAGGAACTGATGGCGACGCAGCGCCTCGTCCGCCAGATCCCGGTGCCCGATAAAGTTGTCGAGGCCATTCTGAAGCTCGTGCGCTCGGCCCGTCCGGGCACCGGAGCGAACGCCGATACCGATAAGTTCGTCGCCTGGGGTCCCGGCCCGCGCGCCAGCCAGGCGCTGATGCTCGCCGTCCGCGCCAAGGCGCTGATCGATGGCCGCCTCGCTCCGTCCGTCGATGACGTCATCGCGCTCGCGGAACCGATCCTGAAGCACCGCATGGCGCTGACATTCGCCGCCCGCGCCGAAGGCGAAGATCTGAACCATATCATCGCGCGTCTCGCGGCGGCTGTGGAGTAGGTGCGGGATGGCGAGCCCAATAGGGCGGACAGGAACGTCAGGCGAAGGCAACAGCTCCGAAAGGCGGCGCGTCCTCACGCTTGAGCGCGAAGCCGTCACCATCGTCGACCGGATGCCGGAGCTGCTGATGGAAGCAGCGCGCATCGCCTCGACTGTTGCGCAGGGCATTCACGGACGCCGTCGCGCCGGACCCGGCGAAACGTTCTGGCAGTTCCGCCAATATCAGTCGGGCGAGAATGCGAGCCTCGTCGATTGGCGCCGCTCGGCAAGCTCGGATCATCTCTTCGTTCGCGAACGCGAGTGGGAAGCCGCGCACACGCTCTATCTCTGGCCCGACATTTCGCCGTCGATGGACTTCAAGAGCCATCTCGCGCCAGTCACCAAACGCGACCGCGCGCTGGTGCTGACACTCGCCGCCGCCGAGATGCTTGTTCGCGGTGGAGAGCGCGTTGCATTGCTCGCGCAGATGCTGCCGACTGCCAGCCGCAATGCCGCGACGCGCATTGCCGAAACGATTGCCGCCAACGCCAATTCCGAAACAACGCAGAAAAGCTTGCCGCCCAATGCCGGCCTCAACCGCTTTTCCGGCCTGATCCTGTTCAGCGATTTTCTTGCCCCCGTGCACGCCATTCGCGAACGCCTCGAAGGGTACGCGGGCAATGGCGTCGGCGGTCACCTCGTGCAGGTGATCGACCCGGCGGAAGAGACGCTGCCCTATCACGGCCGCACCGAATTCCTGACTCCGTCCGGCAGTCAGCGTTGGGTTGCCGACCGCGTTGAATCGCTCCGTCCGAAATATCAGGAACGCTTCGCAGCCCATCGCGCCGAGGTCGCCGAGATGGCGAAACGCTTCGGCTGGTCGCTGCTGACCCACCACACCGACCGCCCGGCCTCCGAGCCGCTGCTGTCGCTCTTGATGCGTCTCAACGGTTCAGCCCAGGGCTATCGTTGGATGTCGTCCAGCTCTGATGCCGTCAGCTCCGACGATAAGGAGCGCGCCCGATGAGCTTCGGCCCGCTCGCCTTCCTCAATCCCTGGCTGCTTGCGGCGCTCGTCACGCTGCCGCTGATCTATTGGCTGCTGCGCGCCGTGCCGCCGCGCCCGACGCAGATCGAATTTCCGCCGACCCGCATTCTCGTCGGCATCGAGAACGAAGAAAAGATGGCCGAGAAGACGCCGTGGTGGCTGACGCTCCTGCGCCTCATCGCGGCGACGCTCGTCATTCTCGCGCTCGCCGACCCGATGCTCAATCCCTCGAAGGACAAGGGCCTGACCGGCACCGGCCCTGTTGTCATTTTCGTCGATAACGGCTGGGCGGCAGCATCGCGCTGGCCTGAGCGCGCCAACATCATGCAACGCCTCATCAGCGAAGCGGAAAGCAGCGGCCGTCCCGTCATGCTGGTGCCGACCGCCGCCGCCACAAAGCTGCCCGCCATCAAGATCGAGCCGCCCGGCGAAGCGCGCAGCACGGCAGCGGCAATCGAACCGCAACCGTTCGAGCCTGATCGCGAAGCCGCCGTCGCCGCCCTGCAAACTGCGTTGTCGGACGCCGCCGTTAAAAATTCCTCGATCGTCTGGATCGAAGACGGCATCGATCACAGAGGCAAAGTCAGCGACGTCGCAACGAAACTGCAAAATCTAGCGGGTGGCGGCACGCTCTCGGTAATTGACGAAACCAAAGGCCGCGAAGCCTTGGGCCTCGTCGCCGATCTCGCCGAGCGCGGCAAGCTCGAAGCAACGGTGCTCTCGACCGGTGGCCCGGCGCGCGAAGGTGTGGTCAATGCCTTTTCAGCCCGTGGCGAACGTCTCGGTGAAGCGCCCTTCAAGCTCGGCCCGGGCGCAACATCCGCGAAAGCTAAATTCGAAATGCCGCTCGAACTGCGCAACCAAGTCGCTCGCATCGAAATCGCAGGCGAACGCTCGGCAGGCGCCGTTAGCCTGATCGACGCCATGACACAATGGCACCGCGTGGGTCTTCTCTCAGGCGAAAGCCGCGAGGAAGCTCAGCCGCTGCTCGCGCCGCTCTACTACATCGAGAAGGCGCTGAAGCCTTACGCCGACGTCGTCGCCGCCAAAAACGCCAACCTCGTGGAAGGCCTCGACGCCGTGCTGAAGCAGAACATCTCCGTTCTGGTTCTCGCCGACATCGGCACCATCAGCGGCGAAGCCGAAGAAAAGGTCGACGAGTTCGTCAAACATGGCGGCCTGCTGGTGCGCTTCGCGGGACCGCGCCTCGAAAAGGCCGGCGACGATCTGCTGCCCGTCGTACTGCGCAGCGGTGGCCGCTCGCTCGGTGGCGCGCTCTCGTGGTCGTCACCTCAGGCGCTTGCACCGTTCGACGAGACCAGTCCGTTCGCCGGTTTGACCGTGCCGAAGGATGTCACCGTTACGCGCCAGGTACTGGCCGACCCGGCCGAGCTGACTCCTGACGTCGAGATCTGGGCGCGTCTGCAAGATGGTACGCCCCTTGTCACCTCCGCAAAACGCGGCAACGGCCGACTCGTCCTGTTCCACGTCACCGCCAATTCCGACTGGTCGAACCTGCCGATGTCCGGGCTATTCGTCGAAATGCTTCGCCGCCTCTCGACCATGGGAACGGTCGGCGCTGCAGCATCGGCGGAACCGCAGTCGGATACGGCCGCAGCCGATACCGCAACGAAAGCCAATACCGTGTCAGCGAGCGTGCTTGCACCTCTGAAGACGCTGAGCGGCGTCGGAACGCTCGTCTCGCCACCGCCGACCGCCGAACCTCTGAAGGCTGCCGAGATCGGTGCAATCCGGCCGAACTTCGAGCATCCGCCGGGCTACTACGGCCAGGCCGCGGCGCCCCGCGCCGTCAACGTGTTGACCGTGAAGAGCACGCTTGCGCCGTTCCCGGAACTGCCCGCGAGCATCGAGAGGTTGACGTATGACAACGCTGCCAGCACCTCGCTGAAGCCTGCGCTGTTAGCACTGGCGCTCGGCCTGCTGTTCCTCGACATCATCGCCGTCATGATCCTCCAGGCAGGCGGCATCGCCGGTCTCTTTTCCCGCCGCCCCGGATCGCGGCGCCGCGCCGCAACGGCTTCCACGATCGTGCTCGGTCTTCTTGCTTTAGGCGCGGGCATCATCGCCCTCGGCACCGATGCGAAGGCGCAGGAGTTTCCGTCCGAGTTTCGCGACGCCATTCCTCAGTTCGACGGCTTCAGTCCGGTAAGCCCGTCGCAGCAGCAAGGCCCGGTGATTGTGCGCCCGCCCGCATCGCCCGCCGATAATGCCGCCATCGACGCGACGAGTAAGGTCACGCTCGCCTACGTGTTGAGCGGCGATCGAGAAACCGACGACACAAGCCGCGCGGGCTTGAAAGGCCTCGGCCGCGTGCTGCAAACCCGCACGGCTGTCGAGCCCGGCGAACCCGCAGCCGTCGACATCACGAAAGACGAGATCGCGTTCTATCCTGTGCTCTATTGGCCGGTGCTGAAGACGGCAAAGGCGTTGCCCGACGCAATCATCGCCAAGATCGACGCGTATATGAAAGAAGGTGGTCTCATCATCTTCGACACGCGCGACTATGGCGACGGCGGCGCTGACATGCTGCCGATGGCAGGCCAGGGCGGCACCGCCATCCAGCGGCTGTTGAGCAAGCTCGACGTGCCGCCGCTCGAACCGGTTCCCGAAAATCACGTCGTGACGAAATCGTTCTATCTGCTGCGCTCCTTCCCCGGCCGCTGGGACGGCGGCCAGCTTTGGGTCGAAGCGACACCGAAAGACGAAAACGAATCCCACAAGGCTCGCGTTTCGGACGGCGTGACCTCGATCATGATCACGTCGAATGATCTCGCTGCTGCCTGGGCGCTCGATGACCGCGGACGCCCGCTTTATCCGGTCGTGCCCGGCGGCGAGATGCAGCGCGAGATGGCGTTCCGCGGCGGCATCAACATCGTCATGCACGCGTTGACCGGCAACTACAAAGCCGATCAGGTCCACGTTCCCGCGCTGCTTGAGCGGCTCGGTCAGTAGAGGCATTAGGTTTTGAACTGGTCGATTACCTTCGCGCCCCTGATTCCGATGCCGATCCTGATCGGCCTGTCGGTATTGGCGGCCGCGCTGATCCTCATTCTTCTGTTCCGCCGTTCGCGTGGCGCTTTTCTGCGCGCCGGTGCGCTGGCAGCGTTGATCGCGGCGCTGTTCAATCCGATCCTGAAGGAAGAGCAGCGCGAAAGCCTAGCCAACGTCGCGATCGTCGTCCTCGACGAAAGCCCGAGCCAAAAGCTCGCCGACCGCACCAAGCAGATGGACGAGATCCGCGCCAATCTTGAAGCCAAGTTCGCCAAGATCCCGAACCTCGACATCAAATGGGTGACGGGCGGTGTGCCGTCCGATTCAGCGCCGCCGGGAACGAACCTCTTCACGGACCTGAATGCAGCGCTGAACGACACTGCGCCGGACCGCATCGCGGGCGTCATCTTCGTAACCGACGGCGAAGTTCACGACGTGCCGAAGTCCGCCGCATCGCTCGGCTTTGACGCCCCCGTTCACACGCTGCTGACCGGCAAGCGCGATGAATTCGACCGCCGCATCGAGGTGATCGAAGCTCCGCGTTACGGTCTCGTTGGCCAGTCGCGCGAAATCGAAGTTGCCGTCCGCCAGACCGGTACCGCCCCATCCGCGAACTCTGGCGCTGCGACGCTGAAAGTTCGCCGCGAAGGCCAACCCGACGAAACGATCCGCACTGAAGTCAATCGTAACGTCAAAATCGACATGCCGATCCCGCACACCGGGACGAACATCGTCGAAATCGAGTTGCAGCCTGTCGACGGCGAGTTGACGACTGCAAACAACCGCGCCGTCGTTGCAGCAGAAGGCGTGCGCGAAAACCTACGCGTGCTGCTCGTCTCGGGCGAGCCGCACCCAGGCGAACGCACATGGCGCAACTTGCTGAAATCCGACGCCGCCGTCGATCTCGTCCACTTCACGATTTTGCGCCCGCCCGAGAAGCAGGACGGCACGCCGATCAATCAGCTCTCGCTCATCGCATTCCCGACGCGCGAGCTGTTCTCGGAAAAGATCAATGAGTTCGACCTGATCATCTTCGATCGGTACGAGCACCGCGGAATTCTGCAGCTTCTCTACTACGACAACATCGCCCGCTACGTGAACGAGCACGGCGGCGCGCTGCTGGTTGCCGCGGGTGACGATTATGCCAGCCCGTACAGTATCTATAATACGCCGCTCGCCCCGGTGCTTCCCGCCGCGCCGACCGGCCGCGTCCTCGAAATGCCGTTCAAAGCCAAGGTGACGGCGGAAGGACAGAAGCATCCTGTCACACGCGATCTCCCCGGCTGGAATGGCGCGCAGGTCGCCGACAATTCTCCGCAGCCGTCATGGGGCAAGTGGTTCCGTCAGGCCGAGGTGACGCCGCTGCGCGGTCGCGTGCTGATGAGCGGCGCCGAGGACAAGCCACTTCTGATCCTCGACCGCAAGGGCAAAGGCCGCGTTGCGCTGTTGACGTCCGACCACTCCTGGCTCTGGGCGCGCGGCTACGACGGCGGCGGCCCGCACACCGACCTGCTTCGCCGCCTGTCGCATTGGCTGATGAAAGAGCCGGACCTTGAGGAAGAACGCGTCATCGCGTCCGCCAAAGGTCTGAAGCTCACGATCGAGCGCCGCTCGATGGAAGACAAAATTCCACCTGTGAAGGTGCTGGGTCCCGGCGGCGACACGTCTACAGTCACGCTTCAGCCTGTGCCCGTCGAGCCTGGCGTGTGGCGCTCGACCATCGATGTCAAAATGCCGGGCCTCTACAAAGTCGAAACCGATGGCCCCAACGGCCAGCTGACTGCCGTTGCCAATGCTGGCGTCGAAGACCCTCGCGAAATGAGCGAAGTCACTGCGACAGACCAGAAAATGAAGCCCATCGCCGACGCGACGGGCGGCGGCATCTTCTGGACGAAGCCGTCAGGTCTCCTCGCGACTGCAACCGATATCGACGTGCCGCGTATCTCTATGATGTCAGCGGCCAAGGTGATGGCGGGCTCAGACTGGCTCGGTCTGAAAGACCGGCAAGCGTTTCTGACCCGCGGCGTCAAGCTGACGCCGATGTTTACGGGATTTGCGGCGCTTTCGCTGCTACTCGCTCTCATCGCCTTGGCGTGGTGGCGTGAGGGACGATAATGAGAGGGCACATAACCCCATGGGCAGCGCTTCGAATACCCGGCCAATCGGCGTCATAGGCAACGACGAATTCGCAACGGCAATTGCCGAACGCCTCGCTGCATGCCGCATTCCAACGCTCTACGCAGCGTTGCCTGGGGCCTCACCCGCCATCTACGGCGAGCATCTGGAGCCGGTCTCACCAACCTCGAACAGCATGGCGAACTGTCCGGTCATCCTCATCGCCATCGAGGACACCGAAGCGTTCCGCGGCCTCCTGACCAGCCGCGACGCGTCCGATCTCGATTTTGCTCCGCTGTCGGGCGCTGTCATCGTCGATCTCGGTGCCCGCACGCCGCGGGAACTCGATGCGCTGCTCGAACTTCTCGAGCCGCGTGGCGTTTCGCTGACGGACGCGGCGCTGATCGGCGGCGGCGCCGCTGCTGCCGAAGGCCGCGCCAAAGTTCTCCTCGGCGGCGCCGAAACCGCGACCGAGATGGCAGCCAGCATCGTCTCGCTGTTCGGCACCGTCGAGCGTACAGGCCCGCTCGGAAGTGCCCACGCCGCCGCGGCCCTTATGGGCTACATCGAGGCCGCCCATGCCGTCGCCCGCGAGGAAGCCATGGCCCTTGGCGCCGCCTGTGGCCTGACGCCGGACATGATCGCCCGCGTCCTGTCCGAACGCGCGCCCCCGCACGGAATGAACGTCGTACAGATCGCCCGCCGCGCCGATCTTGCCCGCCGTATCGCCCGCGACCGCAATGTGGGAGCCGACATCATCGACCTTGCGGCTGAAAAACAGGCACGCTCCAAGCGCGAAAACCGTTGATGACCTGCGGCGTCCCTGCCGCACGGATCGAGCGACAGCCCCGACTCGCGTAAGCATCTTGCACTTTCGTCGCGAGACTTCACCGCGAGCACTGGGGCCTCACATGTCGCCGCTCTTTCGAATTGTGTATGCTACGCATGCCAACGGCACGCATCACAAGCTGGCGCTCGATGCGCTGGAAGCGATGACGCGCCCGGACAGCGCCGATTGGACCCGCCTGTTCCTGAAACACGTCGAGCGCTATCTCGAAGGCTCGAAAGCCCCTGACGTCACCTTCAAGGATTTCAAGAACCACGTCCTGCACGTATCCGAGAACTACTGGGGCGGCGCGCCGGAGAAGACGCAGGAGTGGTACAACCGCACCGTCTTCGAACTCAAAGCCGGTAATTGGCCGGAAGCCGTCTACGCCGCGGGCGTACTGAGCCACTACTTCACCGATCCGGTGATGCCGTTCCACACCGGCCAGACGGAAGCCGAGAACGCCATCCACCGCGCCACCGAGTGGAGCATCAACCGCTCCTACAATACGCTCCGCGCGCTTGGCGAAAAGCGCTTCGGACGCTTGAGCATCGCGGTTCCCTCTGGCCAGAAATGGCTGGCAAAATTCGTCTGCGACGGCGCCGAATTCTCGCACCGCTATTACGAGAAGCTCATCGCCCATTACGATATTCACAAAGGCGCTTCTCGTCCCGAGGAAGGCCTTGACGACATTGCCAAAACCATCGTCGCCGAACTGCTGATCTATGCCTCGACGAGCTTCGGCAAAGTTCTCGACAGAGCCGTCGCCGAATCCGGCATGTCCGCGCCGGAAGTAACGCTGACGGCGGAAACTTTCCTCGCCATGACGCAGATCCCACGGAAGTTCATCGAAAAGCGGCTCTCGAACGAGGAAGACCGCAAGCTCGTCGCTGCCATCTACGACGAATTGAAAACCACCGGCCGCGTCGACAAATCTCTGTCCGAAGACGATCGCACGATCCGCGACCTTCACAATGCTGAAGTTCTGGCGCCAAAGCTCGCCGAACGCAAAACAGCACGCGCCGCCCGCATCAATGGTCCTGACGACACGCCGCTCGAACTCGCGGTCGCAAAGTCGGCTGCTACCAAAATGGACATTTCCGAAACGCCGCCGACGATCCCGCTGTCGAAAACACCGCCGCCTATGCCCCGCGCCGCGCCGAGCATCGTCGCGCGCATGGAGCCGCTCTGGACGCCCTCGCAACAACGTGCGGCGACAGTACCGCCAGCAGCGACGCCCGCAGCGGCACACACGCCCGCTTCGGCACCTGCCGCGACAGTCGCGCCGATTTCAATCTCGCGGCCGTCCCCTGATCGTCCGTCGGAAACGCGCGTGTATCTGCGCGAAGGCGACGACCTCGAAGCGGCACCCTCCATCGGACCGAAAATCGCCGATCGCTTCGCGGCGATCGATATTCACACGGTCGCAGATTTCCTGAAGCAGGATCCGGAGCAGCTCGCAGAAAAACTCGACGACCCGCATTTCGATTCCGAAACGCTGCTCGAATGGCAGGATCAGGCGAAACTCGTCATGGCCGTGCCGGGTCTGCGCGGCACACACGCGCAACTACTCGTCGGCGCGGGCTACAAGACGGCCGAAGCCGTGGCCGAAGCCGATCCGCTCGCGCTCTCGGCCAGCGTGTTGAAATTCGCAACCACATCGGCAGGCAAACGCGTCCTGCGCGAAGGCCGCCCACCCGACATCGAAAAAATCAAAACCTGGGTCGAGTTCGCCAAACTGGTCGCGGCAGCTTAAGCCAAACCACAGTCATGCCGGCGAAGGCAGCTGCTCGCCCGGTACAAAAATTGACTGTTTCGTGAAGAGATAAGCCCAAGCTTGCCAAGCGCACCCCATCCGCGCAAGAATGGGAGCGTTTCCGAGGGGCGCCGGTTGTCCGGCTGAGATCGCGTAAGAAAGCGCGAGCACCCTTCGAACCTGATCCGGGTCATGCCGGCGAAGGGACGGGGCATTCCGCGGCAGAGCCGCATTCCGCACCTTTCCGGTCAACGCAATTCTGCGCGTGCGCGTGCAGCCATGGAGCACTCCCTTACCAAGGGAGTGGCCGAGAGGAGCAACGTCATGAACAAGCCAACCCGCAGCGCCGACATCCAGACGCCGAAAGTCACTGTCGGCCCGGTCAGCGCTTCGACGAAAGTCTATTCCTCTCCCGAAGGCCATGACAACGTGCGCGTACCATTCCGCGAGATCGCGCTTACGGATGTGAACGAGCCGTCGTTCCGCGTTTATGACTCGTCCGGCCCCTACACCGATTCGATCGTAACGATCGATGTCACGGCCGGTCTCCCGCGAATCCGCGACGCCTGGGTTGCCGAGCGCGGCGGCACGGAAGCCTACGAAGGTCGCGTCATCAAACCTGAAGATAACGGCAACGTAACGGGCGCCCACGCCGCGCGCGTATTCCCGACCGTCTATCAACCGCGCTGTGCCACATCTTCCGCTCCCCTCACCCAGTTCGAATACGCCCGCGCAGGCATCATCACCAAAGAGATGATCTACGTCGCCCATCGCGAGAACCTCGGTCGTGCGGCGGCCCTGGCGCGTGCCAAGGATGCTCTTGCCGATGGCGAAAGTTTCGGCGCCGATATCCCCGAGCACATCACGCCCGAGTTCGTGCGTTCCGAAATCGCCCGCGGCCGCGCCATCATTCCGGCAAATATCAACCACGGCGAACTGGAACCGATGATCATCGGTCGCAACTTCCTCGTGAAGATCAACGCCAACATTGGCAACTCGGCTGTCACGTCGTCGGTCGAAGAGGAAGTCGAAAAGATGGTGTGGGCGATCCGCTGGGGCGCCGACACCGTCATGGACCTCTCGACGGGCCGCAACATCCACACCACGCGTGAATGGATCATCCGCAATTCGCCCGTGCCCATCGGCACCGTGCCGATCTATCAGGCGCTCGAAAAGTGCGGCGGCGATCCTGTGAAGCTCACATGGGAACTCTATCGCGACACGCTGATCGAGCAGTGCGAGCAAGGCGTCGATTACTTCACCATTCACGCCGGCGTGCGGCTGCCGTTCGTGCCGCTAACCGCCAATCGCGTCACGGGCATCGTTTCACGCGGCGGCTCGATCATGGCGAAGTGGTGCCTTGCTCACCACAAAGAAAGCTTCCTTTACGAACGCTTCGACGAGATCTGCGATCTGATGCGCAAGTATGACGTGTCGTTCTCTCTGGGCGACGGCTTGCGTCCCGGTTCCATCGCCGATGCAAATGACCGCGCGCAATTCGCCGAATTGGAAACCCTCGGCGAGCTGACCAAGATCGCCTGGGACAAGGGCTGTCAGGTCATGATCGAAGGCCCCGGCCATGTGCCGATGCACAAGATCAAAGCCAACATGGACAAGCAGCTGAAAGCTTGCGGCGAAGCCCCGTTCTATACGCTTGGGCCGCTGACGACCGACATCGCGCCGGGTTACGATCACATCACATCAGGCATCGGCGCCGCGATGATCGGCTGGTTTGGAACCTCGATGCTTTGCTACGTCACGCCAAAGGAGCATCTGGGTCTGCCGAACCGCGACGACGTGAAGGTCGGCGTCATCACCTACAAGATCGCAGCACACGCCGCCGATCTCGCGAAAGGCCACCCCGCCGCACAGCTTCGCGACGATGCGCTTTCACGCGCCCGTTTCGAGTTCCGCTGGCAGGATCAGTTCAACCTCTCGCTCGATCCCGACACGGCGATGTCGTTCCACGACGAAACGCTGCCGAAGGACGCCCACAAGGTCGCGCACTTCTGCTCGATGTGCGGCCCGAAGTTCTGCTCGATGAAGATCACGCAGGACGTCCGCGACTACGCCGCCACCCTGAACGATCAGCAGGTTGGCATGATCGAGATGAGCGCGAAGTTCAAAGAGATGGGGAACCAGATCTACATCGACGCCGAAAAGCCATAGGCAGCACACGCCCATTTGCTAGGATCGCGGTTGGCGGAAGCGGTGACACCAGCGCCGCCCGCCCAACGCCAACCGCGGGGGAAGCTATGGGGTTCAGGGTCTATCAGCTCGGTGAATTGTTCGGGATCATTCTGTTGCTCGGCTCGACGGCAATGCAGATGTTCTATCTCGATCCATTGAAGCGCGAGATCGAATGGCGCCTTGCCGCGTTCAGCACCCAGCAATCGGCACAGGTCCAGATCAAAGCCATTTACGACAATCGCATCGAGGTGCTGCAAGCTCTCAATGCGCCCGCGGAAAAAATCACAGGGGCACGGACCGCGCGCGACGAGACCCTGAACCGCTTCAAGACATCGGACGCCGATATCTCCGATTTCATGATCGCGAAGGAAGGCGTCGAGGATAATCTCCAATACATCGTGCTGGCGTTGTTTGCCGTCGGCACACTGCTTGCTGGGTTTGGCCGTGCCATGGAAATGCGTGCGCATAGGTCTTAGACTTAAGGGTTCGCGCGATGCTCACGCTCTACTCCTACCCGACGCTGTTCGGCGTCGCCGACAACAACGGCTACGGCCTGAAAGTCTATACCTTCCTGAAACTGGCAGGCGTACCGTTCGTGCACGAACACATCTTCGACGCCTCGTCCGCGCCGCGCGGTCAGCTTCCCTACATCGTCGACAATGGCGAAACGATCGGCGACAGCGGCGCGATCATCGCGCACGTCACGCGCAAGTACGGCGTAACGATGGACGACGCGCTGACGCCCGCCCAGCGCGACACCGATCTCCTCGTCACGCGCCTGCTCGACGATCTCTATTGGGTCATGTCGTATTCGCGCTGGAAGGACGAGCGCTATTGGAAGCAATTCCGCGATGCGTTGCTGCGCGAACATCCGCAACTGACGGAAGAGGGCCTCGCCGCTGCAAAAGAATTCAACGCCAAGCGCTATTACTACCAAGGGATCGGCCGCTACGAGCCGGATCAGGCCATGGCGCGCGGCCTCGCGGACCTACAGGTTCTGGCCAACCTCATCCCGGCCGAGGGCTTCGTTCACGGCCCCAAACCGTCAACGATAGATGCCGGCATCTATGGCTTTATCGCCAACATCTATTTCTATGACATCGACACACCGCTGAAGAAATTCGTCGTCGCGCATGACAACATGGTGCGCCACTGCCGCGCCATCCACGACGCCGTCAGCGGCTCTACATGAACGGCGTTGTTGGGGAGAAATTTCCCGACATTGCAACGACCCTAGAATTGACGCAGGTGCCGTCTGACTATGGTCATATCTGCACGCTAGCCGTTCCGGAAAACCATCAAGGATGTGCTGCATGCGAAGTTCGATGTTTCTGCTCGCCCTGATCTGCACTTTGCCGGGATATGCTATCGCCGACGATACGGCCAAGCCACCAAGCAGCCCATCCGCGCCGATCGTCATTTCCCCGATCTTTGGGAAGCTCGTGATGTTCACGCTGCCCGCAGACTTCACCACCGTTTATGAGCAGCCGACCGCCGACAACTATATTCGCGAAGCCGTGCTGAAAGGCGAGACAGCCGAGAAGTGGTCGCAGATGATCACTGTGACCGGCGCGAAAGCCGCACCCACACATCCCGACCTCTCCGCACAATACTTCGCGGCGCAGATCGCGGCCGGATTTCAGAAGGCCTGCCCGAAAACATTCTCGGTAAAGCCGCTCGGCCAGACCGAGATCAGCGGCGAAGACGCATTCGTCGCCGTCGCGAGTTGCGGCAAGATCGATGCGAGCGGCGGCGACGACAGCGAAACAGCCCTCGTCGTTGCGATCAAATCCGCGTCCGCCGTTTACACGGTGCAATGGGCCGAGCGCACGGCCGCGAATGCCGAGAACCTAACGATCGACGAGAGCAAATGGAAAGACCGGCTGGCGAAGCTCGCACCGATCCGCCTCTGCGCAATCAAACCGGACGAGAAACCGCCCTATCCGAGTTGCCTCAACAAATGATGCGAACCAGACTTAACAAAGCGTCATAAACAAAGGCTTTTCAAAGCGCGCGAACAGTGTCAGCTTATCTCATCTTTCAACAACAGAGAGGAGGTGATCCGATGTCGAGTGGGATCTTGAGGCGGTCGATGTCGAGGTCGCTCGGGCTTGCACACGGAACTCTCCTGGAGTGCGCCTGACACCTTAAGCGGCAGACATTGCAACTCCGCTTTCAGACGATGATCTCACGGGGCCGCTCTCACGAGCGGCCCTTCTCTTTGCGTAGTTCCCTCCGAAAGCAGCTATCCACAAGACTATAGTCTGAGTACTGAATATTCATTTTGTTGTATCCAATACGCCACACGATTTTGGATTCGAGCAAAACTGATTCGTTTTCTGTGGAAGCCCCCGTCAAGGTCCAATAGCGTCCTTCTCGTGGGCAGTCGATCGGGGGGTCGATTGGGGGACCAAGCCCACATGATGCCGGAAACGCTACGTCTCTGATTATCAGCGTCAGACCGTGGTGAACGCCCAAGAACTTGCCGTCGCGCTGTTGTGCGCTCGGGCAGAAAGCTTGGTTTGCGGCGGGCCCGGGGGGGCCTTACAGGGCGTCCAAAATGAAATGGGTGGCAGACCCTGCCACCCATTTCATTTTTGTCGGCACTATTCGCCGAACCAGAACTGCCACGTCTCTTTCAGCTTCTCGGATATCGATTTTGGTGGCTCGCCCGGATGCGCGGGCTCAAGCGCGTCGACCTTCTTTGGCTCATCGATATGCGCTGTCCCCGAAACCGTCTTCACAGGCGCGGTCTCGGCCGCCGCGACAACGCTCACGGGCTTTGCCGCGCCGTCGCCTGTCTCCGACACAGTCGCCACCGGAGATTTGATCTCCTGAGGCACGGGGGCCGCAGAAGATTGCTTTCCCGGAGCGGGCGCCGCTTCAGGAACGGATTGTGGAGCGGGCGGCGTCGCCGGAAAAGCCGGAAGCGGCGCAGCAGCCGGAGCGGACGACGCGGCTTCAGGTGACGGCGGCGCCGGCAGCCCCTCTGGCTCGCCGTTTTCCGATGAAGATGGCGCTTCGCTTGGCGGCGGTGTTCCTCCGACTGTCTTGACGATGCTCGAAAGCGGCTTCTCGGCGCCGACTTGCGGCAAGCCTTTCGCTTCCTTCTCGATGGCTTGATCGTATTCCGCCACCGTCGTCACCGGAAACTTCGCCGTCATGTGGACGATCTTGTAGCCCTTGGCCTTGAGCTGCGCGAGCAACATCGGCACGGCCTTCGCGGTCGTTTTATGAATATCATGCATCAAGAGGATGCCCTTGCCCCTCTTGTCGAGCTTCTGCATCAGCGACTTGACGAGATGATCAGCCGTTTGCGGCTTGTAGTCGACGCTGTCGATGTCGGTCGAAAAGATCGCGATGTTGCGCTTGCCGAGATATGCGACGGCCTCCTGCGTATCGACGAGCGTTGGAAACCGGAAGAAGGGTGCTATGGGACCACCGACCGCGCGGTGCACTGCGCTGACGCCGCGCTCGATCTCATCCTTGCCCGCATCGAAGGTCTTGAGCTTGGCAATCGCCTTGTGGCTCCACGTGTGTGTTCCGACCGTATGTCCGGCCTTCGCCACCTCGCGAATGATCTCCGGATAGCCCAGCGCCATTTTCCCGATCGAGAAGAACGTCGCCTTGACGCATTCGTCATTCAGCGCCTTGAGGACCGCTTCGGTCGTGTACTTTTGCGGACCATCGTCGAATGTCAGGACGACTTCCTTGTCCTGTAGGAAGTCGTACGCCTTGTAGTGCTCCATTCCGAAGCCCGGCCCGCCGGTCGTATCGATCTCGACGGTGCGGGAAACGCCAAGCGTACCCGGACGCGGACACGCCGCTTCATCTGCCGCCGACGCCGGGCCATGCCCGAGAAGCGCCGTTAAGATAATGGCGAGCCCCACTCGGTGAATGACCATGACGACCTCCCCTTTTTGTTAACGAATCTAGCAGACTCCCGCGCTGTCGGAAGCCCAGACCCGCAGATTCTGCAGGGTACGTCGCATTAAGGCGTCAGGGATTGGATCGCGCCGAGCAAAAGAGGCAGCCGTTCAGCCAATTGCCGCATGGAAAAATGCGAACCAAAAGCTCACTTCGTCAGTTTTGAAAGCGTAGCAACAGAAACGAGAAGAGTATTGTCATGACGGCATTTTCCCGTCCCCTCATCGCAGTCACGGCAGCGCTGGCTTCGATGCTGGCGGTCTCCGTAACAGCCAACGCCTTCCCGGCTACAAAGCCCGGCGCACCCGCTGCGCCGTCCAACCTAATCAAGGTCCATGACCGGTACGACCGGAATGGCCGCCCTATTTATCACCGTCACTATCACCGGGGCCGTAATGTTGTGCATGCGCCCTTCACGCGCGTGGAAAGCGGACGCCGGACAGTCGTCGATGCACCGTTCGCACACGTCTACAGCGATCGCCACGGCAGAACGCACGTCGTCGCGCCGTTCGTGAATTACTGGGATTGATCGACACGAATTCACTATGGGAAATCCAAAGCGGGCCTCGCCAAACGCGATGGCCCGTTTCTCTTTTGATCAAGCGTCTTAACGATTGCTGCCCCGGCCCGCCGAATTCTGCGCCGCGGCGAAACAATCCTAGCGCCAGTGCCGACTTGGACATAATGTACCCTAACTAGCGTGATGCTGTGCCTCAGCGGGAAGGGCGACAGCAGTTCTTTTTTGTTTGGGGGTAGACCGATGTTCAACCGCGTAGCGACGCCGGAACCACGCGTCGCAGAGCCAGCCAAGACACTCACGCCACACGCTTCATCGATCCCATCGATGGCACCCAAGACCCCGGCACCGCCGCTTTTCGGCTCGCCGATCCAGCAGACCGCCAGTCACTCACACACCCACGCCATCGACGCGCCGACATCGGTCCTCGGACAGGACATCACCATCTCGGGCCAGCAGCTCGTGATCAAGACGAAGGGCTCGCTGCTCATCGCCGGGCACATCCAGGGCGATGTTCATGGCGAAGCTGTCACCGTCGGTGAAACGGGCAGCGTCGCCGGCACCATCACGGCACGCACCATCACGGTGCAGGGCGAAGTCAGCGGCGCCCTCAAGGGCTCGTCCGTGAACCTCAACGCCACCTCGCGCGTTGACGGCGACATCATCAAGCAGACACTCTCGATCGACGAAGGCGCCCAGTTCGACGGCAGCGTCCGCCGCGCCAAGGACATCAGCGAAGTGACGCCAGATCTCGGCTGAGATCTGACGTTTTTTCGACGCCATCCCGGTGATGATCGTACCAAGCGATCATCACCTTTTTTATGCCTGGCGGCCTACGATAGCGGCGTCAGTAAAATCCGCGCCCCGGCACCGGCGTGACCTCGCTGCAGGTCTCTTTGATCCGGATATCCTGGCCGATGAAACGGCAAAGACGCTGCTTGAACATCGGGTTGTTTCGAACCTCCGCCGCTGTCGCCTTAAACCCATATTCATGGGCTACCTGGGCAACCAGTGCGTCCTGGCAGTAGGGCGTGGAAAGCCAAGAGCCCTGCACCAGCTGAAAGCCGTTCTTGCACTGAATTCCTCCGGCGCCGGCCGACGTCGCCAATCCGCAAAATAGAATTCCGGCCACACCAGCAACGATCATCAATCGCGGAGACATGGAAGCCGCTCCAATTAAAGATGCATTCGTCATATCGGACTCGCGACCGCCGAGCAAAGCCCGAAACGCCGACGGCTGGAACAAGCTCGGCCGTTCGGCGGGCTTGTTCGGCTCTGGGACGCCGTGGAATGGCTGCGCCCCGAACTTGAGGCCTATCGACGGCGTTCTAGCATCCACGCCGCACGCATTTCACAGCAAGGTTGAAATCAATGATAACGGTCTATGACGCCCTCGGCAGCAAATTGATCAAGCGCACAGAGCCGGGCGATCTTGCGTCGAGCGTGTGGATCGACCTGATTAATCCCGGCGAAAACGAAGACAAGTGCATTGAGGACGCTCTCGGCATCGAAATCCCGACCCGCTCCGAAATGCGCGAGATCGAAGCGTCGAACCGCTTCTACTCGGAGAACGGCGCCTACTACATGACGAGCATTATCCTGCATCACAACGCACAGGATATGCCGATGACGTCGGTCATCACGTTCATTTTGTCCGGCAACCGCCTCGTCACCGTGCGCTACGCCGAGCCGAAGGCCTTTCCGGTTTACGTCACCCGCGCCGCGAAAGGTGACGCCGATTGCGTGACTGGCGCGGGCGTCATGATCGGCCTGCTCGAAATGCTGATCGAGCGCGAAGCCGACCTGATCGAACGCGTGCAAGATGAAATCGAACTCATCGCCCCACTCGTCTTCGCTCAAAAGGGACAGGCCGCACACAACCGGCGACTGGACGTTTTACTCAGGACGGTCGGCAAGGAAGGCGACATCACCGCGAGAGCGCAGGAAAGCGCCATGTCGCTTCACCGCCTGTCGCTCTATTTCGCCAATGCCGCTCGCGAACGCCAGGACGACACGCGCGTGCTCGGTCGCATCGAAGCCGCCAACCATGACATCCTATCGCTGATGGAAAGCATGCGCTTTCTCTCGGCCCGCACCAGCTTTCTGCTCGATGCGACGCTTGGCATGATCTCGACGGAGCAGAACCAGATCATCAAGCTGTTCTCGGTCATGGCCGTGATGCTGATGCCACCGACCCTCGTCGCCTCGATCTACGGCATGAATTTCAAAGTCATGCCGGAGCTCGATTTCCCGTTCGGGTATCCGATGGCCCTCGTCTTGATGTTCATCTCGGGCCTGATCCCGTTCCTCTATTTCAAGAAGAAGGGTTGGCTCTGACGTCACATCGCCCAAGCCAGCAGCAACGATGCCAAGGCTGAAACGCCGAGCGTCGTCACGATTCCGAGGCGAAAAACGAACAGCAGCACGGCGGCAAGAACCGCCAATCCGACAGCCCGGACATCGACGCTGGCCAGTAAGGGCACGTCGAGCCGCGCCGGCCCGAACCCCACTTCCGCCTGCGCCCTGAAGAACACATGCAGCGCAAACCAGAGCGACAGATTGAAGATGACGCCGACGACGGCCGCCGTGATCATTGATAAGGCCGCTTTCAGCTTCGGCGCCGCTTTCAGCCACTCGATATACGGCGCACCGGCGAAGACATAGAGAAAGCACGGCGCAAACGTCGCCCACAGCGTAACAAAAGCGCCAAGCACTCCGAACAGCCACGCTGGGCCGCCGCCATGTCTTGCCGCCGCAAGATAGCCGACGAACTCGGTAACGAGGATCAGCGGTCCCGGCGTCGTCTCGGCGAGACCCAGTCCGTCCAGCATTTCGCCGGGCCTGAGCCACCCGTATTTTTCGACGACGTCCTGAGCCATATAGGCGAGCACGGCATAAGCCCCGCCAAACGTTACGACTGCCAGCTTCGAAAAAAAGAGGGCAAGCCGCGCCAGCACATGATCGAACCCGAAAACCAGCGCCACGGCCAGCAGCGGCAGGAGCCAAACTGCCAGCCAAAGCCCGATCGTCTTAAGCGTGGATGCGATCGGCACAACCAAATTCGACGCCGTCGCTGATGCGGAACTGCCGCCGCCGGAAACCAGTGTCCGGCCCCAGCCCGCCAGCGCCGCCGCCAGCACGATGAGCGGAAACGGCACCTTGAACAGAAAGATCCCAATGAACGATGCCGTAGCGACTAGCCATTCCGTCCGGCTCGTCAGCGCGCGCCGTGCGATCCGCCACAGCGCTTCGGCGACTATCGCCAGCACCGCCGCCTTGATCCCCTCGAACAGGGTGGCAACGATCGGCACCTGCCCGAAGTTGCCATAGAGAATGGAGATCGCGAGGATCAGCAGGGCGCCCGGCAGAACGAACAGCAGCCCAGCCGTCAGACCGCCACGCACGCCATGCATCCGCCATCCTGCATAGGTCGCGAGTTGCATCGCCTCCGGACCGGGCAGCAATGTGCAGAAGTTCAGCGCCAGTAGGAACGTCCCCTCGTCCAGCCATCGCTTCTGATCGACGAGGACCTTGTGCATCAGAGCGATCTGTCCGGCGGGACCGCCAAACGACATCAGCCCAATACGCAGCCAAACCGCGCGTGCCTCCGCGAATGATGGCGTCGGCACCGGCTGTTCGTGCTGCTGTCGCCGGACATCCGCCATCGCATTCGATCCATCTCATCGCGCTAATCTCTCGCGCTTGGACGGCCAATAACATGCGCGGACGTCTCACGACACGGCAGCCGACGAGAGCTCGGCGACGAGATTTAAAAGTGCATTTTCGAAAACGGGTAATCGGCGCATACGGAGCGTCCGTCCAGGCCGATCGAGATAGGCTTTTGATTGGTAAACGAAATATGACAAATGGCCTGTTAAGATTTTTGTTCCGTGAAAGATTGTTAAATTCTGCGACCTGGCGTCGCGCAACCTAAAGATGCAGTTAAAATAAATGATATATTTCCGACAGTTACCAATTATGGTTAAAAAGTGTTAGCAGCAACGGGTTGACCGCGGGAGCCAGTCGGTGCTCGTTGGCCGCTGCCAGGACGGGGGTAACCCCAGTCAACAAGCACGGGCAGCAGTACGAACTGGGTTCTGGAGTTCAGTAACGGGTCACACGGGGTTTCCGATACAGGGGCAACTTTCTCCCAACATACACGGACGGTGCCGCCACCGAGGCGGTTGACCCGTGATCGCTGAAGAAAGCGGATCACGGGCGGGGGAAACCGCCCATTCGACCCGAAACCACTGCTGCTCCTGATGAAGGAGTGCATTATGCGTTCAACTATCGCGGTAGCCGCGTTCACGTTGGCGGGGATCACAGCGGCAGCCATGCCCGCAAACGCGGCCTGGAAGTGCGAAGGCGCAGCCTATGTCTGCGGGCATTCTCACAAGAAAGCCGTCTATCGCAAGTCGTCGTATAAGTCCTACCACAAGTCTTCTAAGTCGCGGTATGCCCGCAACGTATCTCGCAAGCACTATGCACAGGGTTCGTCGCGTAAGCGTCACTATGCTTCTGGCGGCGGCGGTGGCGGCATGGCGTCGTACTACTGGCAGGGCCAGCAAACCGCTTCGGGCGCGCGCTTCAATCCGGACGGTCTGACGGCCGCCCACCGCACGCTGCCATTTGGCACGCGCGTTCGCGTCACGAACCAGTCGAACGGCCAGTCCGTCGTTGTCACCATCAACGATCGCGGTCCGTTTGTCGGCGGTCGCGTCATCGACCTGTCGCGCGGCGCAGCCCGCGCCATCAACATGACCGGTGCCGGCGTGGCCCGTGTTTCGTTGCAGGTCTTGAACTAAAGACGCTTATGCTCTGACTAAAACGACGGGAGGCGTTGGATAACCTGCGCCTCCCGACGTTTTTCCGCCATTAGAATCGTCATAATCACAGTGATTCGGGGATGTTCCGGGGGGAATGTGCGTGCGCCGAAGCACTCGTGTGGCTTATGTTGCCGTTTTAGTGAGTTCAGCCGTTTTCGCTGGAAGCGGCTTATCACAGGCTCAATCGCTTTCAGAAGCTCTGTCAGGGCCGGCAAGCAACGCTGCCGTCGCGACGTCGGCGGCCACAACATCGGCCGCCACCGCATCCGTCGGCGTCTGGGCCACGAACACCCAGCCCGAGCCTGATCCGCCGAAACCGCCCGCCATCAAATTCGATCACTGGCGAGCCAAGATCACACTGAACAAGCCGGCGATCAAACGCGTCAAGGCCACCGCCACAGTGGCTACCCCGCCGTTCGGCCTGCACGGTCCGATTACCGAGGGCACCGCTAAGAGCCATGCCATGAAGGGCATCGCTTCGTATTACGGCTCCGGCAAGAAGACGGCTTCCGGCGAAGCGTTCGATCCGAACGCCCTTACCGCCGCCCACCGGACGCTGCCCTTCGGAACGCGTGTCCGCATTACGCGGGTCGACACCGGACAAAGCGTCATCGTTCGCATCAACGACCGCGGCCCATTCAAACCAGGCCGCGTCATTGATTTGTCTCGCAGAGCCGCCGAAGACCTCTCGATGACGGATAAGGGCCTGACTGCCGTGAAACTCGAAGTCGTCGACCGGCAGGATCCGCCCCACGTCGTCGAAAACCTCGATCAACGTTCGGTGCGCCGGTAAACCTGCTCAAGGCGCGCCTCCAGCACGCTGATCTGATCGAGATACGCACCTTTGATACATTCCGTATCGCGCCCACACGCGTCACGCGCATCGAGAAATTGCCGCTGATAGGCTTTGAGACCGTTGCGCTGGTAGCGGGTGCCGTAAGCGGCCTTCAAATCCCGATAGAGTTCGTTCATCCGCTCATCGAGCGCCGATAGCCGGCCGCTGCCGCAGATGGTCATCTCGGATGCGAATTCGGCGTTCCGGCAATCGAACTCCTGCGCCGCGGCTCGCCCAACGCTGCCCGCCATGATGGCGAGCGCCAGCAGCGAGCCCATAGAAATCGCCGCCGCCAATTTTAAAGTAACCGTGTCCGACATGGTGCCCATCTCCTCGGGTTGCGCGCTAAAGCGGCGCGCCGCGTCACCCCAGCGGTGACGACGCGAGAAGAATGCCGAATGCACAGCGGAAACATGAGCCCGTCAGGCCCCAGTAAGCGGCAACCGGAAGAAGCCGGGAATTGACCTCCGATTCCGATTGCTTCCAGGCGGAAAAAATCGGTATTTTCCGGCAACGGCGGCGTTCCGCCGCCACGCATCGAAACTCGTGGGCCATGAAAAAAGTCGCCGACCAGATTGCGCCCGCCACCACTCGCTCCGAGGCGCTCGACCGCATCAAGACGGCGATGGTCGAAAAAAAGCTCACGCAAGCCGAACTCGCCGACGCCGCCGACTGCCACGAAAAGACGATCCAAAATTTGCTCGGCGGCCGTTCCGTCCGCGACCAGACGCTGTTTGACGTCTGTATGGTGCTCGGCCTCGATTTCCATGGCCTGCGTGACGCTTGGCACGGCGAAACGGTCGCCGTCGAAAGCGCCAGCGGTCCGCTCGAATTTGCGCGCAACGGCGGCGGCATCGCGCCGATCTACATGGGCGCCTACACACAAGCTGCCGTCGACCATTACATCGGCAGCTACCTGACGCTTCGGCGCTCGTTCTCGCTGCCCGATACCATCGTCGCCTATCGCACCGACATCAGTTGGGACCCGGAATGGCCGAGCCTGCTCTTCCAGGAGCGTGACCGGCCGGACGCCCCGTATGCCCATCGCGGCCGGCTCTACATTCCGGCATCATCGAGCTTCATCCACCTCGTCTCGCTGACGAAAGGCGCGATGCGCATGGTCGTCGTCTCCCAGCTCGATCGCGCGGGAGAGATGCGCGGCATCATCACGACACTGAACAAACAGCGCGCGACCTTCATCCCGGTCGCAACGCCCATTCTGTATTCCCAGCGCCAGAACTTCGACGGTGACACCTTCGGCGAAGTCACGCCGAAGAACAAAGCTTATGCGGAATACAAACGCCTGCTCGATGAAACCATCGCTGAAGGCTACGCCAAACTCGTCGGATGACTCTGCGGCCCAGTCGCTGTCATCTTCCCCCAAAAAGGAAATGGCCGCGAAAGGCGGCCATCCACGCAAAATTATAGGTTCCGCACCGAAGACGGCGGCACTTGCGCTACGACTTCCGTTCAAAGAAGTAATTGTCGAGCAGGTATTTCAGACTGCGTGACCACGATTCATCCGTGTTGCCGCGAATATCGACACTCTTGATGAACGTATATTTGTCTGTCGCCACGTCGGCGATATAGACATTCATATTCAGGATCAGGTTTGAAACTTTCTGCACCATGATCCACGCGACGCGATCGGCTTTCAATGTCTTGCCGTAATCGGCCTCGCAGCCACCGCAATGCCCGACGGACTGTCCGCGCGCGATCTCGGCGCGAATATCGTCCGTCAACGGCACGATTTTATAGTCGCCGGACGTTGCCAGCGCATCGGTGAACTGCTTACCGATCGCCGCCATCCGCTTGCGCTCTGCATCGGTCGTCGGCTCCAAGCCTTCGTTGTCGTTTTGGATGCGCACGCCGAGGAAAGCCAAGCGCAACGGCGCGGCCTCAGCAATTGAAATCGGCAACAACGGCAGCAATAACGCCGCCATCAACGCCACAAAGAGAGTTCTGCGATTGATCATTGCTCGTATTCCTTCGAATTCCGAAAGGAATACCGCCGCGGGACCGATTTGTTGCAGGCAAATCCCACGATTGTGACCGGGAGATTTGCCCGACGAAGCTACTTCGCGCGTTTAACGCCACCGCCGAGGCCACGACGCCCGGTGTGCCGCTTCGGCGTGGAAACCGTGCGGAACTGCACGCCATCTTCGACTGGTGGAAAGAAGTAGTTCGCGAGGTCCACGGTTTCGAGCCGGCCGACGGCAGAACGAGCAACGTCCATCCACTTCTCCGCATGGTCGCGCCCGGCGCCGTGCAGATACGTGATGACATCCCAATCGGGCTGCATCGTCGTCTCGGGATTGAGTGTGCCCGTGATCGGACCACCGTCGATCAAATGAAAGCGATGTCGGCAGATCGGCGCCAAACGGCCCTTTGCCATGAGCGGCCCGGACGTTTCGCGCACCGCCGTCACGACTTCGATATCGCGCAACAGCGGCGCATTGAATGTCAGCCTGTTGGCGTGATTGGAAATATCGCGCGCCGTCGTGGGCAGATGTTCATTCACGCGCGGCGACACCATCACCAGCAGCGTATCGGGAACCGGGCTTTCGCTCGCCAGCGTCACGATATCGGGATTGGCCGAAAAGCCGCCGTCCCAATAGGCCGCGCCTTCGATTTCTACGGCGTGATGCATGACCGGGAGACAGGCGGACGCCAATACCGCGTCGACGGTGATCTCATCTTCGCGGAAAAGACGTGCGCGGCCCGTTGCAACATGCGTCGCAGCAATCAGCAGCTCGACCGGCGAGCGCGTGCGGATCAGATCGAAATCGACATGCTCGGTAATCAGCCGGCGGAGCGGATCGAAGCCCAGCGGATTGAATTCGTATGGCGACAGCATCGTCGCGAGATGCGTCGTCAATTGCGTCGGACGAACCAATCCGTTCAGAAACGGATTGAGACGGGTGAGATCCGGCACACCGGCTTGATGGATCGCATGCCAGATCTTGTAGAGCTTCTCGCGCGCTTTGGCACGAGAACCTTCAGCCAGACCGGCTGCAAGCGCTACCGCATTGACGGCACCAGCACTCGTTGCGCTGATCCATCCGAACTGTAGCGTTTCATCCTCCAACAGACGGTCGAGAACGCCCCACGTGAAGGCGCCGTGTGCTCCACCGCCCTGAAGGGCGAGATTGATTTCGACAGGTTTAGGCAAATTGCAGTGCTCCCCGCAGGCCACCTAAAAATGAAAGCCAGCGCGTCTTCATATCATGACCGCTCGCGGCGAGCTTGTGTCAATGGCGCCGCGTCAGAACGACAGGCTTTCACCCAGATTATGCACTAGCGCGTAAATATAACACACGCGCTGCACGTCTTTCCTGCCCATCGCATGGGCGGCCACGCTGTCACACTTGCTCAGAACACAAGCATACGTGCGCTGCATAGAGAGAAGACGCGTCACGATGAGGCATCGCAACGCTGCTTTCGTTTGCGCGTGGCATATGGCCGCGACACGGAAATGCGCTGCCTGAAATTTATGCCGGCGCCTTCAACACCGTTTCGCTGATCTTCCTGACCGCGCTTTCCGGCCCATCGATACCGCGCACGATATGACGAATGCGCAATCCCTTTTCGTTTTTAAAGAACGTGAAGAGATTGTAGTTCGCAGGCGGCTCTTCACCATGCGCCATCGCCGCTGACGCCGATGCTGCGCCGATGATCGGAACGGCTTTGCCGCGCGAATGCAGCCAATCGAGCCGCGGCTGATGATTGTGTCCATAGAGCACGAGTTCAGCATTCCCGCGTTCGAGCAAATGCGAAAGATGCGCCGCATCGCTCAATGCCCGTCGTGTCGGCGCGAGATCCGGCAATGGCGGATGATGGATCAGCACAACGCGAATGACGCCTTCTTGGCCAAGCGCATCGAGAAGCTCGCTGGCAATTTCGAGTTGATGGCGACCAAGCTTACCGCCGGCATAAAAAGGCGGTGTCTCGACGGCCGAGTTCAAGCCGACGAGCGCGAGCGGCCCGACGCGGCGGACGAACGGAAATGCCAGCGTGTCGTCTTCATCGCCCATATACTGCGCCCACCGCCCAATTCCGGCATGGCCATGCAGGCTCGAATAAATGTCGTGGTTGCCGGGAACGACCGTCACGTTCCGAGGCGCCCCGACGGTCCTCAGCCAACCGAGCGCCGCCTCGTACTCTCCCGGCAACCCCAGATTGATGAGGTCGCCCGTGATGGCGATATGATCGGGCCTCAACGCTTTCGCGTCCGCCACTAGTCTGTCGACGACCGAACGCACGTGAACGCGCCGCCGCTTGCGCATCCAATTGGCGTACCCGAGCAGACGTTTTGCATTCCAAAAAGGCCACGCTGCCCGCACGGTAGACGGCAGGTGCACATCGGAAAAATGCGCGAGCGTGAAAGCTTCGGTCATTGGCGGCAGGAACGATATATAGAGAAGCGCACGTCTAGATCACCCTGCGGATGGGAAATGTCCAGCGACGGGCATTGCCGAAGGAGAGTTTGCCGTTGAGAGAAGACATTCCGCTGCTCGGTCGATGGATTGCCCGCGTTTTTCAAAAGTATTGGCGGGTAGCGCGTGGACTGAACCTCTCCGTCGAAGCCTGTGTCATCGACGAAGCGGGGCGCACTCTTATGGTCCAAAACGAAAGTGGCAGCACCTGGGAATTGCCGGTGGGATCGGTTCATAACAGCGAAAATCTTGAAACGGCCCTCCGCCGCGTCCTGCGCGAGGTCGCCGGCATCGAGGTTAACGCCCAACCGGATCTGTCGTTCTTCTATGCTAGGGGGAAAAATGAGCAGACGGGTGTGTATCTCGTCCGCCATTGGCGGCGTGTAACCGCGCTCACCACCCGCGAGGTCGGTTTTTTCCCGATCCAATCCCTTCCGCCGGACACGGGCGCTCAGACGGCCGAGCGAATTCGCCGCTCCGTCGAGGATCGCATGGCGCCGGAAGTATGATAGAAGCCGCGGCTGCATTCCTTCGGCCTCCAGCTTTCTGTGTTCGCGCATGTCCCCGTCCCTGACCATCCGCCCCGCGCTTCCCGACGATATCGCCGAGATATCCAAGTTGCATGCGCGCGTATTCGGTCCGGGACGCTTCGCCCGCTCCGCCTATCGCGTGCGCGAGGGCAAGGGGCACCTGTCGCGGTTTTGCCTTGTCGCCTGCCTCGGCAAGACGATCATCGCCTCGATCCGCACGACCGAGATCGCCATTGGCGGCAAGACGGGCGCGGTCCTGCTCGGACCGATCGCCGTTGACAACGAACACCGCAGCCTAGGCCTCGGCAGTAAGCTGATCGCGGCGGCGCTGGAAGCTGCGCGCAACGGCGGCGCCCGCCTTATCGTGCTCGTCGGCGATCATCCCTATTACGGCCGCTTCGGCTTCAAGCCCGTGCCGATGGGCCAGATCATTTTTCCCGGCCCGGTCAATCCGCAGCGCATCCTGGCCTACGAACTCGCGGCCGACGCCCTCACCGAGTATCGCGGTCTTGTGGTTGCAGAGCCCCCTGCTCGAAAAACCGCCTGATCGGACCAAGGACGTCTGTGATCGTAACGCCCTCGTAACCGAATCGCCGGAGGATTCCGCGCGGGTATCATTACACGAGTTGTATCAAGCATCGAAACGCGGCAGGGGCAGGCCCACGCAAGCTGCCTCGGCGACAGTCCCCTCGATGTAAGCCACGGAATGGGAAAGCCGGCGATGACCTCAACGTATCTCCTCTATCAGAGCTACGCGGCCGACCTCTCCAAAACGCTTGCCCGCATCAGTTCTCAGTCGGACGTTTCCACCGCCGCGCAGTATTATCAAGACAACATCGGCAAGGTGAAGTCCGTCGATGACTTCCTGAACAATCAGCGCCTGTTCTCGTATGCGATGACGGCATACGGCCTGAGCGACATGGCCTACGCCAAAGCCTTCATGAAAAAGGTGCTGACCAGCGACCTGAGCGACAGCAGTAGCTTCGTCAACAAGCTCACCG
Source organism: Hyphomicrobium sp. MC1 (assembly GCF_000253295.1). Classification (NCBI taxonomy): domain Bacteria; kingdom Pseudomonadati; phylum Pseudomonadota; class Alphaproteobacteria; order Hyphomicrobiales; family Hyphomicrobiaceae; genus Hyphomicrobium; species Hyphomicrobium sp. MC1. Next base: position 1,003,860 of record NC_015717.1, on the reverse strand, counting down.
ATCCGCGCTTTCTCACCTTCGCCAAGGCCTATCAATTCTCGACCGACGGCACCGTCGCTCAGCAGGCAGTGACCGCTCAGAATACCAACGACGAAGACGATACGATTGATCTCTACACGCAGGCTCAGGTCAACAAAGCGACCTCAGCCCAGACCGAAGCGACGTACTATCAAGCCAACATCGGCAACATCACGTCCGTCGATCAGCTGATGGCAAACCCGCGCCTGTATGACGTCGCGGTCAGATCCTATGGCATCGATCCAGATCTTATTTCGAAATCGACGATTCGTGCCGTCCTAACGAGCGATCTGTCCGATCCCAACAGTGTCGCGAACACGCTGAACAATTCGAATTATAAGACGCTGGCGGCAGCCTTCAATTTCAATACCGACGGTAGCGTCAACGGCACGGCCCAGTCGGCAGCGAACACGGCCACAACCGTCTATCAATATTTCAACGCGACTGGCACGAACGCCAGCCAGCAGGCCGCCAACTACAAATCGCAGTACTACAAATCGACCATCGGCACGGTGTCCAATGTTGACGATTTCCTCGCCAACAACGCGCTCGTCGATGTTGCGCTGACAGCCTTTGGCCTCACCCCCAGCCTCACATCCAGAACACTATTGAAGCAGGTGCTGACGAGCGATCTCTCCGATCCCAACAGCATCGCCAATCAGCAAACCAACAAGGCCTACAAAAAGCTCGCCCAGGCCTTCAACTTCAACGCCGACGGTTCCATCAACGGCTCAATTCAAACTACAGATCAGCTCAACAATGTGGTCAATCTTTATTCGAACACCTTCGATGACAACCTGCAGGCCTCGAACGATCGCGCTATTACCGCGTATAAGAGCACGGTCGAAGGCATCACGACCGTCAGCGATCTGTTGAGCGGCACCGCATACTCTTTCATCATGGCCGCCTACGGGCTCAATTCCGATACGACGTCGAAATATACGCTGACCAAGATCCTGACGAGCGATCCCAACGATCCGCACAGCTTTGCCAACCAGTCGCACAACGCCGCCTACATCAAGCTGGCGCAGGATTTCAATTTCGACGCCAACGGCAATGCAAAAACGGCCAACGTTGCCCAGACCAACACCAATCTCGCGACAACGGTAACGGCATACACAAGCCACAACGGTGGCTCGGTCGCCTCCGGCGCGACAGCCACACAGCAGCAGACATTGGCTACAGCCGAAAGCAATTACTACACATCGACGATCGGCTCGATCACGAATGTCGACGACTTCCTGAAGGACCAGCGCCTAGTCAACTACGCGCTCGATGCCTACAATTTAAAGGACGCGAATCTTACCACTACGGATTTGCGCAAAATCCTGACCAGCGATCCGACCGACCCGAGCAGCTACATCAACAAGCCTGAAAATGCGAAGTATCGCGCTCTCGACGTCGCCTTCAATTTCGGGACAGACGGCAATACGCTCAGCGTGCCGATCAATCAGGTCCAGGATCGCAGCCAGATCGTCGCCACCAAGGACGGCTACGTCGAGCAGACGATGGAAACGCAAGCAGGCGACCAAAGCACTGGCGCACAGCTCGCGCTTTATTTCCTGAAAAAGGCCCCGACCATCACGTCAGCCTATCAGATCCTGGGCGACAAAGCGCTTCTGCAGTTCACCCAGACCGCCCTTGGCCTGTCGAGCTATATGTCGAATGCCGATATCGATACCCAGGCCACGATGATCACCAAGAAGCTCAACCTCGCAGACCTTCAAGACCCGAAAAAGCTGACCAAGCTCATCGCACAATTCTCAGCACTTTATGACATAAACAATTCCGACGTGACCTCGACTTCTCCCGTCCTCCAGATCCTGCAGGGCAGCTCCGGCTCGTCGAACGGCATCATCTCCATCGACCCGATCACAGTTCCGATCAGCTCCTGATCCTCGCAATTGCGGGGGGCCGTTTAACGGATTTGCGTCGTTTCGGATGTAATGTACGGCCGCCTGCACTGCGTGAACTCTGGGGTCGGCGCCCCTTTTCCCGCGTGGTTCAAGGCTCTTTGTCCCGCTTGTGCCCTTTAAGCAGCAGCCGAGAGGATACGGTCGGACGGTCTTTCCGTCTCCGGCGCCAGAGATTAATCTAGGATTGATCTTTGGCCGGATGTGCCACGCTCTCGCAGAGGACAGCCAGATGAGACCCCTCGCCATCACCAGTGCCGCCGCGGCCTTGCTGGCCCTGTCGGTTGGTGCGGCCAGCGCGGAACCCCGCTCAGGTTCGGGACCCCGCGGCCCAGCCGGAGACGTTCCGGTGGCGCCCGTCGATCGCTTAGGCCCAACCCTCCCGCCCGACACTATGCTCGGGCCGGATTCTGGCTGGAACGGAAGCAACAGCGGCGGTGCGGCCGGTCCCAACTATAATCTTGTTCAGCCGCTGTTCGGACCGCCCTTGCCGACGCTGCCGAAACCGCGCCGTAAGCCGCGCATCATCCTGGGCCAATAATCGGCCGGTCCTCACCTCACCAGCCGCCGAACCTCAGGCGGCCGGGCATGTTCTCGTCACGGCTCTTGCCGCCGCGGACGCCGCCATACCAAGCGGCCGCGAGGCCGATCAGTAGACCGATACCTGTCAGCAGCCCGGACAGCTCGGTGGCCTTCTTCGCTTTGTCGAGAGCTGCGACTGCATCCGCATAAGCCACATCAACTCGCGTCTCGGCATCGCTCAGCGGAATACCGGCTCTTGCCGCGACGATGTTTGCCACGAACGATTTATCCTTCGGCGCCATTCCGCCACTACCGACCGATTTCAGAAAAACGCCTTCGAGGGTGCGCGTTTCATCGGCCGTGAACAGTGGCACCGCCGCCGTCACCGGCTTGCCTTCGGGTGGCGCCGCCAGCGTCGACACGATTGCCGCCAGCGGGCTTGACGATGTTCGGTCCGAGAATTTGGCGACGGCCGACGTCGCGTGCAGAGCAAGACCGCTCGCGCCGACTGCGATCAGTCCCGCAAACAACACGCACACTGCCCACGCGACAAACCCTTGCACGCCGTCGCGAAATTCGACTTCGTCCGCGGGCACATCTGCAACACGCGGCCGCACGCGCGCCGCAACAAATCCGGCAATCAGGAACGAAGCGATCGTCGCGATCAAACTCCAAGCTGCCGCTACGCTTGCCGCCAATCCCGTGTGCGACTGACCCGGCCACGGCGACAGCAGCGACAAGCCCCCCGCAAGTCCAAGGGAAATAAGTACCAGAGAAAACGCTGAACCTGCTGCCGCCCCGGCGAGAATACCTCGCCAGCTCAGGAAGGATTCAGCTGGAGTCGTCGCCTCGATTTCGATGACATCGGCCATCTGCGCATCTCCTTCGATCATCTAAAACCCAGAAGGCTCAGAAGAAACGAAATGACCACGATTAGTCCGATCAGATAGATGATCTCGTGCACTGCACACGTCTCCTCGCCAAGATTCGAGGTTTCAACAGTGCTCGCGGCGTGATTGTTCCAGCCGAAAATACCGAAAGCGCACGGGATCGTCCGTGTGCGCCGCACTCGTCAGGCGAACGGCGCCAGCACGACTGCGCGGAGGGCGGTTCAAGGGCCGGGAAAAATCGCCGAGCTTCGCCCTGTGATCCAATAGGCGACGAGCCCAATCCATTCCTTGACGGCCAGATCTGTGCGCTGCAATCCCGCCGCGAAGCTGTCGAACGGACGGAACGCATCGTCCCAGTCGCGCGTGCGGAAATCGACAGGATACGGCACAACGTCGAAGCCGACCTTACGAAACACGCCTGTCGAACGGGGCATGTGATAGGCCGACGTCACGAGCAGCCAGCGATCTTGCTGAACGGGCCTCAGCAGCGCCTTCGTGAAGACGGCGTTCTGATAGGTATTGCGCGAGTCGTTTTCGATGATGATGCGGTCGGGCGCGATTCCCGCGTCGATGAAGAACTGCTTCACCGCATCCGCGATGCCGCTGTCGCCGAACAGCGCCCCGCTACCGCCGGTGAAAACGACCTTGGCCTCGGGCAGTTCATGAGCGAGCCGAAGCGTCTCGGTCAAACGCTCCGCGGCTTCGTTGAGCGCCAATCCGCCGCGCGCCCGCGTGATGGAAATATCCTCGAAGCCACCGAGCAGAATGATGCCGCTGATCTTCTCGTGCGGCACAGCCGGAACGCGCGAGGCAAAGCGCTCTTCGAGCGGCAGGACCAGAATGTTCCCGCCCGGCAGATAGCCGAACAGCACGATACCGGCGAGACCGGCATAGAGCAGCCGCCGCCCCCACTTCGGACACCAGCCGAGAAGCAGCGTGCCACCGAGCAGTGCAAAGAACACCAGGTTCGAAGGCTGAATGCAGAAGAAAATGACTTTCGACGCGACGAAAAACATCTGCTTCGCTCCCCCTCGCGCCGAAACTCGTCAGATCAGATAAATGGGTCCTTCATCAGGATCGTGTCGTCGCGTTCGGGGCTCGTCGAGAGTAGCGTGACCGGACATTCGATCAGCTCTTCGACGCGGCGAACGTATTTCACTGCCTGCGCCGGCAGATCCGCCCAGCGCCGCGCACCGTAGGTCGATTCCGACCAGCCCTCGAACTCTTCATAGATCGGTTCGATCTCGGCCTGTGCCGTGGCGCTTGCAGGTAGCCGGTCGAGGCGCTCACCACGAAGCTTGTAACCGACGCAAATGCGGATCGTGTCGAAACCGTCGAGCACATCGAGCTTCGTCAGCGCAATGCCGTCGATGCCGGACACCTTGGCCACCTGCCGGACGAGGACGCTGTCGAACCAGCCGCAGCGGCGCTTGCGTCCCGTCACCGTTCCGAACTCGCGGCCGCGCTCGCCGATCTTCTCGCCGATGGCGTCCGTCAGCTCCGATGGAAACGGACCCGAGCCAACGCGCGTCGTATAGGCCTTCGCGATCCCCAGCACGTAACCGACGTGGCGCGGACCGATACCGGAGCCGGTCGCAGCCTGCGCTGCAACGGTGTTCGACGAGGTAACGAACGGATACGTGCCATGATCGACATCGAGCAGAGCGCCCTGCGCACCCTCGAACAGAATGCGCTTTCCCTGCCGCCATGCATTGTCGAGGAATTCCCAGGTCACGTCCGAGTAAGGCAGAACCTTCGGCGCGATCGTGACGAGATCATCGATCAGCTTCGCCTTCGAAATCTCTTCCTGACCAAGCCCGCGCCGCAACGCATTGTGATGCGCCAGCAAACGATCGACCTTCGGCCCCAGCGTCTCGGGCGTCGCCAAATCCTGGAATCGGATAGCCCGGCGGCCGACTTTATCTTCATAGGCCGGACCGATACCCCGGCCCGTCGTACCGATCTTCTCCGTGCCAGCTGCGGCTTCGCGCACGACGTCGAGCTCGCGATGCAGCGGCAGAATCAGCGCCGCGTTCTCGGCGATGCGCAGATTATCCGGCGTGATCGAAATCCCCTGCTCCCTTAGCCGCTCGATCTCGCTCACGAGCGCCCATGGATCAATGACGACGCCGTTGCCGATCACCGACATCTTGTCCGGCCGCACCACGCCCGACGGCAGTAGCGACAGCTTGAACGTCTTGTCGCCGATCACCAGCGTGTGCCCAGCGTTATGCCCACCTTGAAAACGCACGACGACGTCGGCGCGCTCCGAGAGCCAGTCCACGATCTTGCCTTTGCCCTCGTCGCCCCACTGGGCTCCGATCACGACGACATTCGCCATTAGTCTTAAACCTTCTCAGTCTTCTCATGATTTGGCCCCGGCTTGAGCCAGGGCCACGCGGCACACCCGCTTGTTAAAACCCGGGACTTGAAGCGCCCGCCTCAAGGCCCGTAAACGATCGACTTCGACGCAGGCCACGAAACCCGATAGCCGTACTCAAGGATTTTCTCCTCATCCGGCTCCAGCTTCGCCTGGAAGGCGATGACGCCGCGCTTGTCATCGACGTTGGTCGTAGTGGGCGACGCCTTGCCCGTCATCTCGACCTTGATGTCGTCGTTCTGCGAGACCGGAACGCGATCGAGAATCGTTACGTCGATCGGCCGCTCATGCATGTTCTTGACGTTGACCTGGAAATTCCGGCTATCGACATGCGACGTCGAAATCAGCCCGGTCTCGCCGCGCTTATCTTCCAGCACCGCATGCTTGACTTTCACCTGATCGTCAACGCCGAAACCGATATCGTGGTCTTCTCCTGGGCGCAAAAGTGGTAAATTTCCGGTTCCAACAAACGTACCATCCCGGAAAAGATAGACGGTGCCCGGCAGCATGGGGCTCCCCTTGGCCACATTGATCCGGGCGTAGAGGTAGGCGTTGGTATCAACCTTCGGCACTGAGCGGCAGCCGAGCGTCGGCTCGCTGCTTTCGGACGCGATCAAGACGCGCTTGGGCTCGCCGTTCGCCGCCACGGTCACCCGTCCGGGGACCCCAAACGTCGCGTCGAACGGCGCACTTTTGAGCTGTGCAACGGCTTCTTCTGCCGCGACGGGTGCGTTGGCCTCCGCACCCGCACCGAGTGTGGCGTCAAGCTCGGCATCCATCTTACGACGCGCCATCAGCGTCGGAGCGGGTGGCGGAGCCGGCATTGCCGCTACAGGCTTTGGCTCCGGCTCGAAATCGACGAACTGCGTCTCAATATCCGGCGCCGCCGATCCATCCGACGGACGCGCCGTCGAAAGTTCCATGGAAACGCCGTTCCAGTCCTCGCCTGTCACCTGCGAAATGGCAGCCCGCCGGTCGATCGAAAGCTTCGGCGGCTCGGTTTTGGTCCCCGTCGAAAGGCGCGCATCATAAAGCGGCGTCCAATGTGCATCCGGCACCTGATAGTGAATGCTCAAATCGACATCGAGCGGGCTCTGTGCGATCACATGAATGCGCACTTCCGTTTGCTGCGTACGCGCCGGCGCGAGCGACGACATCTGCGCCTTGGCGTCGGCGATTTGCCGATCGATGTCGCGCGTCTTCTGTTCGGCGTCGAGAGCGAGCTTGCCCGCATCGGTCGTCCCCTGCGCGATGAGCGCAAGAACCTTTGTCCAGTCATCGAGCGACGTCGCAGGTTGGCCCTGCGGAGCGGGTCGCGTCGGCAATTGCGCCAGGTTGGCGATCAGCTTCTGCTGCGTCTTTGCCGCCAGCGCCTGCGCCTCGATGGTCTTCCGTTGATCTTTCAGCGTCTGTATCTTGTCTTCGAGAATTTTACGCTGCGCGTCCGCCGCTTCGCTTTCAGCACGCTGCAGCATTTTCTGCGCCGTATCGACAGAACCGATATCGAGCTTGCCGGAGGCCCGCCCTTCGACGCGGATCGAGCCCGGAATAGCGCTTGCTGGCAGGTCGCCGACAACAATCGTATGCTCGCCTTTGTCGAGATGCGCTTTTGCCAGTCGCGTCACTTCTGCCCCCGACAGGAACACAGTCACCGCATCGACGGCCGACGTTGCCGGAACCTGAGCCGCAAATGCCGGTGCGGACAAGGCGGAAAACCAGACAGCCGCCCAAACAGCCGCTAAGACAATGCGCATCGCGTTGAGACCTCTCGTTGATCGTTTCTGACACGTGGGGAAGAGCGCACCATAGCGCGCTGGCGAGCCCGGGCGATTATGACCGATGGTATGCGTGAGAAAAAGGCATTGACACGACCGGTTTTAACCAGTTTGCGAGCAGGATCGGCTCATTTTCAGGCCGCAATCACGGCACGGGCCTCCGCATAGGCCCAATCGAGCCAGGGCAGAAGCGCGGCGATGTCTTGCGTCTCGACCGTCGCGCCGCACCAGATCCGCAGGCCGGGGGGCATTCCACGATAAGCTGCGATATCGAACGCCGCCGCTTCGGCTTCGAGTAACTGCACCATCGTGCGCATGACATCGGCGCGCACGCTTTCCGAGGCGGCAACAAGCTGTGGCTCGGCAAAGCGCATCGCGACTGACGTGTGCGACCGCGTCTGCGGATCGACGGCCAGAGGCGCAATCCAATCCGTCCGCTCGATCCAATCGTAAAGCAGCGCTGCGTTCGCGTCGGCACGCGCGATCGTCGCTTCTAGACCGCCAATCCCCGTGGCCCAGGCGAGTGCATCGAGATAGTCCTCGACGCATAGCATCGACGGCGTATTGAGCGTCACGCCTTCGAACACGTCGCGCAGGACGCCGTCGGCATTCCATAGTCGGAAAAGCTTCGGCACCGGCCAAGGCGGCCGATGCGTTTCCAGCCGTTCGAGCGCGCGCGGCGACAGGATCAGCATGCCGTGCGCGCCCTCGCCGCCGAGCACCTTCTGCCAGGAATACGTCAGCACATCGATTTTTTGAAAGTCGATCTCTTCCGCGAGCAACGCCGACGTAGCGTCGCAAATAACGAGTCCGTCGCGATCAGATGCGATCCAATTCGCATCCGGGACACGCACGCCTGTCGTCGTACCGTTCCAGGTAAAAAGAACGTCGCGCGAGAAATCCACCTGACCAAGATCAGGCAGATACCCCGGTTCGGCTTCGAACGTTCTGAGATCGGCAAGCTTTAGTTCAGATGTTGCGTCCCGCAGCCAGTTACGGCCGAACACGTCCCAGGCAAGAACATCGACGCCACGTTGCCCAAGCAAATTCCACATCGCCATTTCGAACGCGCCGGTGTCTGACCCCGGAACGATGGCGACTTCATAACCGGGCGGCAATCGCAGAAGCTCATGCGTGCGCGTGACGGCAAGCTTCAATCGCTCCCGCCCATCCATTGAGCGATGCGAACGTCCGACCAGCGCATTGCAGAGCACATCCGGTCGCCACCCCGGCCGCTTGGCGCAGGGCCCGGACGAAAAGAACGGCCTTTCAGGACTGGTTTTGGGCTTCAAAAGCTTCGGCATGGGGGCCTCTTAGCATGGCCTCCCCCCAAAGAAAAAGGCGGTCGCGAACGACCGCCTTTCGGCACCAAAGCAACACAAGGGTGCACGCTTTCTAGTCGAACTTGATGCGGATGCCCGAGCGGAATTGCTGCAGGATGGAATCTTTGAAGGTCAGGCGATTGTTGCCGGAAATCGAATTGCCATCAATTGAGATGCCTCCACTCTCCCAAAGCATCTGCCAACCGTTGTCCCAAACGATCGAGTCCGTGAGGTCTGTCGAAACGCCGGCCTGAACCGCTGCGGCAAAATTGATTTGGTTCTTGGAACTCGAGCCGGACGTACTCGAATTACTCGGCCCCGCCCCGTTGCAGCTTATACCGGGAAAATCGAAGGTATCATCACAGCTGGCATTCTCCGTGTAGCTGCGCTCTAAACGCCGCCACGTCAATCCGAAGCCGCCGCCGAGATAAGGCGTAAAGCGCGTTCCGGTCGGAATATCGTAAAGCAGATTAAAAAGCGCTGTCGTTCGCGAAAGCTTCACAGTGTCGTTGCGAAATACACCGTACTGTTGTGTCTCGATAGCCGTGCCAGGCTCACCATACGTTCGATACTTAACCTGCCCGTCGATCAAGTTGGTATTGGGGGTATAATCGACTGCAATTTCCCAACGTAGCGACGGTGTGATGTAGCGCCCAAAAGTCAGTCCAAATGTCGGGGACGCTGCAATATCATTGCCGTCCTTGACAGGCATGTTGGGATCGGAATCCCGTATTGTCGCATCCGTCAGCAGATTCCCGCCCAGCGAGAGCCCGATATACCAATCGCTGTCCGCATCATATGTCGGGACCGGCGCAGGAGCAGGCACCGGGATCGGCACGCCGCCGCCCATGTCTTTGACGCCTCCCCAATCGGCTGCCATCACAGGCGCCGCACCGGAAGCCATCACAAATATCGTCGCAATCCACGCAATGGTAGATTTCATCGCCCCACCCTTTGAAGTCGGCGCTCAAGACAAAACGCACGCCACTTGAGACTCTGCTCGACGCTACGCTTGCGCTAACAAAGCCAAGGGAGGGAAAAACGGTCTTCGGACGGTGTCCTGTGCGCTTCCCTTAAAGGGAAGCGCACGACGCAACAACGTGGACACACGTACGCGAAACACCGCAGTATAAACCGCACCTGTTGGCATTCCAAGCAGACGCAGCCCCCCGCGCCTGCCTACTCATTTACTTAGCGGACAAAACGCGTCCGCCCCCCTAATTCAGGTCGTAGCGCACACCGATACGAAACTGATGCGCGGTGATTTCTTTGAGCTTCTCGGCCGCCGTCGTGCCGTCGGCATCGAATGCCAAGGTCTTGGCGTCGCCGAGGTAGAGAAAGCGGTATCCGAAATCGAGATAGACCGCGTGCCCCGTATTGACCTCGACGGGATCGGCATCTTTCGTGCTGCCCGAAACGTACATCGTCCGGCCGCCCCACAGGCGCCACGAGATGCCGGCCATCGCTGCGGCCGCAAAGTTATCGGTCGATTGTCCGCCGTATGACGATGTGCCCGCCGCCGTCGTCACCGTTCCCGAATTCGTTTCGTTATGCGCCCAGCCGATGCCGCCGCCGATATAAGGAACGAAGCGCCCGCCGCGATTGAATTCATAATAGAGGTTCGCAAGCACGACCGTGCTGTTGAAATCGAGTTGCGAAGACCCAAAATCGAAATTGGTTTCGTTCTTGGCGTCGAACATATGATCGACGGTGATGTCGCCGCGGAAGCCCCAGGCGTAATACTGGCCGATACCGCCGCCGACGGTCCATGCGCCTTCAGACTTCGTGTAGTGCGTGTCGAAATCGCTGAACGACATGCCCGGCGTCGGATACCACGTGTACCCCCCATCAGCGCGCAAGTACCATTTCCACGTGAACTGCTGAGGCATCGGCGCCATTGTCGGCGCAGTGTCGAGATCGGGCATCCCGAGATCGGCCGCAGACGCACCAACGGCGCCTCCGAACAGAAGCGCAGCGCTGACAAACGGAACTGTGCGCGCAAAAAACATACGGGTTCCCTAGGAACCGGTCCGCGCGATTCGCCGAACCGGGATTTAAAATCGAACCCGAATATTGCCGAGAGTGCTTAAGGGAGCCTTAATTGCCGTCGAATTGTGGCACGCCTCAGCGGCGGCGATGGCCTTAATGAAAGGTAAATGCCCACGCGGTCTTGCGAACAAGGTATGGCGCGAAGCCGACCTAATCCTGCCATGCTCGGACGAACCGAGCATGACACGCAAACGTCGAAACTAAGCCGCGGCCGCTGCCGACTTCACGGCATCGACAATGTCGCCGACGATGCTGGAAACGATTTTCTCGTCGTCGCCTTCCGCCATCACGCGAATGACAGGCTCCGTGCCCGATGGCCGGATAACGAGGCGCCCGTTCTCGCCAAGCTTTGCTTTCGCGCCTTCGATCGCCTTGACCACGCGCGTGTCTTCGAGCGGTTGGCCGTTTGAGTAACGCACGTTCTGCAAAATCTGCGGCAACGGGCGAAAGCGATTGCAGACTTCCGATACTGTCTTTCCGGTCGCCACGACGCAGGCGAGAATTTGCAACGCCGCAACGAGCCCATCGCCTGTTGTGGTGAAGTCCGACAGCACGATATGGCCGGACTGCTCACCGCCGATATTAAAGCCATGTTTGCGCATGTGCTCAGTCACGTAACGGTCGCCGACCGGCGTGCGCGCCAGCGACAGTCCGATGGAGCGCAGATAACGCTCTAACCCGAGATTGCTCATCACCGTCGCGACGATGCCGCCGCCGGAAAGCTTGCCCGTGCGATGCCAGCTTTCGGCGATCACTGCCATCAGTTGATCGCCATCGACGATATCGCCCTTCTCGTCGACGATCACGACGCGGTCGGCGTCGCCGTCGAGCGCGATGCCAATGTCGGCGCGCAACTCCTTGACCTTGTCGACCAGCGCCTGCGGTGACGTCGAACCGCAATTCAAATTGATGTTGAGACCGTTCGGCTCGACGCCAATCTTGATGACTTCCGCACCAAGCTCCCACAACGCTTCCGGCGCGACCTTGTAGGCAGCGCCGTTGGCGCAATCGATGACGATCCGGAGCCCCGCGAGGCGGAGCTGCTTCGGCATCGTCCGCTTGGCGAATTCAATGTAACGCTCCTGCGCGCTCTCGACTCGCGTTGCCCGCCCGATCCGATCGGCATCGACAAGCAGCGTCCGGCTGTCCGCGTCGATCAGATCCTCGATCTGCTGTTCCATGTCGTCGGAGAGCTTGTAGCCGTCAGGGTCGAACAGCTTGATGCCGTTATCGTGCGATGGGTTATGCGATGCCGACAGCATCACGCCGAGATCGGCGCGCAACGACCGCGTCAGCATGGCGACCGCGGGCGTCGGCATGGGCCCAAGCAGAAACACATCCATGCCTACAGCGGTGAAGCCTGACATCAGTGCCGCTTCGAGCATATAGCCCGAGAGCCGCGTGTCCTTGCCGATGACGACGCGATGGCGATGCGTACCGGACCGGAAAACGGTTCCGGCCGCCATGCCGACCTTCAACGCCAGTTCCGACGTCATCGGGTGACGATTGGCGAGACCGCGAATGCCGTCTGTCCCGAAATACCGCCGTGCCATGCTATCCTCCCGTAGAGCCGGAACGCCTGCAGCCGGCCTTTTCGGCCCCGGCGAAACAATCCGGAATTGGCGGAGAAACGCGTGTCGCACCGAGACGACCTGCTTCCCCCTCACCCCTCGCCATCATAGATGCCCGAGAGCGGTTCCGCATTCCATCCCCACGGTTGAATGAAACAAAATTTTGCACGGAATTCCACTGAGGGTTGAAAACAGCGCTAATAAAGCCGCACCTACTGAGCGTCCTCGCGCGGGGTGGCGAAGCGACATGGAATCGGCCCATAGCTCGGCTATTGATGAATCGCGCGCCTCAGAGGGCTGAATTGGCGTGCGCGATCTGAGAGGTAACTCAATTATGGCAGTCTTTCTTGCGGTCGCGAACCGAAAGGGCGGCGTCGGCAAATCCACGGTTTCGGTGATGCTCGCGCACGGCCTGGCGGTCTATGGCAACAAGCGCGTCCTTCTGATCGACCTCGACTCCCAGTGCAACGCCTCACTGATCCTGATGGGCGGCCAGGGCTGGAACGAATCCCGCAAGGCCGGCAAGACGATCGCCGATTATTTCTACGATCTTTTCGACGGCATCCCGGCAAATGCGCGCGACTATGTCGCCAAGAACGTCGGGGACGTCTCTGCGGCAAACGGCAAGCCCGCGCCGATCTCGCTCGTGCCGGGATCTCTTCTGCTTGAGGATATCCAGGGCGAGCTGTACCTGAAGCAGGCGAACCAGAGCAACGTGCCCGAGGTCGTCGCCAACCGTGTACGCGGCCGCATGGAAAGCCTCATCCGCCGCTTCGAAGGCGACTATGACGTCGTCATTCTCGATTGCGCGCCCGGCCTGTCGTTCGCGGCACTGGCGGCGCTCAAGACGGCTGACAAGGTGATCGTGCCATTCCGCCCCGACTACGTCTCGCAGCTTGCCGTCGACCGCGTCGCCATGCTGATCGAGGACATGCGCAACCTCGACGATCTCGCCGAGATGCCGCCGGAAGACCGCCGTTACGTCTGCCTCGCAAACTACGTGCGCAACGACGACCGCGACTATATGATGATCGAAGAAATCAGCCTCGTGCATCCTGTGCTCGAGACGTTCCTGCCGCAGCGCAACGGAATCGCCAACGCTTTCGACTATCTTGGCAAGCTCCGCCCGATCGACGCCAAATACGGCGATGCTGCCGGTGACGTGAAAGAGCTTCACCAGGAAATCGCGCGACTGGTCGAAACGGTCGCCGCGAAAAAGAAAGCCGCAGTCGCTGTTTCTTAACCGTTGAGAGCGAAAAGACGTCGATCATGAGCAAAGGCAAACAGCTCTGGCCCGGCGATGAGATGCTCAACTTCTTTCGTGCCCACATCCGGCGCGAAACGTCTCTCGATGCGGAAACAGCCGAAAAACTTGCAGCCTCGCTGACGAAGTCCGTCAATCGCATGTTGGTGTGGGAGGTCCCTGCCGACCTGCCGGAAGCTGCCGCGACGCCTCCTTCGCCGCCAAAGATCGAAAGCGAGATCGCCGTTCAGGAGCGGCACGACCGCGCCGAGAACTTCAATCCGTACCTGTTCTCCGCGCTTGTCGCCTTGGCGAAGCATGGCCGCGACGGCCTGATGCTGCGGCTGAAAGATATCAAGTCGGCCGAAAATCTACGTGCCTTCGCCGAAGCGCAACATGTCCCGGTTGACGCCTCGCTGAAACGAACCGACGATATCCGCAAGGCCATCGTGGCAGGCGTCGAACGCCGGCTCGCGGATCGCAAAGCCGCCGCAAGCTGACCGGCCGCAATCCTTAAACCGGGAGAAGCGTATTGGTGACCGACAGTGTGAGCGACGGAACCCCTCATCTCCGCCGCTCCGTCGGGCCGACTCAGCTTGCACTCTATGCGCTCGGCAGCATGGTCGGCTCAGGCATCTACGGCCTGATCGGCAAGGCCGCAGGCGAAGCCGGCTCCGCTGTCTGGCTGTCATTCCTGGCCGCGCTCGTTGCGGCGCTGCTGACGTCGCTGTCTTATGCCTCTCTTGGCTCACGGTACCCGCGCGCAGGCGGCGCCGCCTACGTCACTGACCGCGCCTTCGGCATTCCAGTTCTGAGCTTCACCATTGGCTTGGCGCTCGTTGCCTCCGGACTGACGTCGGTTGCGACGCAATCAAAAATCTTTGCCGCCATCGTCGCGGATCTGGCTGGCTGGGAAGCCTCGTCGCCGAACATCATCGCCGTTGGCTTCCTTCTCATTCTTTCCGGCATCGTCTTCCGCGGCATTCGCGAAAGCATGTGGGTGAACGTCGTCTGCACGTTGATGGAAGTCTCGGGCCTCCTCCTCGTCATCGCCTCCGGCCTCTCGTACTGGGGCACCGTGGACTATTTCCAAATCCCGCCCGAGCGTGCCGATCTCGGCCTCGGGGTCGTCGTCTTGCAGGCCTCCGTGCTCGCCTTCTTCGCGTTCATCGGCTTCGAGGATGCCGTGAACGTCGCGGAAGAATGCAAAGATCCCGAGCGCACGATCCCGCGCGGCTTGATCGTGGCCACCCTCGCCGCAGCGGTGCTTTACGTCGCCGTCTCGATCACGGCCGTTTCCGTCGTGCCGCGGCAGGAACTCGCCGCTGCGCCAAGCCCGCTGACGGCCGTCCTCGAAAAGAGTGCGCCGAGCATCCCGGCGGAACTGATGACGCTCATCGCGCTTTTCTCGGTCGCCAACACCGCACTCGTAAATTACGTGACAGCCTCGCGCCTCATCTACGGCATGTCGGGACAAGGCCTGTTGCCGAGCTTTATCGGCCGCGTGCATGAGACCCGCAGGACACCCCACATCGCCATCGCGGCGTTGCTCGGACTGCTCCTGCTGTTGGTCGTCGCCGGTCAGATTGCCGACCTCGCCGCCGCTACGGTCCTGTTGCTGCTGGTGATCTTCATTGCGGTGAATGCGGCGCTCGTCGTTCTGAAGCGCCGCCCCGGTGAAGCGCGCGGCCGCTTCGAAATCCCGATTGCGCTACCGATTGCAGGGATCGGCGTCTGCGGCGTGTTGCTGATCACCCGCCTCGCGAGCGCAGACTGGCGCGCGCCGGCACTCGCCGCCGCGCTCCTCGCCGGCATTCTCGCGCTCTACGCAATATTGCGGCTGACGAAGGCGAGCCAGCGCTGATCAGTGCGCGGCGGCGGCAAGTTCGTCTTGCAGGCGCTGGTTTTCGGCCTCCAGATCGGCGATGCGTGACTGCAACCGGCCGATCGCGTCTTTCACATCGTCGAACGGCAGCATGCGTGGAATATGCTGCGGGCAATTCAGATCCCACGCTTCGAGTGTGAAGACGATCGCCCGCTCCGGCCTGCCGCGGTAGCCCGGATCGCTGAGCTGCGACAGCAGCGCGTCGTCACCCTCGACCACCTTTGCGGTGCCCCAGAGTTTGGCGCGGCGCAGGTTCACATAGTCCATGATGAAAATGAACGCCTTCGCATTCTCACCCAGATTGCCCACGGTGATGTATTGCTTGTTGCCGCCGAAATCCGCGAACGCCAGCGTCTTCTCGTCGAGAACCTTGAGAAACCCGGCTGGGCCGCCGCGATGCTGGACGTAAGGCTGCCCGTCGGCGCTCGCCGTCGCCAAGTAGAATGACCGCGTCTCGGCGATCCGTTCCGCGAGATCGTCGGTCACCGTAGTCGGCCAGCCCCTGAGCCGCTCCATGCGCTCGTATTGCAGGCGCGACCCGTGCCGCGCCTGCTCCGCCTTCACGGCAGGCGTAAACGCAATGTCAGACGCGACACGATCCACAGCACATACCTTTCGTCAAAGACCCGGCATGCCGATGAAGCCAGGAAGTTTCTTGATGCGCTCGACCCAAGCGGAAACGGCCGGATACGGTGTGAGCGGCACACCGCCCTCCCACCCGAGGGCGACGTAGGGCATGCAGGCGATGTCGGCGATCGTCGGCCGGTCGAGCGCCAGCCACTGCCGCGTTTCCAAATGCCGATCCATGATCGTCAAAATGCGCGCCGCCTTCCCTCGCGCCGCCGCGATGTCGATATTCATTTTGAACTTGTCATGCAGGCGCGCATCACCCGGCCCGCGTGCGATTTCGTTCTCCGCCACCATGAGCCACTGCATGACCTGCGCCATCGACTCCGCGTCGGTGGGCAGCCAAGTCTCCCCGCCCCACTTACGAGCGACGTAAACGAGGATCGCCTGACTATCTCTGAGGATCACATCGCCGTCTTCTAGGACGGGCAGCTGACAAAAGGCATTGAGATCGATCACTGGACTGCGCTTATGCGCGCCGCCCATAAAGTCGACCGGAACGAGTTCGACCGGGACGCCGAGCAGCGAACAAAGCAGTCGGACCTTGTAGCAATTTCCGGAAACATCGAGATCGTATAATTTCATCGCCTTTGCCCTCTCACACCGTCTCTGGAGACCGGAGATAGGGCATTCTAGCCGGCGGCGGCAGTCCGGATTTCCAGCAAGGACCTTCTCGAAAAATGAGAGGGAAGATCGGCCTTAGCGCCGTTCAGTTCAGTCCAGTCCTTTCTCCGTTCCTGCCGAGCACGCCCGCCAGACCTCGACGGCCTGCTTCGTTTCCGCCACGTCGTGCACGCGAACCATCTGAACGCCTGCCGCAACCCCGGCGATGGCGCAGGCCAGAGAACCCGGCACCCGGTTCTTGGCACCATCCACGTTGCAGAGCTGACCGATCATCTTCTTACGGCTCGCGCCGAGAAGCAGCGGCACGCCGAGCCCATGATAGAGCGACAACCCCGCCATCACCGCCACGTTGTGATGCAGATGCTTGCCGAAGCCGATGCCCGGATCGGCGACGATTTTCGACTTCGGAATCCCGGCCGCGATGCACGCCTGCACGCGGCTTTCCAGATAATCAAACACGTCGAGCACGACATCGTCGTACTGAGGATTGTCGTTCATCGTCTTCGGATCACCTTGCGCGTGCATGACGATGACCGGCAGCCCCGTCTCGGCAGCAACCTCCAGCGCGTCCGGTTCGTGCGTGAAGGCGGAGACGTCATTCAGAATATCAGCTCCCGCCGCCGCCGCGCGCTTCATGACCTCAGACTTGCGCGTATCGACCGAAATGACGGCATCGGTCTTTGCCCGCAGCCCTTCGATCACCGGAATGACGCGTCGTAACTCTTCTTCGACAGCGACATAGTCAGCCTGCGGTCGCGTGCTCTCGCCGCCGATATCGAGAATGTCGGCACCCTGTTCGATCAAACGCAGACCGTGCTCGACTGCATCGCGCGTCGAAGCAAACTCGCCGCCATCGGAAAAGCTGTCGGGCGTGACATTCACGATGCCCATGATGCGCGGCCGGTCGAGCGACATACCGGCAAGCCGCGCCCTCGGTTCCGAAAGCTCCTGCAGAATATCGGCAGCAGCCAGCGCTTCCCGCCCCCAATCGCCGCTGAAGGCATCACCGAGCACGACCGTTCGCCGTTTGGTGTTAGGCGAGCTACGCGTCAGCACGTCGAGCGCAGCAAACGACAGGCGTCCGCCTGCCAGCGGCAGACCCTTCCACTGGGCCACGTCGGCTTCGTCGACGGCGCGCCGCTCGCTCCGGTCCCAGAAGATGGCGGTGGGTTGCAGATAGATTGAGCGTCTCATTCCGGTGTGTGCCTGCCCGTGCGCGTAACTCATGAAAAAGCGGCCGCGAAACAATCGCGGCCGCCTGGAAATTATTGGCCGACCATCGACCTCGCCACTTACTGCGGCTGAGGCTCAGGTCCGATGTCGATGCCGCCCTGCGGTTCTCCGCGCGGACGCGGCGGCTGACGACCGGCTGAAGGAACAGCCGAACCGGCAGGCCCCTTCGTACCGTCATCATCCGTGGGACGAGAGATCTTCTCGCCGCGCATGATCGTCTGGCACTCATCGCCCGAGATCGTCTCGTATTCCATCAGCGCCTGCGCCATCAGCTCCAGTTCGCCCTTGTGCTTCGTCAACACTTCCCAAGCGGTGGTCTGGCCCGTGGTCACGATGCGGCGAACCTCTTCGTCGATGAGCTTTGCGGTCTCATCGCTCATGTTCTTCTGCTGCGTGATCGAATGGCCGAGGAACACTTCCTGCTGGTTCTCGGAATAGAGCAGGGGCCCGAGCTTCTCGCTCATACCCCACTCCGTCACCATCTTCTTGGCAATGTTCGTCGCTTGGCTGATGTCGCTCGACGCGCCGGTGTTCAAATGCTCACGGCCATAGATCAACTGCTCGGCGACACGGCCGCCGAAGGCCATCGCGATCTTGCCCTCGCACCACTGCTTCGAATAGCTGAGGCGATCGCGCTCCGGCAAACTCATCGTTACGCCCAGCGCCCGGCCGCGCGGAATGATCGTCACCTTATGCAGCGGATCGTTGCCTGGCACGACGAGGTTGACGATGGCGTGACCGGCTTCGTGATAGGCGGTCGCGAGCTTTTCTTCCTCGGTCATGGCCATGGTTTTGCGCTCGGCGCCCATCATGACCTTGTCTTTGGAATCTTCGAATTCGGCCTGCGTTACGAGCCTCTTGTTACGGCGCGCAGCAAGCAAGGCCGCCTCGTTGACGAGGTTCGCGAGATCAGCGCCGGAGAAACCGGGCGTACCGCGCGCAATCACCTTCGGATCGACGTCAGGAGCCAGCGGCACCTTCTTCATGTGCACGCGAAGGATCTTCTCGCGGCCCATGACATCCGGGTTCGGCACGACGATCTGCCGGTCGAAACGGCCCGGACGCAGCAAAGCTGGATCGAGCACGTCGGGACGGTTCGTCGCCGCGATGATGATGATGCCTTCGTTGGCCTCGAAGCCGTCCATCTCAACCAGCAACTGGTTGAGCGTCTGCTCGCGTTCGTCGTTACCGCCGCCAAGACCGGCGCCACGATGGCGACCGACGGCGTCGATTTCGTCGATGAAGATAATGCACGGCGCATTCTTCTTCGCCTGCTCGAACATATCGCGGACGCGGCTCGCGCCGACGCCGACGAACATCTCGACGAAGTCGGAGCCTGAGATCGTGAAGAACGGCACGTTGGCTTCACCGGCGACGGCACGCGCGATCAGGGTCTTACCGGTGCCGGGAGGACCGACGAGCAGACAGCCGCGCGGAATGCGTCCGCCGAGGCGCTGGAACTTCTGCGGATCGCGCAGAAACTCGACGATTTCCTCAAGATCGGCCTTCGCCTCGTCGACGCCGGCCACGTCTTCGAACGTGACGCGCCCGTGGCGCTCCGTCAAAAGCTTAGCGCGTGACTTGCCGAAGCCCATGGCTCGACCGGAGCCGGACTGCATCTGACGCATGAAAAAGATCCACACGCCGATGAGCAACAGCATCGGGAACCAGCTCAGAAGAATGCTCGTAATCGATTGCACTTCATCCTCGGCAGGTCGCGCTTTGAATTTTACACCCTTCTCGCGCAAAAGCTTTACGAGGTTGGGGTCTTCCGGGGCGTAAGTCGAGAACGAAATGTCTCCGCTGCTCGCATCGCGCTTCGTACCCGTGATCCGATTACCTGCAATCACGGCTTCGGTTACGTTACCCTTATCGACGGCATCAAGAAATTCGGAATATTGAATTTCGTTGGTCCGGCGCGTCGTGCTCGGATTGCTGACGAGATTGTAGAGGGCAAGCAACAGGACGAACAGTGCCGCCCAAATCGCAAGTTTCTGATAATTCGGGTTCATATTTTTCCTTGATGGTGCCACCGGCACCAAATCGGCGCGTGCTCGGCGGCACTGCTGCCCCCAAAGTTAGACCCTAACATAGGTGCCAGCGTAACGCCGCACAAGTTCGGGCATTTACCAACCTTTGGCCTCCGACCGTACGGCCAATTCCTTAAGATCTGGCAGCGGCAACCAGGGGCTGATCTCGTATGCCTTGGGATCGAGCGGCGCTGCATCGAATAACGCAAATGGGGCAAGAGAAGGGGCCGCAAGGAAGCTGTCCCCGATCCAAAATGACGGCAGCGCCTGTGCCGCACGTGTCGGCGGCCGCCGGGTCGGCGCAAGCCGCAGTACGATGGCCGCATAGCCCTTTTCGCCCAAAGGCTTAACCGTGACGGCATCGGCCATATCGGCCTGATCCGGCGCAAACCGCACGACGAAACGCTGATCCCAGACGGTCGCCTCACCGACGCACAGCGTAATCTCGGCCTGTCCGAGCCGCCCAACCTCACGCCAGACACGCACGAAGCGCGGGCCGCTCGAAACCACCGCCCCCCCGAGTGTTGCCGCTGAGGCGGCATCGCGTTGCATACGCGCCACCAAGTCCTCAACCTCGAAAAGTTGCGGTGACGGACTTGCACCGCCATATCGCGCGATAAGCTGCGCGAGAACTTTCTGTCGCAGGAATGCCGGGCCAGCCTCGAATGCCCGACGATCGAGCTTCGCGAAAACGTCGTTGCCGTAAGACAGATCAAGCGAGGCCACGAAGTGCGCTTCGGCGTAGGCCAACGCCTCGCGAGCTTCGCCCAGGCGCCGGGCGGACGTTGCAATGGCCTCGGACGACAGACCGGCCTCTTCCATCTGCTCCAGCGTCGAGCGAACGCGCGCCCGCTCATAGCGCCGGTCGCGGTTCGTCGGATCTTCGGCATAGGTGATGCCGCGCAGAGCGACTGTCGCCAATAGCCGCGCTTTCGGAAAAGCCAACAGCGGCCGCATCAGCACGATCGGCGCGCCATCGCGCAACGGCCGTTCGCCACGCATGCTGGCAAGACCATCCAGTCCCGCCCCGCGCGCAAGCCGCATCGCAAACGTCTCTGCCTGATCGTCACGATGATGCGCCGTGACGATTGCGATGTTGGCCGCAGCAATCGTTTTCGCATGCGCTTCGAGCAGACGATAGCGCGCCTCCCGTGCGGCGGCTGACAGACCCGAGGTCGGCTTTTCTCCGTCCCAACTCAGAATAGCGTGCGGCAAACCGAGGCGCCGCGCCTCGACAGCCACCATCTCCGCTTCGTGGCGCGACCGGGCGCGCAGACCATGATCGACAGTGGCGACGGAGACGTTTGGCTTTAGCCCTTCGAAACGGGCACGCCATTCAGCCGCGAGCGCCATCAACGCCATGCTGTCCGGACCGCCGGACACCGCAAGCACGACATGATCGAAACGCGCGAGCACCGCCAACGCGGCATCCGCTTCGACAGTGCTGATCGGCGATTGCAAATCTCTACGCACGGGCAAACTCTCAGCCGGCAAACGCCCTAAAGGCCGGCGAACACAGATTTATTGGCAGCCGATCCGCTGACGCTCGCTCTGCGCCCGGCCTTTGACGCTCTGCGGGGCGGTCGGAAATTTCGCGGCGAGCTCCGAGAACGATGAGCAAGCTGCCTCTTTCTGACCCAGCCTGTCCAGCGACATCGCGAGCTTCAACAGACTGTCGGGCGCCTTACCGCTTTGCCCATAAGTCTGATACCCCTTGAGAAACGCGCCGGCTGCCGCCTTGTATTGACCGCGCACGAAATACGTCTCGCCGAGCCAGTATTGGGCGTTCCCGGCGAGCGAGTCGTTGGGATACTTCTTCAGAAAATCATTGAAGGACGCTTCCGCCGAGCCGTAATCGCGCTGCAGCAGATAGCCATACGCCGTCTCGTAGGCCTGCTTGGGATCGCCTGACGCTTCGCTTGCGGGCGGCAAGGCCGCCGTCGCAACGCCCGCGCCGGGTGGAGACGACCAGCCGTTCGCCTGCCCTTGCTGATCCTGCTTGTTCAGAAGCCCGCCGATGGCATCGTTGCCGCCATTCCCCGGCGAAACGGTCGTCGAGCCGAAACCTGGAATAGCCGCAGACTCGGCTTGCGGCGTTCCGTTGCCACTCCCGAGCGAAGCCGTGTCAGGTCCGCCCGGAAGGTCGGTTCGATGTTGCACACCGCCCTGGGCTTGAATCTGTTCTGTGAGTTGCTGAACCTGTGCCGTCAACGCCCGGACCTGCGTTTCGAGGCTTTCGATCCGCGCGGTATCAGCACCGCTTCCGGCCGATGGGAAGGGTTGCGATGCAGCCCCGCCACCACCGCCGCCGTTCTTGGCGAGTGTTTCCAAAGTCCCGACGACGACCTGCATATCGACAAGCTGCTCTTCCAGGGCATCGACGCGTGCTTTGAGAGCCGAGTCAGGAGAAGCATTCGCCGCCGCGCCGCCCTTCGTCCCGCGCGCATCGTTCGCCTGCGCCATGGCCGGGCGAGACAAAAGCGGACCGGACGAGAGAGCCATAACCGCAATCAAGGCGACGGCCTGAAAGGCGCCCATGCCAGTGCTGTAGATTTGCGCAAGCTTGGCCATGCCCGGCTGTGCCCCTCGGATCAGTTGATGCGACACGCGCCGGAACAGGATTCTCCCGCCAGCCGGCTGCGGGAGCTTACCCCAGGTGTTCCCGCGCCTCCACCTACGCCGGGTCGCAGTCCGCCATCAACCACCTTTCCCAACAACCTATTGAGAAATCTGATCGCCCGAATCGCGCAATTGCCGGCTTGCCGTTCCGGACGTGGAATTTGCCAATCCGGGATGCTGCGCACCGGCTTGCCAGCCGGAATAGACGTGCCAGTAGTTGATCAGAACCTCGGCATTGCGATTCTGCGCCCGGCAAAGGGCGTTGTCGCAGATTGCGACCTGGTCCAGATCTCCGGCGGCTTTGATCTCTATGCGATTCAGCGGCAGACCAGCCGCGACGAGACGATCGCGAACTGCCTGCGCCCGTTGCAGCGACAGGTCGCGGGCCGCCTTGCTGTTGCCCTCGCCGTCGGCCCGGCCGATGACCATGATGGACAGATCCGGTCGCACATTTAGCCAGCGCGCCTGCTGCTCGATAAGGCTGCGCGCGCGTCCGCCAAGTGCGGCACTGTTCTCAGCAAAAAAGACGCGATCGCCAACATCCAGCAGGAAAGCATGCCGATATTCCGACGTCCGTTCGGCCTCATCGGCTTTCAGCCGTTGCCGCGATTCCGGATCGAGTTCGCCACGCTCAAGCGCGGCGAGCGCTCGCTTGGCGCGCGACGCGGCAGCCGTGCCGGGATATTCGTCGATAACGCGATTAAGGAGCCGGCGGCCCGAATCCTCTGCACGGTCGGACAAGGCATCCAGACCATCTTCGAGAAGTTCGGCTGCCCGAATGCCATCAGGATCACTGTCTTGCGCGCCGACATGCGATGCCAAGGCGCCCATCAAGCCCAGGACGCAACAAATCACGCCAGCCGCAACAATTGAAGTCCGCGAAATCCGCATTGAATAAGGGCGCCGCAACTAAAAATAACGTGGCGTCCTTATGCGAGGCTAATTGGGCCAAACTTTGCTGATAGCAAATGGCCTTAAAGGTTTGTTAACATGTTGCCGAATTGAACCACCCGGCAACCCCTATCGAACAAGCCCCCTCAAGCATCGACCCGGTAGGAACGAGCAGGTGGCGGCGGGCGAAACGACGCCCAGCCGATGCCTCGGTGTTGATGCCCAGCGCTAACGCTGGCTGACGACGCCGCCGCTGTTGAGCACGGTCTGCGCGCGCCGGTTCTGCGACCAGCAGGAAATATCGTTGCAAACCGCAACCGGACGCTCCTTGCCGTACGAGATCGTACGGATGCGGGCGCCGTTGATACCATGCTGCGAAAGGAAATTGCGCACGGCCGTCGCGCGGCGCGCACCGAGCGCGATGTTGTATTCGCGCGTACCGCGTTCGTCGGCGTGACCTTCGATCGTGATCGTGTACTGCGGGTACTGCTGCAGCCATTGCGATTGCTTCACGAGCGTCTGCTGCGCTTCCGGCGTCAGATCGACCGAGTCGGTCGAGAAGTAGACGATATCGCCGACATTCTGGGTGAAGTCGCGCTGCGAACCGGGTGTTGCATTGCCATACTTGCTGGCGAGCGAGTCGGGCTGCATGTCTTTGTTGGCACATGCGCCGAGCGTCGCGGCAAGAATCGAAACGGCGGCAAGGCGCAGGCCCAAGCTCCGCGCAAACGTGGCCATCATTCCGCTAATCCCCTTCGTATCGATCTCGTCCCTTGCGCGAGTCGCACCGCGTACCGTCCGCCAAGAGATAGTGTTTGTCCCTTATGCCGATAGCGGAGCGTTCAGCCGAAAATATGGCCGATTCCGCGGCGGTAGCTCCCCGATCCGTCGTATTTCGAACTGGCAATCTGGGCTTTCCGCAGCAGCCTCTCACCGGATCTATTACCATCGGGTTTAGAGGTGTGTGTGCGACTAATTTGAATTACGACCACTTTTCTTTGTGTTTTCCCGGAATTATTGCGCGAGAGCACCAAAGAACTTGAGACTCACTTGTTCTGATCTTTTGTCAGCACAATGAGGATGCCTGGAACGACAGGCCTAAAAAGCTCAAGACCGAGTTGTTGACGGAAACCCGCCCACAACTCGGTCTTGAAGATCAATAATGAAAAACGCAGTACTAAGAAGTCAGGGTGCGCTTAGTGCGCAACCTGCTCCGAAGCGACGGGCCCGCCAAGTTTCAGCGGCGTCGTTTCTGCTTCACGGCGGCAAGCACCGAGAGCAACAGCAACCAAAACTGTAGCGAGAACGATTGCGCTCTTCATTGTAGTCTCCTTAAAGTTCCTGATTACGCGCTAAATTAGCGAGCAACCGAGTCGCTGGCGACCGGGCCGCCAAGCTTCAGAGGAACATGCTCAGCTTCGCGACGGCAAGCGCCGAGAGCGATAGCCGCAACAACTGCTGACAAAAGGATCAGCCCCTTCACACCCTGCATGGTCATATCTCCTGATACGATTCCGGCAAAAGCCGTACTCTGGGGTACCGGGAGGGCGGTCTTGGATCAAGAACGGAGGCGCCAAATCCCAAGTTTTCCAACCCCATAGATGCGAAAATGCAACGGGCGTTAGTGGGCAAAAGTCAACACTTTTTCCAGCGGCGTTAAGATACGCAACCAATTGGTATCGCGTATCTTTTCGAGTCCTTTTTCCATCGCCGTTAATATTTGTGGCGACGCATTCGTAAACGGGATCTTAATTCAGCAGCGGCGACCACGCTGGGTCGGATGCAAACGAGGGCGTCTTCACTTCGCGCTCGTTGTAGCCGGTGATGTCGACCGAATAGATTCGAGGTCCACCCGACTCGCCGTTGCTGACATCACGGAAGAACATCAGCACCCGGCCGTTGGGCGCCCAGGTCGGCCCCTCGTTGTGGAAGCCCGACGTCAATTGCCGCTCGCCTGAACCGTCCGGTTTCATCACGCCGATGATGAACTGGCCGCCCGCCTGCTTGGTGAAGGCGATATAGTCGCCACGCGGCGACCAGACCGGCGTCGAATAGGTGCCATCGCCTCCAGAGATCGGATGCTGGTTGGAGCCATCCGAATTCATGACCCAGAGCTGCTGCCGGCCGCCGCGATCGCTTTCGAACACGATCTGACTGCCGTCGGGCGAATAGCTGGGGCTGGTGTCGATGCCGTTCGACTGGGTGAGTCGCCGCGGCTGCCGCGACCTCAGATCCATCTCGTAGATGTCGGAGCCGCCGTCCGGTCGGCCGAGACTCATGATCACGCGCTGGCCGTCGGGCGAGAATCGCGGCGCGAACGTCATGTTCGGAAAATCGCCGACCAGTTCCCGCTGTCCGGTCTCAAGGTTCATGATGAAAACCTTGGGCTGGCCATCGGCCATGTAGGCCATGTAGGTGATTTCCTGGTTCGTCGGCGAGAACCGCGGCGTCAGCACGAGTTCGTTGCCTTGCGTCAGCAAGCGGACATTGGCGCCGTCCTGATCCATGATCGCGAGCCGCTTGATGCGGCGTTCCTTCGGTCCCGTCTCGTCGACAAAGACGATTCGCGTATCGAAGTAGCCTTTTTCGCCCGTCAGGCGTTCGTAGATGCTGTCGGCGATCATATGACCGATGCGGCGCCAGTTTCGGGACGCCGTTGAGAATCGCTGCCCCGTGAGCTGCTTTCCGCCTGCCACGTCCCAGACCCGGAATTCGGCGCCGACTCGCCCGTCGCCGCTGTTGACGACGCGCCCCACGACCAGGGCGTCGGCCTGGATCGACCTCCAGTCGTTGAAACGTGGCAGCGCGTTGACGTCGCGCACCTGCTCCAGAAAAGACCCGTGATCGAGCGGCCGGAACAAACCTGAATTCCCAAGGTCTGCTTCGACCACGCCGGAGATTTGCTGCGCGAGTTGCTGATCGTCGCCAAGAAATGTCGGGATTGCGATCGGGATCGGCGCGATCGTGCCTTCCGTCTGCGTACCTTTGAGCTGCGCCATGGCGGGCGTCGTCGCCAACCCTGGAGCGAGCCCTATGGTGGCAGCGACGAACGTAGCGACAGAAAACAGCCGTTTCAGGCGGACTTTCAGAATCATTCAGGCTCTCTCATGCGTCACTGCCGGCAAACCGGGAGTTCAAAGATTGTCTCGCTTCGCGGTCGATTGAAGCAACTTTTAGGCGTTTACAACATTTGTCGCGGATCGAAAGTCCAGTCGATGACCTTCCAGCCCCCTTCGTACTTGTCCGGCGGCAGATGGAAAGGCGCACAGGTCCGGACGGCCCGGAGCGCCGCCTCGGCATAGACCTGCCCCGCCGTCGTGTTCGGTGCCGACGTCACCTGCGGCTCGCCTGCGAGTGTGCCGTCGGGATTGAGTTCCCAATGCAGCGCGACGACCGGCACTTCCTCGCCGCCGCCCGTTCCCGGCGGCCGCCAGCAGCCGTTGAGCTGTTGTTTCAGCATGCCCTTAAGCAGATCCTGCTCGCGCGCCGAAAGCACCGTATCGGTGCCCGTCGCCGTACCGGCTTCCTTGCCCGTGTCGAACGCGTCGTTCTTCGAGCCAGATGCCTGCTGACCCTTCTTCCGCTTGTCCTTGTCGAGCAACGCTTTCGGCGTCGCGTCGTCCGGCGACTTGTCCAGTAACGCGGCAATCTTGCTCGGATCGAACTGCTTCTTGGCAGCCTCGGCCTTCTTGCGCGCCTCTTCCTGCCGCTTCTTCTTCAGTGCAGCGAGCTTCTTTTTCTTTGCCTCTTCCGCAGCCTTCTTCTTGGCTTCGGCGAGCGCTTTTTTCTTCGCTTCCTCGGCCGCTTTCTTCTTGGCTTCCTCTTCGGCCTTTTTCTTTGCCTCTTCTTCGGCTTTCTTTTTAGCTTCTTCCTCGGCCTTCTTTTTCGCCGCTTCTGCGGCCTGTTTTTCTTCTTCAGCCTTCTTTTCTTCAGGCGTCGGACCAGGCTCGGGCGGCGGAGGCGGCGTGTTCGCAGCCGGAGGCGGCGGCGTCTCCTGCAGCTTCTTCGCGATCGGATCGGGCTCGGACTTCGATGCCTCGGGCGGAGGTGGAGGCGGCGGAGGCTCGGCAGCGTCCGGCGGTTCGGGCTCCGGAGGCGGCTCCGTTTTCGCGACCTGCTCCTCGGCCGGGGGCGGCGGAGGGGGCGGCGCATTCGCGGGCTTTTGCGTATCGTTCTTGCTGTCGTCCGGCGTCGGCTTGTCGTTCGCCTTCGTTTCGAGATGTTTGGCGTCTTCGCTGCCCTGCTTCAGGCGCAGGAATTCCGACGGCGTGATGAGTTCAGCCGAAATCGCAGGCGTGTCCGGGGTCAGCGGCGGCGAGGAATGCAAGCCGTAAAGTGCCCACCCGAGAAGGGCGGCATGAAAAAGAAGGGACAGAACAAGTCCGAAGGGCACGGTTCAGCACCCACAATCAACATAAGGCGGCGCGTCCGGCCGCCGATACTCACCAAACTGCGGCCCAAGTAGCGGTCCGAACTGCGACGGGAACCGGCCGCAGACCGAAGCCTTCGCTGCCGACAGGCCTCGCGACGAACCGGTCTTGAGAGGGCGCTGACGCGCATCCATGTTCGTCATACGTATCGTCCTTTAGCGATTACGGGCGCTAAGTGCCTCCCTTCTCCCCGTTGAGAACGAACGACAACTTCTTGAAGCCGCCCTGATTGATGCGGCTCATGACTTCCATCACCGTACCGTAGTTCACACCCTTGTCGCCGCGCACGAAGATCGTCTCGTCGTAGCCGTTCTGCGCGATGGCCTTGAGCTTCGTCGCCAGATCATCGAGCGGAACCTGCGAATCGCCGATGTAAACATCGCCGTTGGCCTTCACCGTGACCGCCAGCGGATCTTTCTTCGGCGTCGGAATTTGCTGCCCCTTGGCTTCCGGCAGATTGACGTCGATGCCGGTCTGCAGCAGCGGCGCGGCGACCATGAAAATGATGAGCAGCACGAGCATCACGTCGACCATCGGCGTGACGTTGATCTCGCTCATCGGCATATGCTTGCCGCGACGCCGACCGCGTCCACCGCCTCCGCCCGCCTTGACGCTCATTCCCATCGGCTAAGCCCTCACGTCGATCTGCCGCGATACGATCGCTGCAAATTCATCCGAAAATGCATAGAGACGCTGCGAGATCGCAGCCGAATCCGCCGAGAACTTGTTGTAGAAAATAACGGCAGGAATAGCGGCCATCAGGCCGAGGGCGGTTGCAAAAAGCGCTTCCGCGATACCCGGCGCCACAACCGACAGCGACGTATTCTTGGAAACCGCGATCGACTGGAAGCTCGTCATGATGCCCCAGACCGTGCCGAACAGACCCACGAACGGCGCCGTCGAGCCGACCGTCGCAAGGAAAAGCAGGCGTCGATCGAGCCGTTCCATCTCACGGCTGATCGTAACGTCCATCACCTTCTCGACGCGAAGCTGAATGCCGCCGAGTGCGCGAATGTTGCCTTCGACGGAGCGCTTCCACTCCCGCATGGCCGCCACGAACAGAGCCGCCATCGTGATCGTCCGCCCACGCGACAGATTGGTGTAGAGCTCGTCGAGCGACTGGCCAGACCAGAAAAGCTGCTCGAAACGATCGCTTTCGACGCGCGCTTTGCGGAACGCCAGAAGCTTTTCGAAAATGATCGCCCAAGACCAGATAGAGGCGAGCCCCAGCCCGCCCATGATGAGCTGCACCACGATGCTTGCGTGCAGAAAAAGTTCGAGAAAGGAAAAACCACCCGCTGAGACCGGTGCAACGGCGCTTTGGGCGACATCCGCGGGATTCATTTCACCATCCATGTCGTAGAACTGCGATACCCGTGCGCAATCGCACGAGCCGTGGAATTCCGGTAGCACCGGGACACGCTCAAGGCGAACCCAATGATATGAGACGCGCCGAGCATCGGCCCGTTGAAGAAAGCGTATGACGGCCTAATGACGTCCACCCCGGCAGCAAGCGCCCCCGCCCCATGCGCATTTGGAGCGGAGAGCTTTTGCCGCCCAATATGACCAAACGAGGGCTTACTACAGCCCATGACATCGCCGCATCCGCCCGTTTATCCACGAAAATTGCGGCCGTTGGCCTCAGGCGGAGCCAAGATAAGCCACTCAAGGTGCTCAATCCGTGTCTGACAGCAATCGGCCGACGTCTGCCTATCCCAGATGCAGGCCCTTAGGATGCCGAGCTTTTCGCGCCTTCCGCGTAGGCGGCAAAAGCTTCCCGCACAGCTCCGCTGAGACGCAGCGGTTTCCCCGAAATCGCAACGAGCACCACGATGACGTCCGCGGACACGAGACGCACGCCGTCGCGGCTGATCGTCTGCTCAAGCGTGACGCTTGCCCCACCCAGCTCTTTCACGCGGGTCTCGACCTCCAGGAGATCGTCCATCCGTCCAGGGCGCGCGTAGTCGAACGTCATCCGCCTCACGACGAACGCCGCCGGCTCGCCACTGTCGGAGCCGTCGATTAAGCGGCGCGCGTCGGTGCCAAGCAACCGCAGAAAATCCGTGCGTCCACGTTCGGCATAGCGCACGAACGATGCGTGATAGACGACGCCGCCTGCGTCAGTGTCCTCGAAATAAACCCGGACCGGTAGAATGTGCCGCTGGCCGTTCGCATCATTGATGATGCGGCCCGCGATATCCGGCCATTGCTCGACGCTCAAACTTCGCCTCCGTTTGCCCCGCCGAGGTCTGCGACCACGATTTCCGGCGGAGATCCGATCCGGATCGGCAGCGACGAGCAACCGAGGCCGCCCGAAACGATGAGATGCCGCCCATCCTCAACGATATGCCCGTAGACATAGCGCGACCCATAGATCGACGGAACGACCGGCGCATATCCTAAAATGCGCACCTGACCGCCATGCGTGTGGCCGGCAAATGTCAGCGACACGCGCTTTGAAACGTCTGGAAAGATATCGGGTTCATGCACCATCAGAATGACCGGCGCATCGTCCTTGATTGCGCGCATGGTCGCCGGAAGATCATCGACGCCCGCATAGCTCAATCCGCTATCCCGGCTCGGCACCACCTCGTCGCTTTCAACTTTGGGCGGTTTGAAAGCCCACTGATCGCCGAGCCCCGCAATCCAGAACGGATGCCCGTCTTTCTCCAGCCGAATGGCAGTGTTTTCGTAAACCGGAATACCGACGGCTTTCAGCGCCAGTCCCGCCGGCGTCGGACCTGCGCGGCGTTTTTGAACCTCTGCCGACTGCCACCAATCGTGATTGCCGAGAATCGCATGCACGCCATAAGGCGCCTTCAACTTCGCCAGCTCAGAAGCCCACGCTTCGTTGCTGACCGCGCCTGAGTAGCTGCCGAGTTGCAAGCCGACGACAAAATCGCCGAGCATCAGGATGGCGTCCGGATTAAGCGCATTTGTCTGCGCCACGATGCGTTCGAGCCGCTCGGTCGACATCCACGGATCGCAGACATGCAGATCGGCCAGAACCGCCAGACGCAACGTCAGTCCCGGCGTCCAGTTCGGCGGCGTAAATGCGTAGGTCGTGACATGCTCGCGGAAGGCTTCGGCGACGGCATAACCACTGAGCGCCGTCGAGCCGACGCCTGCGACGCCCGTCATCTTCAGCAGATCGCGGCGGCTAATCACTGCAAATCCCTCTTAAGTCTTCAGATTTGAAAGCCGAGCACCGACATTCGACGGCAAATGCTGTTCAAACCATGAACTTTTTTAAGTTTTGGTTGAGGAGCGGCGTTACGCCTCGCCTTCGCCGTCCTCGAAGATCGGAAGCTCCGGCGAAGCCCCTTTCGCCGGGCTGTTTACGCCCAGATGCCTGTAGCTTTTGAGGGTCAGAACCCGTCCGCGCGGCGTACGCCCGATGAAGCCCTGCTGTAAAAGATACGGCTCGACGATCTCTTCGAGCGCGTCACGGGGTTCCGACAGCGCCGCCGCCAGCGTCTCGATGCCGACTGGGCCGCCTTCGTAATGTTTGAGGATGCAGCCCAGATAGCGATGATCGAGCGCATCGAGTCCCTCGCCATCGACTTCCAACATCGTCAACGCCCGGTCGGCGACCTCGGCGTTGATGACGACGGCACCCTCGACGGCCGCAAAATCCCGGACGCGGCGAAGCAGCCGCCCTGCGATGCGCGGCGTCCCACGCGAACGTTTGGCGATCTCGCGTGCTCCGTCCGGCGACATCGCAGCTCCGAGCACGCGTGCCCCGCGCCCGACCACCTGCTCAAGCTCGGCAACCGTATAGAAGTTGAGCCGCACCGGAATGCCGAACCGGTCGCGCAGCGGATTGGTCAGCAGTCCCGCGCGCGTTGTCGCGCCGACCAGCGTGAATTTCGGCAGATCGATGCGAACCGACCGCGCCGCGGGCCCCTCGCCGATCATCAGATCGAGTTGGAAATCCTCCATCGCTGGATAGAGAATTTCTTCGACCGCCGGATTGAGCCGATGAATTTCGTCGATGAAGAGCACATCGCGCTCTTCGAGGTTCGTCAGGAGCGCCGCGAGATCGCCAGCCTTGGAAATCACCGGCCCTGAGGTCGCTCGAAACCCGACGCCGAGTTCCTTCGACAGAATCTGCGCCAGCGTCGTCTTGCCGAGCCCCGGAGGCCCGGCGAACAGCACATGGTCGAGCGCATCCCCGCGCCCGCGCGCCGCTGAGATGAAAACCCTCAAATTTGCGCGCGCCTGCTCCTGCCCGACAAAATCGTCGAGCGACTGCGGGCGGATCGTCGCCTCGAAGGCATCCGCGTCCTTACGCGCGCTGCTGACAAGCCTGTCGGTCATGGTTTGTTCGTGAGGCTATTCGCCAGCGCCGTCAAGTCGGCGCGCCAGGGGCCGTTGGAAACGCGGTGCAAAGCCCGACTTCACGCCTCTTCGCGCAGAATGCCGCCCGCGATCAGCAGCGCCCGCATGCCGATGGCCAGCAAACCCGCCAGAAATGCCAGAAACGGCATCGCCGGTCCGGCGTGAAACGGAAAAATGATCACGCCCGCCATGAACCCCAACACACCGGCCACGGCCGCATACAACCACGGGTACGTGCCGTTTTGCAGGACGAACGGCGTCAATCCCAGCGCCGCGACGGTCGCCGGCAATGCGCTCCAGACGAACGCATCCACTGCGACTTCGCCAATCGCTTCGCCACCGTGCGGCGGCAGTAGAAAATTCGTCGCCGGAGCAAGGAATTGCAGTCCGACAAAGATCAATCCGGCAAAGAATGGCGCCGCCAGCGACGTAATCAAAACCATCCAGAGCGTGCGCATGGTGTTGCTGATCTTGTTCTTCTCCATGCGCGAGACTGCTTTCCGGTTGCGGCGAAAATTATGACGGACGGCCTAGCGCGCCAACTCTTTGAGGCTGCGCTTGATAAGGGCAGCAGTGTCGGCAGCATCTCCCAATTCCTGCGACGCGACCGCAACGGCAGCATTGGCCTGCGCCGGGTTGTAGCCGAGATTCGTCAGCGCCGAGAGCGCTTCGGCGAACGCCAGGCTCGATGGCGGCATGCTGGGCCCAGGAGCAGCCATACCCGCACCACCCGCCGGAATGTTATGCCCGCCGAGCGAAAGCGCCGGCGCCTTGTCCTTCAATTCGAGAACGATGCGTTGCGCGAGTTTCTTGCCGACGCCCGGTGCTTCTTCCACCGCCGCCCAGTTGCCGAACGCCACGGCGTTGGCGAGATCCTGCGGCGCCATCACGCCAAGCACGCTCAAAGCAACCTTGGCGCCGACGCCTTGGATCGTCTGCAGGGTACGAAACCAGCTCCGCTCGAACTCGCTCTGAAATCCGAACAGCCGGATCGCATCCTCGCGCACGTGCGTATCGATCGTCAGCGCCACGTCGTCGCCGACCTTCAGATTGCGCAGCGTCTTCGTCGAGGCCTGCACTTCGTAGCCGACGCCGTTGACATCGATCACGAGGTGGCTTTCGCCGATCGCATCGACCTTGCCCTTGAGCTTCCCGATCATATGAACTTGCCGATCATGTTCCCGCGACCTTGGCCGCAAACGCCGCCGCCCGCTGGCGACTGACGCGATGATGCGCATGCGTGATAGCGATCGCCAACGCGTCCGCCTCGTCCGCACATCCAAACGTCGCCTTCGGCAGCAGGAACGAGATCATCGCCTGGATCTGATGTTTTTCTGCGTGACCTGCGCCGGTCACCGATTTCTTGATGAGGTTCGGCGTGTATTCCGCGACGCGCAGCCCGAGGCGTGCGGGCGCCAACAGCACCGCTCCGCGCGCCTGACCGAGCTTCAGCGTCGAGCGCGGGTTCTCGTTGACGAACGTCTCTTCGACGGCGGCCTCAGACGGACTGAAGCTCTGAATAACGCTCGTCACCTCGTCGAACAACGCCGAAAGCCGATAGGCAAGATCGTCGTCCTTGGGCGGCGTAATCACGCCGGACGCCACATAGACGAGCCGGACGCCATCGCTGTCGATGACCCCCCACCCGGTCCGGCGCAACCCCGGATCGAAGCCGATAATGCGAATCGTTCGTTCCCTCATGCTCTTCGCATAGCACGAACCGCATAGGGCGCCGAAGGCGTCATCGGTGGCGGCGGCAACGGCGGGGGCTTGGTAGCGTCCGCAACCTTGCCCGTCAGGATCGCATCGAGCGCTTCCGCCACGTCAGGCTCGGTCCAGTAACCGGTATGGCCACCCAGGCCCATGACGTGGTTGTCGACGCGCAGTCCCGGCGGCGGTTGGATGCGACCGCCGATGTAATCGTCCACCCGGAAGAGATTGATCCAGCACTTGAGCTTCGACGCGATGCCAATCGGCACCTGCTTCGCAGCCGCGTATTCGTGGAAATATTTCTGATAGATGCTGCCGAGCGGCGATCCGAACGTCAGCAGCGCCGGGGCGGCATCGCCGAGGCGCGTATAGTTCGGCCCGTTATCGCGCAGATAATCATAGACGATCACTGACCCTTGGCTGTGCGCCAGAAAGATCACGCCGTCATAGCCCTGGTTCTGCACGAAGTGTTCGAGCACCAGGTTGAGGCGCGACTGTATCCGCTCGCGCCGGAGCCGACGGTTGCGAATGCGAAACACCGACGGGATGAAGTACGCGGCCGTCTCCTGCCGCGGCTGATAGTGATGGTCGATCAGATCGCGCGCGAAGTTTGCGACGTTGGC
This sequence comes from Hyphomicrobium sp. MC1, assembly GCF_000253295.1. Taxonomy (NCBI): domain Bacteria; kingdom Pseudomonadati; phylum Pseudomonadota; class Alphaproteobacteria; order Hyphomicrobiales; family Hyphomicrobiaceae; genus Hyphomicrobium; species Hyphomicrobium sp. MC1. Next base: position 969,164 of record NC_015717.1, on the reverse strand, counting down.
GACGCGCCGTCCGAAGAAGAACGGCAGCACCAAAGCGACCACCGCCGCCACCGGCAGGATATAGCCCCTCAGCGTCACGAACATCTGGTTCTTGTCGAGATAGGGCTGCACGAAAACCAGCGCGAAGACGACGAGAAACGCGAAAATCAAAAGCCCGACCAGCGCCGGATTGAACAACAGCCGTGGCATGTTTCGCGCTGTCTGTTCGAGATCTGAACGCCCGCGCCGCGCCTTGAATTGCCGGATTTCGATCAGCAGGATCGAGGCCAATATCATCAGCAGCACGGTGACGGCGGTTGCCGCATAAATGAACTTGAAGCGACCGATCCAGTCGAGCTCGATGTTCGGCACCTGCACAAGCTTTGCAAGCGGACTGTCGGGTTGAATCTCATGCGCGGCGATGGCCTTCTGGACAATGGGCCGCGCTTCCCGCAGCGTCGTGATCGTCTCAGCCCGGTTCAACACCGGATAGATCACGCTGACGACCACTGTCGTCCACAGCATGAACTGCATGATGAGGATGGCGATGCTCGTCGACAGCGTCCCGAGCCGCGAACGGTCGCGCGTGATCCGGGCGCGGACCCAGGCGAACCCGAGCAGCACCGCCGCGAACACCATCATCCCGCCCCAGAAGCGCCAGCCCCAGATGATGATCTTGTAAAGGCCGTCGATATAGCAGGCCGCGTTCGTCGGTCCGCCGACGCAGTCAGCAACACCGCGGGCCAACAGCCGCTGCGGACCGATCTCGAGTTCGGGAATGTATTGTAGAAGCACGAGCAGCGCGTTGTAGTACGTCAGCGCGAACACCGCGAGCGACGTCACCACCAGCCAGAACACGGTGTCGTACCAGGAGTAATCCTGCTGCCGGCTGATCCGGTAGAAAACATAGAGCGACGCAATAAAAATTGCGCCCGTCATGACGAGCACCTGCGAGCGGACGTCCATCATTTCGGTCGTCACCGACACGGGCTCGAACAGGAACAGCGCACAGATCGCCGAGGTCACGATCGTGAGTGCCGCGCTCGGCCCGCGGATCAGCCAGCCCGCGATCCAGAGCAGCTTGCGCAGGATCCACGACGTGACATCCCGCGTCCGGTCGAGCATGGCATCGACGAGGTGATGGGATTCGAAGATGACGCGAAAGAGTTGCAGCAGCGTATTCACGCGCCCGGGCTGGCCTTCGGTCAGGTCCGCCCAGTGCAGCTCGACGGCTTCGATCTCGATGCCGCTGTTATGCGCGGCGCCGCGGCGGATCACCGGAAACACGGGCGGCGGATTGCCGACCTCGGGCTCGGTCATGCGATTGTATTCGTTGGCAGGCGAAACGCTGTATCCGGGCCGCGTCGTGGCCAGGGTATCGAGAACGGCATTGACGCAATAGCCGGGCTCGGTCTCGCCCACACCGTGGACAACGACCAGTCCGACACGAACCCGGCTTCTGCCCCCCGATGGTCCGCCCGCCGCCATGCCTACTCCCGTACACCGTGTACGCCCTAATCATAGTGCGTTTTGACAACAAAGCACGCTTCCCCGGCTTTGCTGCCGCACCAAACTCGTAAGAACGCAAGATTTCGACTTTAGTGTTGCGGAATGAATAAATAACTTGGCGGTCCGCCGCCACCATAGAGGTTCAGGACGTAATGAACGTCACCTTCGCTCATCCGCTCTGGATTGTGGCAGGTCTGTTGCTGATCCTTGGCGGATTCTGGCTATTTCGCTGGGCCAAACGGAATGATACGCGCGCCGCGATCGCCGCCGCCACGACAGAAGCCGCAATTAACAAACTTCGCAAAAAGCCGGGTGCTCCCGGTCCAGGCCAGCCGAAAGCCTCGGCTGGAGGTAGCGCCCGCACCCGCTTCCGCAACTCGATGGCTCAGTTTTTCGGGATCGTCGGCATCCTGATGGTCATCGCCGGACTGGTCGCGATGACATTTGGCGTGTTCTATACTGCCGGATAGCTCTCAGTTCTCGAAGCGCCTCGGCCGAGGCGCTCGGGCCTATAGCCTCAGGCCGCCGTCAGCTTCTTCAACACTTCGTCGGAGATTTCGAAATTGGCGTAGACGTTCTGTACGTCGTCGTCGTCTTCGAGCGCGCCAAGCATCTTCATGATGGTCTGCGCATTGTCTTCATCGACCGACGTTGACAGGTTCGGCTTCCACACAGCTTTGACGCTCTGGGCTTCGCCGAGCTTTTTCTCAAGCTCGCCCGCGACCGTCCCGAGGGATTCGAACGCCGTCGTGATCAGATGGCCATTCTCGTCCGACTGCACATCGTCGGCGCCCGCCTCGATCGCAGCTTCCAGCACAGCGTCCGCAGATCCGGCACCCGGCTTGTAGGTGATCTCGCCGATATGATTGAACATATGGCTGACTGCACCCGTCGCGCCGAGATTGCCGTTGTATTTCGTGAACACGCTGCGGACGACGCCGCCCGTGCGATTGCGGTTGTCGGTCAAAGCTTCGACGATCACCGCCACGCCGCCCGGCGCGTAACCTTCGTAGCGAACTGCTTCGTAGTTCGCGAGGTCGCCGCCTGCCGCCTTCTTGATGGCGCGCTCGATGTTGTCCTTCGGCATGTTTTCGGCGCGGGCTTCCTGGATCGCCAGCCGCAGCCTGGGGTTCATGTCCGGATCGGGTGTGCCCGACTTCGCGGCCACCGTGATCTCGCGTGCGAGCTTCGCGAAGAGCTTCGAACGCATCGCGTCCTGCTTGCCCTTGCGGTGCATGATGTTCTTGAATTGCGAATGGCCGGCCATGCTCGTGCTCGTTGCGTTTTTGGAGTTGTGCAGAAGCCCCGTCTTTTGCGCAACGGCCGCGCGCGGGTCAAGGGCGACCCTTCAAAGCCTCGTTCAGGCGACCGTTTCCGTCCAGAAAGCAGGCGTTGACGGCTCGAGATGCGGACCAAGCCGCAGCGGGGCGGCATGAACGGCCAAGCCGGTGGTGTCGTCCGTATCGACCGCGAACCCTGAAATCGAGCCCGGCCCGACGGCCGGCTCGTAACGCCCCCGCGGGATCCGCGTCAGAAAGCGATTGATCGGCTCCTCGGGATCCATGCCGAGCACTGAGTTGTAGTCGCCACACATTCCTGCATCTGAAAGATACGCCGTTCCGCTCGGCAGAATGCGGCCGTCCGCGGTGGGCGTATGAGTATGTGTTCCGACCACGAGACTGACGCGCCCATCGAGGAAATAGCCCATCGCCTGCTTCTCGCTCGTCGCCTCGGCGTGGAAGTCGATGATAACGGCGTCGGCTTCGCGCTTTAGTGCACAAGCCGCCAATTCATTATCGACGGCGCGAAAGGGGCAGTCGTTTTCAGGCATGAACACGCGCCCCATAGCGTTGACGACGAGCACATCTGCACCCCCCTTTGACTGCAGCAGGGTGGCGCCCCTTCCCGGCGTACCTTTGGGATAGTTGATTGGCCGGATCAGCCGGTCATGTCGCTCGATGAAGACGAGCGTATCCTTCTGATCGAACGCATGGTTGCCGAGCGTCACGCAATCGGCGCCGGCGTCGATCAGATCGTTGAAAATCGCTTCCGTAATACCGAAACCGCCGGCCGAATTCTCACCGTTGATGACGACAAAATCCAGGCCGAACCGCCGGATGAGCCCGGGTAATGCATCGCATACGACCGTGCGGCCCGCACGGCCGACGATATCTCCAAGAAACAGAAGACGCATGAAAGGGTCCGACCAGAATTTATTGGCATTTTTGGGGACCCGAAGGCGTCAGGACCCAGTCGAGTTTTTCGTCATAGCTTTCGGCAGGCACCGCGTCGACCTTTTGTTCGTCATAGGCGATCCCAACGGCGATGATCGGCTTTATTTTTCGCAACCGGTTGAGCGTACGGTCGTAAAAACCGCCACCATAACCCAGGCGGTACCCTCGCGCATCGAACGCCAGCAGCGGCACCAGCACGACGTCCGGATCGACCTCCGGCTTATCGTCGGTCGGCTCGGCGATCCCCCAGGCTGCAGGGGCCATCACGTCTCCAGGCGACCACAACCGCATAATAAGCGGCTTGCCCCGCCCCTGCATCACCGGCAGCGCCAGCTTGCAGCCTTCGGCCTGAAGCCACGTCATCAGCGGCGCCGGGTTGATTTCATCGCGGATTGCCGCGAACCCCGACACCGTCGCTTCGGGCTTTATGCCAAGGAAATCCAGACCTTGGGCGGCAACCAGCCGGCTCGCCTCCGGTCCGTGGCGCTCGAAGGCTTCCTTGCGACGCAGAAGCGCTTCGGCGCGCAGCTCTTTCTTTGCGTCCGCCATCATTTCGCTGTCTAACGCAAGTTGGTCCTGAAAGAAATAATGCCGCGAAGGCCGTTGAGACGATGATCCCGCGTGGTCCCTACGAGCGTAGGTGGGCACCATGTATCCGGAGCCACGGCTCCGGTCAGGGACAGCGCCCGTGCGGATCTTATAGGCCCCCGGGTCATATTGTCCCTGACGAGCCCCGCAGCATCTGCTGATGTATGTGAACGGCTAAGAAAAATCCAGTGGTCGCGTCGGCATATGCACGAGCCCGATGGGCTTTCGCCGCCTTAGCCCTTGGCGCGCCGCTTCTCGGGCTCGGCGTCTTCGTCCGCCTCAAGGCTGCGGATCGCGGCCGAGCGCAGGTCAGCTGAGTTGCCCCCCAGCAGATCGTCGACATCGGCCCGAGTGTCGAACAGCTCGTCCGTAATCATCAGCGCCGCCATGAGGATCAGACGCTCGTCGCCGACCGCCCCATGCTCACGGACCAGTTCGTCCAGTTTTGAGTTGAAGTACGAGACGATGTCCCTCAGGCGCCGCTCGTCGTGTTCCTCGCAGTGGAACCGATAGGTGCGTTGATTGAAGGTGAACGGGACTTCGGCCATCCTGCCCGGCAACGCAGCCGGTCTCCCCCTTGAACGACGCTCACGATGACTCGCTTTCGCGCAGACTATGAAGCGAATCGAGAACCCAATCAATGCGATTGAGGGCGTCGGCGGTCCGCTGCTCAAGCTCCGCGATCCGCTGCTGGGCGGTCGCCAGCTCGGCTCGCAGGCGCGCATTCTCGGACCGCAAATTGAGGTCGCCCGACGGCTTGCGGGCAGACTTCAGGTCTTCCGCGCGCTTGATCTTAACGGTGTTGCGTTCAGTCATGGCCTCTCATCGCCCTCGCGGGCGACACGATTGACGCATCGATCACCTTAGCTTGGGCGTTAGGTTACGTGGCTAAGGTAAATGTCGTCAATAAACGAGACCGTGTTTGCCCCCTTATGACTGAAAAGAATCCTAGGAGCGTAACCCAAAGCACCGGGCTTGCCTGATTGACAGGCGGCCACCAAGTGACGTTAAAGACCCGCAAAACCTTGAGACTGATCGCGACGAGCCCGCAATTCGTCCGTATCCGTTACAATTTCTCACACCCGGAGGATCTCCAAGAATGGCTGTGAAGGTCGCGATCAACGGTTTCGGCCGCATTGGTCGCAACGTGCTGCGCGCAATCATCGAGAGCGGTCGGACGGACATTGAAGTCGTCGCCATCAACGATCTCGGCCCTGTCGAAACCAACGCCCATCTGCTGCGCTATGACAGCGTGCATGGCCGCTTCCCCAAGGAAGTGAAGGTCGATGGCGATACGATCGACGCCGGTACCGGTCCGATCAAGGTGACGGCCATCAAGAACCCCGCCGAGCTACCGCATAAGGCCATGGGCGTCGATGTCGCGCTCGAATGTACCGGCATCTTCACCTCGAAGGACAAGGCCAAGGCGCATCTCGAAGCCGGCGCCAAGCGCGTGCTCGTCTCGGCCCCCGCCGATAACGCCGATCTGACTGTCGTCTACGGCGTCAACGACGACAAGCTCACGAAGGAGCACGTCGTCGTCTCGAACGCCTCGTGCACCACCAACTGCCTCGCGCCGGTCGTCCACGTGCTCAACGATGCCGTCGGTATCGCACACGGCTTCATGACGACGATCCACTCCTACACGGGCGACCAGCCGACGCTCGACACCCTGCACAAGGATCTCTACCGCGCCCGTGCAGCAGCGCTGAACATCATCCCGACGACGACCGGCGCCGCGAAGGCCGTCGGCCTCGTGATCCCGGAACTCGCCGGCAAGCTCGACGGCGCGTCGATGCGCGTGCCGACGCCCAACGTCTCGCTGATCGACTTCAAGTTTGTCGCCAAGCGGAACACGACGGCAGAAGAAGTGAACAACGCCATCGTTGAAGCCACAAAATCGAACCGCCTCGGTGGCATTCTGACGGTGACGAAGGACAAGCTCGTATCGATGGACCTGAACCACGATCCGTCGTCTTCGACCGTCGCCCTCGATCAAACCAAGGTGATTGACGGCAACTTCGTTCGCGTCGTTTCCTGGTATGACAACGAATGGGGCTTCTCGAACCGCATGGCCGATACCGCAGTCGCAATGGCCAAGCTGATTTGAACGGGATTTTAGGACGGGCGCCAGTGAACGGCGCCCGTTATTGTGCGTTTCACTGTTTAAACGGCCTACGGAGGCAAGTATGAGCGAAAAACTTGAAGACATCGCCCGCGCTCTCGTTGCGCCCGGCAAAGGCATTCTGGCCGCTGACGAAAGCACGAGCACGATCAAGAAGCGGTTCGACTCGATCAAGCTGACATCGACCGAAGACAGCCGCCGCGACTACCGCGAGATGCTGTTCCGCGCCACCGAAGGCATGAAGAATTACGTCTCCGGCGTCATCCTTTACGATGAGACCATCCGTCAGAAGGCCAAGGACGGTACGCCGCTCGTCGACATCATGAAGGCCGCAGGCTCGCTTCCCGGCATCAAAGTCGACATGGGTGCAAAACCGCTCGCAGGTCCGACGTCGAAGGTCGAAACCATCACCGAAGGCCTCGACGGCCTGCGCGAACGCTTCGCCGAATATTACAAGCTCGGCGCCCGGTTTGCGAAGTGGCGCGCGGTCATCACCATCGCCGACGGCATGCCGACCTGGAACTGCATCAAGGCAAATTCGCACGCGCTGGCCCGCTACGCGGCCCTTGCCCAGGAAGCCAACATCGTCCCGATCGTCGAACCCGAAGTCCTGATGGACGGCGAGCATGCCGGCCACGACATTGATGAATGCTATCGCGTCACGGAGTGGACGCTGCGCACCGTCTTCCGCGAACTCTATGATGCCCGCGTCAATCTCGAAGGCATCGTGCTCAAGCCGAACATGATCATTTCCGGCCAGAAGTGCTCAAAGCAGGCGAGCGCCGCCGAAGTCGCCGAAAAGACGGTCAAGTGTTTGAAGGCGACGGTTCCCGCCGCTGTCCCTGGCATTGCCTTCCTCTCGGGTGGTCAGTCGGACGAAGCCGCAACCGAGCATCTCTCGCTGATGAACGCGTCCGGTCCGCTGCCCTGGCCGCTGACCTTCTCTTATGGCCGCGCGTTGCAGGCCGCTGCGATCCAGGCCTGGGGCGGCAAGCCCGAGAACGTCGCTGCCGGCCAGCGCGCCTTCACGCACCGCGCCAAGATGAACAGCCTAGCTGCTCTCGGCAAATGGGACCAGAAGCTCGAAAAAGCGGCCTGATAAAAGCCGTATCGAAATCCCGGGCACGGCCTGAAAACAGAAAGGGCGGATCGAAAGATCCGCCCTTTTTTGATGTCTATACCGGCTGCGCTCAGTTCAAGAAGATGTTGGAAAGCGCATCCTGGATGGGATTGCTGTTCTTCTTGCTCCGGCGGTTCGGCCGCTGATCGTCTCCCGGATCGTACGCGCTGGCGCCCGGCTCCGAAGCTTCCGTCGGATCGATCGCTTCCTGCGCAACGAAGCGGACGGGACGTCCCCGGATTGCAGACATCACCCGGCTGTCGATGCCGTAGACGTCGGGGAAGTTTTCCATCTGACCATCGTCGCCCACACGAGCGGTGAAATAGACGAGGTAAACGGGCACCTCTTTCGACAGCGTGATGCTGGCACCGCTATTCCAAAGCTCTCCGACCTTCTCAGGCGAATAACCTTTGTCTTCGCCCAGAATGACCTCCGCAGTTTTACGAGGATCCTGAACACGCATGCAGCCGTGGCTCAACGCCCGGGCATTCGCGCTGAAGAGGCTCTTCTCCGGCGTATCGTGCATGTAGACGTCATGCTTGTTCGGGAAACGGAACTTCACCATGCCGAGCGGATTGTCCGGACCCGGCGGCTGGATAAAGCTGTATTGCCGAACGTCCGCCGTTTTCCAATTCACCGAATTGGGATCGACCCTCTGGCCGTTGTAATAGACCTGCAGCTTGTAGGCTTCGATCACATCTGCGCCGCTGTAACCGCCGCCGCCACCGAACAACTGATCGAAGAATCCGAAGCCCGAATTGCCGGACGCCTGCCGGAGGCGCGGCATAAGCTCCTTGGCTTTGATGCCGTCCGGCATGCCCCAGCTCGGGCGGAAGATCACATACTGCATTTTAGAAGACAGCAGCGGCGTCGGCCACGACGGCTGTCCGACAACGATCCTCTGCTTCAGCTCGATGCGATCGTCTTTCCAGATCTCGCTGGTAAACTCGGGAATGTTGTTCATGACGTAGAACTTCCCGAGATTGGCCGGCAGCCACCGCCAACGCTCCATGTTGACGACGATGCGATCGACGTTCTCCGACGGGCTGGCGCGACGCTTGGGCTGCCCCTCGCTGTTGAGCGCGGTGCGCACGCGATTGGTCACCACGCCATTGGCCTTGAGACCGTTCGCCTGCTGGAAGGCGCGAACCGCATCGGCAAGCTGATCGTCGTACACGCGATCATTTGAGGGATTGTCGGCAGGAACTTTCAAGCGCTGCCGCAGCAGCGAAACCTGATCGTCCTTGACGCCCCGCTTCAGCGTTTTGCCCTTCGTCGGTAGTTTGATGAGTAGCGCCGGGTCGACAGGCTCATCCGCGACATCAGTCGCCCCGCCACGTGCCTTCAACAGCGCTTGACGTAGACGTTCGAAACCGATGTGTTTCGGATTGAGGCCGCGCAGATAAGCGCCGGGATCTGACGCACTCGCCAGCTCTCGCATGACGGCCTTCGGCTCTTTGACCGGCGGCTTCATATCGAGAATGTTGCTGAGCGACACTGGATCGAGACGGCCGCCGCGCGCATACCGCGCATATTTCAGCGCCGATAGCGTCAACTGAGCCTCCGCCGCTCCTTCCGAAGCGGACCCACTCCCGAGCGCCGGAATAGCGAAGGCCGATGAATCGAGACCCCAATCATCAGCGCCTTTCAACGTCGAGATGATCTCTTTCGCTTTGCGCGTGAACTCACCGCCATGAACCCACAGCGGCTCGGTATGGCCACTATAGTAATCGCGCGCGGCGGTCACATCGTCATTGGCGCTGTTGCTGGCGAACGACTTATCCGAAAGCTTCCCGCGTGCCGCGAGAACGACCGGATTGACCGGCGGCGGTGCTGGCGGCGTGGCAACCGGCGTCGTCTCAGCGGGCTTGGGCTGCTGCGCTGTATCGCTCGCGGGAGAAGCCGCAGGAGGTGTCGCGGTAGCAGCGTCTGGCTTGCTGTCGGTTGATGGCGCAGGCGTTGCAGCCGGCGTGTCTGCAGCAGGTTTATCCGCGGCAGACTTGTCGTCCGCCGATGGCGTTACGATAGCCGTATCCGTCGTTGCAGGGGCCGGCGCAGCGTCGGGTTTGACGTCGGCCGGTTTTGCATCAGCCGGCTTGGCATCGCCTGTCGCGGGCGCCGGTTGCGACTGAGGCGTCTCACCGGCAGCCGGAGTCACCGTCGCCGTTACCGACGGATCGGCATCATGTACGCTGCTCTTCGGCGAAACCGCAGGCTCGGCCGGAAGATTGCTCTTGGGCGGGTCAGCCGATTTCGGAATGGCAGCCGTTGTCGTCGGCGCCGCCGGCGTGACAACCGGAGCATCCGCTGCCGACGTCGGTTTCGGCGGAAAATACGTCGTCGTGCCGCTTGAGGAATCCTGCGTGGTCGTCTCTGCCGCCATGACTGGCGCACATCCGATCCAGCAAACCCCCAATAAACTGACGCCGACTAGGCGAAGCGTGACTTGTTTGATCATTCCCCGTTTGGCTCCGATGGGCGAGAGACGCAGCATGCCGATCTTGCCGACACTACGTGAGCCCTCAAGTTGGCGGAAAAACGCCTAAACTCAGAGATGGGTGACCATGACCCGTTCCCGTAGACTGGTAAACTGCGTTAAGGCGGTAATCCGGCGAAAAAACCGCGCTGTGGCCCTTAAAACTCGATTCGTCTTGAGTATAGCCCTGTTTGCTGCAACCCAGTGGACGAAACCCGGTCAATCGACGGCCTTCTTGTTTCCGCCGCATTCAGCACGGAATTGAACGTTCAAAAACTGGAGTCTTTGGCGCGTGTCTACCCCAGCCAGCCTTTATCTGGATTTTCAGATCGACGACACGCCCGCCGCACAGGCGAAAAGCGTGCTTTCGGCGGCGATTGAGGCCGCGCCGATTGCAAGCGTGCTGCTGCGTCCCGGCCAAGGCGCGAAAATCGCTTCCGAAACGACGCGGCCGCTCATTGCCTTGGCGCAAGCACAAGGCATCGCCGTGCTGATCGCGTCGGAGACCGGCGAAACCAAGATGCTCGGCGCCGATGGCGTTCATCTGCTCTGGTCACAGGATATCATCCGTTCATTCAAAACAGCGCGCCAGTCCGCGCCTGATGCCATCGTCGGCGCCGACGCTGGGCGCAGCCGCCACGACGCGATGGAACTTGGCGAAAGCGGCGCCGATTACGTCGCCTTCGGCATTCCTCCTCATGTCGAAGACCGGGAAAAGGCAGCGCAACGCCAACGCGATCTCATCGCCTGGTGGAGTGAGCTGTTCGAAGTCCCCTGCGTTGCCTTCGATGTTCCCGATAGCGATGCCGCGCATGCATTGGCTATCTTGGGCGCCGACTTCGTCTCTGTCCGCGTGACAAGCAGCGAAACGGAAAAAGACGCTGCCGCCCGCGTTCGCGCGTTTTCGGAAGCCTTACGAATCCCCGAGACTGCAACATGAGATTATCCCGGTCTGGATCATTAATCGGAACGGCCCTCTGCTTGGCACTCACTCTCAGCGCCGCTCCCGCAGCGGCCGAAAGCAGCTCGTGGTTTTCGCGCGACGAGACGGTTGTCCCCAAGCTCACCCCGACGCCCAAGAAGTCGGAAGCCGAGCCGCCCCCCACGTCCGGACCGGCGAGCATGAAAACGCGCATTCCCTCGCTGGTTCCCCCGACCGGCGACGATGCCGCCTACACCGCCTTCGACCAAGGCCAGTACCTGACGGCGCTGAAGCTCGCGCAGGAAGCCGCAGCCAAGGGCGAACCACAAGCCAATACTCTCATCGGCCGCATCTACCAGGACGGCCTTGGCGTCGAAAAAGACCAGCGCAAAGCCAACGAATACTTCAAGCGAGCGTCCGACATGGGCGACATCCAGGGCACCTTCGCGCTCGGGATGGCCTACGCCCAGGGCAAGGGCGTCAAGAAAGACTACACACAGGCCGGCGAACTGTTCGAGAAGGCCGCCCTCTCCGGCAGCGCCGACGCCAACTACAATCTCGGCCTGCTGTTCCTCAACGGCACGGGCAAGCCGCAGAACCCGATCCGCGCCTACCAGCACATTCGCTACGCCGCCGAAAAAGGCGTTCCACAGGCCGAATACGACCTCGCAGAGCTTTATCAGACGGGCACCGGCGTCGATGCCAATGCGCTGGAAGCGGCACGCTGGCTCTCCCGCGCTTCCGAGCAAGGCCTCGCAGTCGCGCAATACGATTATGCTGTGCGGCTCCTCCAGGGCTTCGGCCTCACGAAGGACGAGGTGAAGATCCCCGCTCTGCTCAAGGCGGCCTCAGAAAAGGGCATCGTCGGCGCGCAGAACCGATTGGCCTACGTTTACCTTGACGGCATCAAGGTGAAGAAAGACCCGATCGAAGCCGCGAAATGGCGCCTGATCGCGCAGAAGAACGGCTTCGTCGACAAGGAATTCGACGCCATTCTGGCGAAAATGTCGAAGGCCGATCGCCTCAAAGCAGCGGTCGAGGCTTCCGCCTGGATGGACCGTATCGCGGTCGATCCGGAAATGTCGGCAGTGCCTTAAGGCTTTGCGCCGCCTTGCCATGACTGTGAAGAGCCGGTAGAGCGCGCGTCTTCGAAGTTTTTCTCGCGCCGATTCCGGATCTCACGACATGAGCAACGTATCACCGACCCTGAACGTCATGATTTCCGCGGCGCGCAAAGGCGGACGCAGCCTCATTCGCGACTTCGGCGAGGTCGAACACCTGCAGGTCTCGATCAAAGGCCCTGCCAATTTCGTCTCCGCCGCCGACCACAAAGCCGAAGACATCATCTTCAAGGAACTGTCGAAGGCCCGCGTCGGCTACGGCTTCCTGATGGAAGAGCGCGGCGAGATCATTGGCGCCGACAAGACCCACCGCTGGATCGTCGATCCGCTCGACGGCACCACCAATTTCCTGCATTCGAACCCGATGTTCGCCGTTTCCATCGGCCTTGAACGCGAAGGCCAGCTTGTTGCGGGCGTCATTTACAATCCGGCGAGCGACGAGCTTTTCACCGCTGAAAAGGGCAAGGGCGCCTACCTGAATGACCGCCGCCTCCGCGTCGCCGCCCGCAAATCGCCCGCGGATGCCCTGGTGACAACCGGCATTCCTCACCGTGGCCGCACCGGACACCCGCGTTTCCTCAAAGAGATGGAAATGCTGATGGGCGAAGTCGCAGGCATCCGCCGCACCGGTTCCGCCGCCCTCGATCTCGCCTTCGTTGCTGCCGGCCGCTTCGACGCCTACTGGGAGCACAATCTGCAACCGTGGGATGTCGCGGCCGGTATCGTCATCGTCCGCGAGGCCGGTGGCTTCGTCAGCGACCTGAAGGGCGGCGACAAGATGCTGGACTCGGGCGACGTCCTGGCTGCCAACCTCCACCTTCACAAAGCTTTCGGCTCTGTGCTGTTTACAAAGGGCTGACACACGCCGGACGCCCCGGGCTAGCCCGACCTCCGGCATGATGTTGCCGGTTTTCGATGACACAGCGTTGCGCTAAGGTCTCGCAATGGGACAGCGGGGACGTTCCGGAGACGACGAATGGCCAAGATCCGCCCGGGCGATGCCTCGGCACTCGCACCGGTATCGCGGCGTTTGACACCGCCCGGTGTCTTTTTGCTGCGCATGACGATTTTCCTGACATTGGTTGGCTTTCTTGCCGCCATTCTCTTCGACCAGTTGCAGCATTCGTTTTTGAACAACCCAGGCCTGAATGGCCTGATCCTCGGTACGCTCTTTCTGGGCATCATCTACGCCTACCGTCAGGTCTTCCGGCTTTATCCCGAAATCCGCTGGGTGAATGCTTTCCGTATTTCCGATCCAGGCCTGTCGATCAGCGCCCGCCCCGTGCTGCTCGCCCCAATGGCGACGATGCTGCGCGATCGCACCGGCACCATCTCGCTGTCGACGGCCGCCATGCGATCGTTCATGGATTCGATCGGCTCGCGCCTCGATGAAGCCCGCGACACCGGCCGCTATCTCGTCGGGCTGCTCGTGTTCCTCGGCCTGCTCGGCACCTTTTGGGGTCTGCTTGAAACCATTCAGTCGGTTGGCCACGCCATCGACACCCTCGACAGCAAGGCGACCGACAACGTCCAGCTCTTCAGCGACTTGAAGGCAAGCCTCGCCGCGCCGCTGAGGGGCATGGGAACGGCCTTCTCGTCATCGCTTCTGGGCCTGTCCGGATCGCTCATTCTCGGCTTTCTCGAATTGCAGGCAAACCACGCGCACAACCGCTTCTATAACGAGCTGGAAGAATGGCTCTCGGGCATCACCGAGCTGACGCCTGCCGGCGGCGTGTCGTCGAGCGACTACGTCAACCGCCAGCTTCTGTCCGCCGTCGTTGACATGCAGCGCTCGCTCGAAGACTTCACCAATCGCTTGACCGACCAGCCGGCACCCACGACCGCCAAGGCGGCCGGTCAAGCTCAAGAGGACGTTCGCGACCTCGCGCGCGGCGTCAATCAGCTCGTGACGCAGATGCGCACCGAACAAAAGGTCGTCCGCGAATGGGTCGATGAGCAGGCGCAGCAGCAGCAAGAGGTCGCCAGCATGCTGCGCAGCCTCGCCGATGCGATGAAGCGCGGGGGCTAACCAATGGCGCGCGGACGCTCCCGCCGCGGTGGCGAATACGGCGAGTTCTGGCCCGCCTACGTCGACGTGCTCTCGACGCTGCTCCTCGTCGTGACGCTGCTGATGTCGATCTTCATGATCGCGCAGTACTTCTCCGCCCAGGAAGTCACCGGCAAAGATTCCGCCCTTCAGCGCCTCACCGCCCAGATCAGTGAATTGACGTCGATGCTGTCTCTGGAAAAAGGCAAATCGCAATCGGCGCAGGATGAACTCGCGGCTCTGCAAGCCACGCTCTCCACACTCAAAGCCGAGAACGAAAAACTGACGGGCGCAGGCCTTGGCGCTGACGAGCGCGCCAAATCGGCCGAAGGTCAGATTGCCGGATTAACGGCGGCGCTGGACAAGCAGAAGAACCTTTCGAACGAAGCGTTGTCGAAAGTCGATCTTCTCAATCAACAGCTCGTTGCGCTTCGCCGCCAGATCGCAGCCTTGAACGACGCACTCGAAGCCTCGGAGAAAAAAGGCGCCGAAAGCGACAAGACCATCAAGGATCTCGGAGCCCGTTTGAACACGGCCCTTGCCCAGCAGGTGCAGGAGTTGAAGCGTTATCGATCCGACTTTTTCGGCCGCTTACGCACGCTGCTGAAAGATCGCAAAGACATCCGCGTTGTCGGCGACCGCTTCGTCTTCGAATCTGAAGTGCTGTTCCCGTCGGGCTCCGCAACGCTGACGCCGGAAGGCATGGCGGCGATGGACCAGATCGCCGAAGCCATCGTCGAATTGCAGAAAGAAATTCCGCCCGACATTGATTGGGCTCTTCAGATCAACGGCCACACCGACGCGCGCCCGATTTCGAATTCGCAATTCGCTTCGAACTGGGAACTCTCAACGGCCCGCGCCGCATCGGTCGTGAAATACCTCGTCTCGCGCGGCGTCCCCGCCGACCGGCTCGTCGCAGCGGGCTATGCCGAATTCCAGCCGGTCGATCCCGGCCACACGGAAGAAGCCTACCAAAAGAACCGTCGCATCGAGCTGAAGCTGACGAACAGATAAAAGCCTAGCGGCCGCCGCGCCGAACGCTTATCGCTAAGCTCAATGGAAAACAGGAGCGGCCACGTCAATGCGCAGCCGCATGCGTCGGGGCAGTAGTCAGCTGTTATCGCCTAGGCAAGTCCGAGAAACGACCCGACCCAACGTACGATCTCGCCGTTGTTGAACGAGATGTCGTACGCAAAAACTCCGAACCCGATAACGATGGCCGTAAGCGTCTTCATGACACTAATTATCAGCAGGCGGACAGATTGTTGATAATCAGTTCACAGACATTAACAGCCGGTTAACTCGCAGATCCGCCGTTCGGCCTACTCCGCCGCCTCGCGTCCGAACTGAAGCTCGGCAAGATGCGCATAGATTCCGCCGCGCCGTACCAGTTCGCTATGCGTACCGGCTTCCGCGATACGGCCGTTCTCCATGACGAGAATCCGGTCCGCCTTCTGCACCGTCGCCAGGCGATGCGCGATGACGATCGTCGTCCGGTCCTTCATCAGGTCTTCAAGCGCTCGCTGCACAGCGCCCTCGCTTTCCGCATCGAGCGCGCTCGTCGCCTCGTCGAGCAGCAGGATCGGCGCATCTTTCAGAATTGCGCGTGCAATGGCGATGCGTTGACGCTGACCGCCCGAAAGCGATGTGCCGCGTTCGCCAAGACGCGTGTTGTATCCATCCGGAAGACGGCGAATGAATTCGTCGGCCTGGGCTGCAGCCGCCGCACGCCGCACTTCCGACAGCGTCGCGCCTGGCGTGCCATAGCGAATGTTTTCGGCAACCGTATCGGCGAACAGCGCAACGTCCTGCGGTACGAGCGCCATGCGATTGCGCAGCGCCGAGAGGTCGGCATCCTTGACGTTGACGCCATCAACGCGAACGATGCCCGTATCGGGATCATAAAAGCGCAGAAGCAGATTGAAGATCGTGGTCTTGCCTGCCCCCGAGGCCCCGACGAGCGCCAGCGTCTCGCCCGGTTCGGCGCGGAATGAAATACAATCGAGCGCTTTATCGCCCTTGCGCGCCGCATAGCCGAACGACACGTTTTCGAACGCTACGCTGCCGATTGCGGGCTCCGGCAGCGGCGTCGGCTTCTCTGGCGAACGGATTTCCGGCACCGTCGCCATCATTTCAGAAAGCCGCTCCGCAGCACCTGCCGCCTGGCTGATCTCACCCCAGACTTCCGAGACTTCTGCGAGAGATGCCGCAGCGAACAGCGCATAAAGCACAAATTGCCCAAGCCGGCCGCCGGTCATGTCACCGGAGATCACCGCCGACGCGCCGTACCAGAGCACAGCCGTGATACTCGCGACAGTCAGGAAGATAGCGATGCCCGTCAGCGCCGCGCGCGCCCGCATCCGCCGACGTGCCGCAGCGAACGTCCGCTCCACCGAACGGTCGTACCGATCCGTCACGGCCTTCTCGTTGACGTAGGCCTGCATCGTCCGATAGGCGGCAAGGTTCTCGGCCGCGTAGGCCGATGAATCGCCGAGCGTATCCTGCGCCTCCCGTGACAGGCGGCGCACAAGCCGCCCGAAGCCGACGAGCGGCAGAACGATGACCGGGATCGCCAGAAACACCAGCAGCGAAAGCTTGGTGCTGGTGATGAACATCATGATCAGCGCGCCGACCAGCATGATCGAGTTGCGCGCCGCTTGGCTCAGCGACGAGCCGGCGACAGCTTTGATCTGCGTGGTGTCCGCCGTCAGGCGGCTCATGATCTCGCCGGAATGATTGACGTCGAAATAGGCCGGTCCGAGCTTGGCGAGTTGCGCGAAAACCTTCGAGCGCAAATCGGCAACCACGCGCTCGCCGATCCAGTTGACGAAATAATAGCGGGCCGGGCTCGCGATCGCGATGATGAGGCCGATACCGATGAGCGTGAGGAAGTAGCTGTTAATGAGCGCGGAATCGTTGCCGGCAAAACCCTTGTCGATCATACGCCTGACGGCGAGCGGAACCGACAGCATGGCAAGCGCCGAGACGACCAGGGCGATAACGGCGCCCCAGAGCGCACCCTTATGCGCGGTGATCAAGGGCATCAGCGTCTTCAAAGGCTTAAGCGACATGCGCCGGCGTTCCCGGGAAGGTTCATCCGTAGGTTGAGCCTGCTCAGGGCTCCGGTCTGCAACGTCGCTGCTCATGGGGTTTTCTGATCCAAGTCGTGGGGAAACATGATGTTTCGACCCTTAAGCCGCGGGGACCATGCCCCACCGGAGCCGATGGCTCAAGTGGCAATGGGCCGCTGATCGGCCTCAAGAAAATTACGATTTGCTTAGGTTTGCGACGCACTGCGGCTTGTGCAGGGTGGCTATCTCGGCTAAACAACGCGCCAATTCAGTCCCCTCTTTGCCAAGACCGGGGCCGGAGCTCTTCAGGGCTTCGCCGTGATAAACGTATTACCAGACGGACCAAAGGCTATGAAGAAAGACGCCGATCTCCACCCCGACTACCACCAGATCAAGGTGGTCATGACGGATGGCACTCAGTTCATGACGTACTCGACGTACGGCAAGGAGGGCGACACGCTCACCCTCGACATCGACCCGAACACGCACCCGGCTTGGACCGGCGGCGATGCGAAGTTGATGGACCGTGGCGGCCGCCTGTCGCGCTTCAAGAAGAAATTCGAAGGCATGTTCTGATCGCTTTTCGTGATCGAACGTATCGTCAGAAATCAAAAGGCCCGCTCTCGTCGAGCGGGCCTTTTTGATTTTCGAACTGTCGGTTGCGCTCAGCTGACTTTCGCAGCGAACGCCCGCTCCAGCAAACCGACCTGATGCGCAACCGGATTCACCGCTGCTTCCGGCGCATCTGCTGCCGACGGCGTCGTCAGAATGCGATCGAGCTGCGAGATGCGATCGTGCAGAGCGAAGCTTTCCTCGATCAGGCTCTGAAGGCCCATCGGGAGCTCCGAATAGCCCTTGACGTGCGCCGGGCGGCCAAAAGCCTGCAGCTTGACGCGACGCCGCTTCTTGCGCGCTTCGTCCTCGGTGATCTCACCTTCTCGAAGCGCGCGGCGAATGAGAAGCCACGAAGCCAGATCGAGCAGCCGCGTCGTCAGACGCATGCTTTCGGTTGCATAAAGGACGCCGACCCCGCCAGCGAGCGCCTTTGCTTCCTTGCGGCCCGGACCGTCAAGATAACTGGCGGTGCGCTCGACGAGCGCCATGCCTTCTTTGAAGATGTGGTCAAACTGTTCGGAGGACTGAAACCGCTCTCCGAACGAGACCGTTGTGGCGCCGCCAGACGGCGCGCCATCCACGCGATATACGTTACTCATGACCCTCAACGATACAAACGCTTACCCGTGTGCAACTGCTACCACGAACCGACACTAGAGCACCATAGTTAACAACCTCGCCCAAAACGGGGCGTTTCCAATCCTGTTGTGGACAGTGCAAAAAAAGAGCCGCTCCGTTAGGGCGGCTCGAAAGTCAACAGGGAGGCGTCAAATGAGGCGGCAGAGGGGCCGCCACGATCCAGATGACCTGGATTAACACCGAAAGTGCAGCAATATGCTTAAGGTTCAGTTAAGTGGAAACGTGAGCGGCGTGACGCGCTGTTAGGATTCGAAACAGCCGCGCCAAATTCATCGAATCCCAAAATTGGACAGTATGCAGCGTAATTCAAATTGATCGTTAGAACGCACTTTACGATTTAAAAAGCGCGTGCGCCGCCTCTTCGTGACGCTTCTTGCGATCGACTTCCGCACGCACCCGGACGATCTCCGCCTCAAGATCTGCGATCCGTTTTTCGAGCTCTGCGACCGACAGCGTTTCGAGGCTTTCGCCGATTGCTGTACCCTTTGGTTTTTTCGGCGGCAACAGATCGTCGAGGTCCATGACGCGTCCTCCGGTTCTTATGCGCCCACTCTATTGAAGATGCTCCAGCGGGTCGAGATCGGATGCAGCAGACAGGGCGCGTCTCCATCCCGCCTTGCCCCAGCGGCCCTTGCGGTGCATTCCTCTCGCCAGCCAAAATGCCAAGAGAGCAAACCTGATGAGCCTTCCCACGACGATGAAAGCGGTAGCGATCAACGGAGCCGGCGGACCCGAAGTCCTGACGATGACGGAACTGCCGCTACCCGAGGTGAAGGCAGGCGACGTGTTGATCAAGGTTGCAGCAGCAGGCGTCAATCGGCCAGACGTGTTGCAGCGACAGGGCAATTATCCCGCACCGAAAGGCCATTCGGAACTTCCGGGCCTCGAAGTCTCCGGCACGATCGTGGCCTTGGGCGAGGGCGCGAAACGCTTCACTATTGGCGATGCCGTAATGGCCCTCGTTCCTGGCGGCGGCTATGCCGAATACGCTGCGGTATCGGAACTCGCCTGCATCGCAAAGCCGGACCCGATCTCGTTCATCGAAGCAGCCGCCATTCCCGAGACGTTCTTCACTGTCTGGCACAACGTCTTTCAGCGCGGACAATTGAAGGCGGGCGAGAAGTTTCTCGTTCACGGCGGCAGTGGCGGCATCGGCGTGACGGCCGTACAGCTTGCCAAGGCGTTCGGCGCAACGGTCTTCACGACCGTTGGCTCAGATGAAAAATGCGAAGAAGTCCGCAAGCTCGGCGCCGACGTCGCGATCAACTATCGCACGCAGGATTTCGCCCAAGTCATCAAGACCGAAACGGCAGGCAAAGGCGTCAATGTCATCCTCGACATGGTCGGCGGCGACTACATCGAGAAGAACATTCGCTCGCTTGCCGACGATGGTCGTCTCGTCAACATCGCGTTCCAGAGGGGCTCGACCGCAACAGTCGACTTCATGCGCGTGATGCTGAAGCGCCTGACGCTAACGGGCTCGACGCTGCGCATCCGTTCGAACGAAGTGAAAGGCGATATCGCGAGCGCGATTGCCGAAAAAGTCGTGCCGCTGATCGCCTCCGGAAAAATCAAAATTCCGCTCGACAGCACGTATCCGCTGGCCGATGCCGCCGAAGCCCACAAGCGCATCGACAGTGGCGCCCACATCGGCAAAATCGTTTTGACGATATAGAAACGTTGAGCGACTTCGCCGCTCTTACCGTGTCATCCTCGACATTATGCAGAGGATGACAATTCCAACTACCAAACAAAATCTTTCATCACCGCAACCGGCTTCGCGGCGCTGTCGTTTGCGAATAGGCGCCGCGCCGCGTGATCCATCGTTTCGTCTGCCCGTACGGAGATGCCGCTCGCAATAAACACGGAACGGATACCGAATGCGGCCGCTCCCGCAATGTCGGTCGCCACGCCGTCGCCAATCGCCAGCACCCGATCCTTACCGACCACCGCGCCACGCTTCTCGGCGCCGATCTTGAGCGCAAGGTCATAGATCGGCTGGTATGGCTTCCCTGCGTAGCTCACTGTACCACCCAGCGCCGTATAAGCCGCCGCAATCGCTCCGGCGCAATAGATGATGCGGCCACCACGTTCGACTTTCAAATCCGGATTGGCGCAGATCATCGGCACATCGCGCGCACGAAGCTTCTCCAAAATCGTGGCGTAACTATCCGGCGTTTCCGTCTCGTCGTCGTAAAGACCAGTGCAGATCGCAACTTCGGCATCCTCGAGGGTCGCGCCGGGCTGAGCCTTCAACCCCGCAAAGATCGGCAGATCACGCGATGGCCCGATGTGCAAAATAGGCCGCCCCGCCCACGCGTCGATGAGACTGCGCGACACGTCTCCCGAACTGACAATGCCGTCATAAGCATCGCGCGATACGCCGATGCTATCGAGCTGCTTGCCCACACTCTCCCGCGGCCGCGGAGAGTTCGTCACCAGCAGCGCTGTTCCACCCCGCTTGCGAAAAGCCTCGCACGCCGCCACCGACGACGCGAACGGCCGCACGCCGTTGTGCATCACGCCCCAGATATCGACGAACCAGAGCTCGGATGTTTCCGCGAATGGCGCAATGGACGAGAGAACGGGAATGTCGGTCATCGGCAGGCCTTTACATGGAGCGCGCGCTCTGCGGCCCCGATAAACGGCCCTATAAACGACGCGGCGCCGGACTGTCATCCGGCGCCGTCGTCACAGTCGTTAAACTTCGCCGAGCTA